>PEAF01000030.1 GCA_002753465.1 Candidatus Omnitrophota bacterium
ATGATTATATACCACCCCCCCCCCGAAATGCAATCAAAATCGGGAGGCCTGGAATGACGCCTGTTTTACTGATACGCCTTAATAATAGGGAACAGCTTCTGATCCTCATAGCGCGCATGCTTTAACATCAAAGAGATCATCCCCTTAATGACAGCGCGCATCTCCTTGATCGAAACCTTCTCACCGTGATTGTAAAGCCTGACAAGATCGTTGAAAACATCAACCTCTTTCAAAACATTGATATGCTCGATCTGCAGGTCACGGATGATCTTCTTTTCAGCCAACGTACCGTTAGCCAAAATCAGGCGGAAGATCTTGCTCTCTTCATAGGCAAAGTGAGCCACAATGCTTTGGGCGATAAATGCCTTCACTTTCCGGATATAGCCGTAATCTTCAACAGAAATAGCCGCCAGGCTCTGCTTGAAGAAAGCGATCGACTCAAATATCTGTCCATGATCGTCTGATTCTCTAGTCAATAGGTCCATACACTTCCTTTGGTAAAAGGTTCACTGCACGCCAACCGTGATCGATCACATATTCTTATAACGCGGCCCCTGACCACCTTCCGGCGGCGTCCACGTAATATTCTGAAAAGGACACTTGATCGCGCAGGTGCCGCAATGCACACAGTTGGACGCACTGATATTTACACCGTCTTCTTTCCACCGGTAAACCTCGGTCGGACAGAAAACAGCACAGGGACTGGACAGCTCCTGACGGCAACGCTGGCAAACAGATGTGTCATTGATGATCAAATGCGACGGCTCATCCTCGCGGTGTGTCGTGCCGCTCAAGGCGGCAAAGGTCGCACGGTCGATCGCAGGCTTAATATCACGCTTCAACGCAGCCCCCTTAAGCGTCTGACTATGATCCTGGTGAAGCCCAAGGCGTACGGGTATCAATGACTGTATCTGCGAAAGCGGCGCGCCCATAAAAACGCCCCACTGAAAGACCTGGCGGAAATTACGCGCATGACGCATATCCTTAAGAACGCCACGCGCCTCAAGATTATCCTTATAGGCGCCCAAGGCTGTAGCTGAAATAGAACCATCAACGATCGCATCGGCCGCGGCCATACCCGAAAAGATCGCGTAATGGATGCCCTTGATCTTTTCCATATTCACAAGTCCAGCCGCGTCACCGACCAGCAAAGCCCCCTCGGTCCAAAGCTTAGGGATCGAATAAAATCCCCCCTCAGGGATGGTCCGGGCACCGGCCGCGACGGGCACAGCGTCTTTCAGGAACCTGGCGATCAAAGGATGCGTTTTTAAAAGCTCGAATTCCTGCTGCGGATTCAGGTCCGTATATTTCCAATCCAACCCCAAAATCAACCCCGCGGCAATATATTCGGTGCCCATGCTGTAAAAGAAACTGCCGCCAAAAACATCAGGACGATTGGGAAAGCCCAGCGTATGGAGCACGCGATTGGTGCCAAAATCATGCCCAACCGGAACCTTAAAGACCTGCTTGATGCCGATGGAGTACACCTGCGGGTTGATATTGCCTTTGACCCTGGCCACATATTCACGCGAGAGAACGCCGCGCGGCCCGTCGGCCAAGACCGTAACCTTGGCCAGAACATCCTCGCCTTTAAGGAAATTTGGCTTGGGCTGCCGCCGGGCATCCAGACCGCAGTCGACCAGCCGCACCCCCTTGACCGCATCTTTATCCCAGATAAGGGATGCGGCGGAAAATCCGCTCTGTATCTCCACGCCTTCTTTGCGCGCCGCTTTCGCCAGCCAGTCAACAAGCCGAGAAACAGAAATGAGGCTGTCATTTTTATGGTGCATGCCCCCCGGGACCAGAAGCTCGGGGATCTGAAAAGCCGCCTTCGCCGTCAGGAAATACATCTCATCACGCTTAACAGGCATCAGTTCGGCGGCAAAGGCCGGATCAGCCGCACGCCAACCTGGCAGCAACTCATCCAGGCAAGCCGTTTCAATGACAGCGCCCGAAAGATTATGGTACCCTGGCTTGGCCGCCTTCTCGATCACGACAACCGAGGCCGTGCTTTTAGCTTTGTTAAATTTCTGCTTTAAACGTATCGCGGTAGCGAGGCCAGCCGGGCCTGCGCCGATGATCAGGACATCGATAGGCTTCATGCCGCCCCCTGACGCTTGTGTATCGCCTTAATGAGCTGCGGGATAACTTCTTCAAGATCCGCTGCAAGGCCGTGGTCGGAATAACTGTAAATGCGCGCGTGCGGATCCTTGTTGATAGAAAAAATAGTGCCTGACCCCTGCATACCCGTAATATGCTGTACGGCGCCGGATATCGCGACCGCCACATAAAGTTTCGGGCTTACAGTCTGCCCTGTCTGGCCAACCTGACGCGCATGGCCGATAAAGCCGTCCTCGACCGCCATGCGTGAACCCGCTATCTCGACTTTGACCTTGAGCCATACAGACAAAGCATCAGCGAGCGGCGTCAGATATTTCTCAAAATTGGCCTTGGATCCCATGCCGCGGCCGCCCGACACAATAACCTCAGCCTGATCAAGATGCACCTTGGTGAAGGCTGGTTCCGACCAGACGATCTTTGTTGCGCAATCCTTATCATCAAGATGCGCCGCAACGCGCACAACCTCGCCCTTACGCGAAGCGTCAGGTACCGGCGCTTTAAAAACACCCGGACGCACGGTCGCGAGCTGGAACGGCGAATCCTTGGTGATGATGGTGGCCATGATATTCCCGCCTAAAGCCGGGCGGGTCTGTTTCAAAATAGCGATCTGACGGACACTGCCCTTTTCATAGTCAGCGATCTCAAGCCCCGTGCAATCCGCGGTCAGCCCCGCGCTGATGGCATAGGCAATCCGCGGCGCCAATTCACGCCCGAGCGGGGACGCCCCGAAAAGCATGATCTGCGGTCTATACTCAAGGACCATCGCGGCAATGACCTTTTTAAAAGGGCACGGAAGGAAATCCTTAAGGAGCGAATGTTCGGCCATATAGACTTTATCAGCGCCAGCAGCAAAAAGCGCGGGCGTGAGATATTTCACATTATCACCGACGATAACGGCGGCCACTTTCTGCTTGAGTGCCGTAGCCAGTTCGCGCGCCTTACCCAGAAGTTCCAGGGACACACTCGCCAGAGCGCCCTTTTCCTGCTCCGCGTAAACCCACACCTCACCGTTAAGCGAAGGCGTTTTATCACCCAGAACATACGGCGTCACCGCCTTGTCTTCACGTGCTGAGCCATGTTTAAAATCATGCTCGATCCGGTCCAGAAGCTCATCAAGACTTAACGCATAAGCGCACGGCTTGGCACGCTGGCTCGATACGGAGGCGATCTGCGTGACCCAGGTGCGGGAACCTTTGGAACCGATGAGGTCCTTATCCGCGGCGACCGCCTCGGCATTCCAGACATGAATACTGGTGGCCTCAATGGACCTGACGCGGTTAAATGAACGGTATACCGGGTCCATGCACTGGATGACTGTGATAAGGACAGGGTAATGTTTGGGAACAATGGTTTCAACACCCAACGGACCGATGCGCTTGACCTGAAGAGCTCCCTTAACAAAATCAAAAGACTGGGCGTAAGCGATCTGCTCCATACCCAGCTCTTCAGCCACTTGCGGCGGGACCTGGGCGGTATCGCCGTCAACCGATTGCATGCCGGTCACGATCACATAATCCTGACCTTTAAAAATATCCTTGGCGATCTTACGGATGGCGCAGGCCAGCGCATAGGCCGTCGCCGGCGTATCAGCTCCTGCGAATTTCATATCGGTCAGAAGAACGCCTTCATCAGCGCCACGCGCCATACAATCCTCAAGGAGTTCGCGGGCCTGATTCGGCCCCATGGTCAGACATAGAACGCGCGAAGACTTATCGTGGCTTTTCATCCGGCAGGCAAAGGTTAAGGCCTGCAGGTCCAGCGGATTAAAGACCGTGTCGAGCACGCCGCGCTTGAGCGTACCTTTTTCGCGGTCCCAGGCTTCTTCAGGGATGCGGGTGATATCAGGGACTTGTTTGACGAGGACAATATAGTTCATAGGCTATAAGTTATTTTGCGCGCGGCTCTGTCTTTTCCTTCCCACGGAAAAACAGCTTCCAGGGATTAAGCTTAAGGTCAGCCGACATCTCTTCCAGATTCGTTGAAGCACCTTCCAAATGAATGGTCATGGAGCTGACACGTGTCAGGATCCCGTTAACATTATCCGCATTGCCGGCAACAAGCTTATCCAACCTCTGCCCCAGGGATACAAAGCTGGCCGTTGCCGAATTCAAATTGGACATGGTCTGGTCGATATTCTTTTGATTGACCTTCAGCCGCTCATCAACGTTATCCGCGATCTCTTTAGCCTTGGAGAGCAGTTCATGGCCATCGTTCATGAGCTTATTAAAGTCCACCGGGTCTTTGCCCTGAATAGTGGCGCCAGGCGCAAGATAAGCCGCGTGAGGATCACCAGCAGTAAGCGCCACATACTTCTCGCCCATGAAGCCAAGGTTCTTAATTAGCGCCGTTGAACCCTCTTTTAGTTTGGCCGTACTGTTCAGCCATAAGGTGAGCGCCATGACCGTACGGTCCGGTTCTTCCCTGACCTGGATCTTCTCAACTACACCGATCTCGAAACCATTGAACATGACCGGCGAATTCTTGCTGACCCCGTCGATCTCATTAAAGAGCGTCGTAATGCGGTAGCCGTCTTTCTTCATGGTGAAGTTCCCGGCTTTGACCGTGATCACCAGAAGCAGCGCCGCAGCCGCCATGACCATTAAACCAATTTTTGTTGCATTATTGAGGACCATGCGCGTTTCCTTAGTTAAATTATCCTACCTGTATCGGCCCTTCAATGTCCCCGCGGATGAACTGCTGGACAATGGGGTCCTTCGAATTCCTGATCTCGTCCGCTGTACCGACCTGCAACAAGCGGCCCTGATAAAGCATAGCCACGCGGTCCGCAATGCGAAACACGCTTTCCATGTTGTGCGTCACCACGATCGAGGTGATCTGAAGTTTCTTGGTCAGATCAACGATAAGCCGGTCGACCACCGCGCAGACCACCGGATCAAGGCCCGCCGTCGGCTCATCATAAAAAACGATCTCCGGGTCCATGGCAATGGCACGCGCCAACCCCGCGCGCTTACGCATGCCGCCGGAAAGCTCACTGGGGAAAAGTTTCTCAAACCCCTGTAACCCCACAAGATTCAATTTCGTCTGTGCCATGATGCTGATGATATGCGGATCAAGCTTGGTGTGTTCCTGTATCGGCAAGCTGACATTATCTTCGACGTTCAAAAAATCCAGCAAAGCCGCCGACTGAAAGCTCATACCGAAACGACGCCGTATCTTTTCGCGCGCCTCGCCTTTGACCGCACTCATGTCCTGCCCGTTAAAAAGGATCTGGCCGCCCGTTGGTTCTACCCCGCCCGCCATGATGCGCAGCATGGTGCTTTTGCCGCAACCGGAACCGCCCAAAATTACAAAGACCTCGCCGCGGCGCACATCAAAAGAAACATTGTCCAGCACCCTCCGCCCCTGATAGGACTTCTGGATCTGGCGTACCGAAAGGATGATGTCGTTGGCGTTTTCCATTTTACATTTTCACAAAATAGTAGATCCCGGTGACGACGCAATCGGCCAGGATGATCATGATAAAGCTGACAACAACACTGATGGTCGTGGCACGGCCAACGCCGACCGCGCCGCCGCTGGTCTTTAAGCCCTGATAAACGCCCACCATGGTGATGATGATCGAAAAAATAACGCTTTTAGAAAGGCCGGTGTAAACGTCTTTGGTCGTCAGGAACTTAAACGCCGTCTGCACATAAAGCCCGGCATTGATCTTCAGGTTATACACGCCGATCATATACCCCCCCAGCATGCCGGCCGCGTCACCCAGAATAGTAAGAACAGGCAACATCAGCAAAAGCGCGAGGAATTTCGGCACGACCAGATAACGGACGGGGTTGATGCCCATCGTTTCAAGCGCTTCGATCTGCTCATTGACCTTCATGCTGCCGATCTCGGCGGTGATCGAGGCACCGATACGCCCCGCCATGACCAAGGCGCACAGGACCGGTCCCAGTTCGCGGCACAAGGATATCGTCACAAGGCTTGCCACATAAATAGTCCCGCCCATTTTACTGAGCTGCTGGGCTGATTGCATGGCCAGTACAATCCCGGTAAAGAACGTCACGAAAAATATGATCCAGATAGACTCGCAGCCCATGAAGACCATTTGCCGTGAAATAGCCTTGCCATCGAGTGCCTTGCCGCGGAAAGGGCCGGCGAATATCCAATAAAGCGTCTCACCGAAAAGGCAGAGGCCTTCCCGGGCAATCTCTGCGCCGCATATCAAAGCATTGCCGATCTGTTCGGCTTTCTTAAGAAGCGGTGTCATTTATGGATCAGATCCTTTTCCTTGATCCGTATCGGTTTGGTGTCTTCATTCATCCAGTAATTGGCAGGGCTGACCGGACCCGCCGCGAACGCCTGATCGATGACGGCATCCTGGCGCTTGACCATGTCATTGCTCATCTGCATGACCTTGACCATCTTGATGATGATCCGCTGCATGCGCCACAAGCGCTTGACCTTCTGGGAAAATGTTTTCGGATGCAGATAGAAAAGCATCAGTTCGTTCAACGGGCGCGTCACGTCATCGGAGAACTTCTGCAGGAATTCCTTTTCCTGCGGCGTCATGCCGGCGTCTTCGAGTGTACGGGTCAGGCAGTCAATGAACGTGCTGGAAAGCTTCTGGCAATCCTCTTCGGTCATTTTACGCTGCGGCGGGAACGCGAACATGGGCTGATTAACAACAATGCTTTCCTGGACCCGTTCAATGAATTTCCGCGACAGCATTTCCTGTTCATGCGGCGGCAATTGCTGAACGCGGACGATGAGTTGATTGACCACAGGGTGCGTGGAATGCTTGAGGCTTATTTCTTGCATCTCCTGTATGGCTGCCGTAAGACCGCTGATATCGGCCATGGCCTTGAGCTCTTTAAGGATGGGTGCGAGCGGTGCCTCTGGATCGATCTTAAAAAGATCAACGGGGGCGACTTCATGGTCCTTTTTAACAGCGCGCTTTTTAGAGGAACGCTTGCCGCCGGACTTTCCGCTCTTGCCGACCTTGCCGGAAACCTTCTTGACGGTCTTACCGAGCGTATACGCAATGCCTAAATGCCAACCGCCGCTTTTCTTCTTGGCAACCGGCTTTTTTCTGGGTTTACGTTTAACGGTACTGGTCATATTTTCCTATTAACTATTTTTCCTGCTATTTTAATTTTGGCAACTATACCACAGGTCATTGCACCCTATCCAGCGCTTTTCACATCCTCTTCATGACGCTCACCCGCAAGCGCGCCAAAGCCATAGAACTGCACCATCGCCCCACAGCAAGCCAGCACTGAACCGATATAGATCCACAAGATGCCCGGATTGTGCGCCACACTGAACACCGAGATCTTCGCATGCTGCTCGTCCATGAAATAGGAAGATTGAAAAACCTTATACCCTGCATAGGACAGTGGATGGTTCATGCTGATCGTCCGCTCGAAGGTCGACCCGCTGTGGAGGTCCCGCAGCGTCACATCACTCTCAAAAGCCGCCGCACTCATAGTTCCGGGATAATCGATCTTGCGGAACTGCTTGAGCGTCAGGGAGAACGGCAGAGCCGTGACTGTCGGAAGATCCATTTGCTGCATGGCGTTGGCCGTCTCACCTTCCGCCAGCGACATCTCGCCCTCGGTACCATAATTCTTGCTGATGAAGGCCCCGGCCAAAAGGACCAAGATCGCTATATGCGTTATCAAAAATCCTATGTGCTTCTTTTGAAAAGGGAACCTCAAGACGGTCGAACAGAAGATATTGATGCATAAAAGAAAAAAGATGCCGTCGAACCAGCGGGTCTGGTAAAAAACTTTCTGGGCAAACTCCGTGCCGTGGACGCTTTCCAGGAACGTGGAGGCCGTGAGCAGCGCGATCAGCACAACACTGATGATCACCGTGAACAGAGCCGACCCTAACAGTTTCAGCAATCCTATCATCAAGCTAAAGCTTCCGTTTCATATTTTTGTAGCGCCCAGCATTTCATAGACAGCCGCCCTATCAAGTTTCTTGTAAAATTCCTGCGTCTTGGCACGGACGATCTCGGCCGCGAGCTCAGCCGCCGCCACACGCCTGTTCATATTGCCTTCAACGGTCTCGGCCAGATCATCCACCGTCATGAGCGACACGCCAGGCACCTTGGCCGCCAAAGGATCGATGTTACGCGGCACCGCGATATCCACCATGAGTAACCGCCGCTCCGGTCGCTGCGCCATGACCCGGACCATAAGGTCCCCATCCACCAGATAGTGCGGCGCTCCCGCGGAACAGATACACACATCCGCTTCCTCGAGGATCTCCCTGATCTGCCAGAAATGCACGGCCACGCCATCACACTGCCCGGCCAGCTCCACCGCCTTGTCCTCGGTCCGATTCATCACATAGATCCTGGCCGCACCTTTTTTCTGCAACTGCTGCACCACAAGGCGTCCCATTTTACCCGAACCCATCAGCAAAATTATCTTACCCTTCAACGAGCCGCCCACCTCCTGGGCCTTGCTGACAGCCGCCCAGGCGATCGACATGCCGCCACGATCGATATCTGTTTCCCGACGTACCTTGCGGGCCGTTTCAACGGCCATATGGCTGAGGATATTGAATTCTTTATTAAGCATATGCCGATGGCGGGAAATGCTCAGCGCTTCCTTGACCTGGCCCAGGATCTGCCCTTCACCCAGGATCAGGGAATCCAGGCCCGTGATGACACGCAATAGATGTTCAACAACATCGGCCTCGTAACGGACATAAATGTATTTATGAAGATCGCCCGGAATGGGCAACTGCTTAAGATTGAAGAAAACATGGAAGATCGCCGCTGGGTCAGCTTTTAAAAGATCGGCGTAGATCTCGGTGCGATTACACGTTGACAGAACGACCGCGGCCAATACCCTGGGATCATTCTTTAACTGGGCCAGCAGCAACTCTTTTTCAGCCGGCTGAAGGAAGAACTTCTCGCGGACATCCAAAGGACATGTTTTATGATTGACGCCAACCAAAACAAAGGGCATGCTGGGCTTCTTTTGGATTTAATCGTGTTATTTTAAATAAAAAAAGTCCAATTATTTTAACATAACACTTATAAATACAAAAGTAATTTATATGCACTCAGGCAGTTGGATCTTTAGAACCCTATCTTGGGCTTTGGCTGTGCCGGCGGCGCTGGCGGCGGGTCCAGCAAATCCATCATCCGCTGCAGAATATCGACAATAGCCACTTCATGCACATCAAGCCGGTCGGTCAACTTCTTCTCGAGCGATCTTAGCTCACCCAACAATTCTTTATGGTCGGATAACACTACGCGCATTTGCATGAATGCCCGGACAACAAATACACTCATCTTCACGGCTGAAGGACTATTAAGGACATTGGCTGCCATAACGGCACCATGTTCTGTAAAAGCGTACGGTAAATACTTAATATTCATTCCTCTTTTCAAGGTCACAAATTGTGACCTTGATCGCAATAAACTTTCCGCCTCACCATTCGTCAACTTGAACATAAAATCTTCAGGAAATCTGTCCCGATTGCGCTTTACTGCCTGATTAATCACCTTTGTCGTCACTCCATAAATTCTCGCCAGGTCAGCATCCAAAATAACCTTCTGCCCTCGAACATAATGGATCAATGGCTCAATAGACACACCTTCCCCGGTTGACACACGCTTATCCTTTGACGACATATACAACTCCATGTTGGGATTATTTGATCAGGGGCGAGATCAATATATAGATGTGTTGTGTATTAGTCAACTATAAATTGCTGTAAGAACAACAATAGTGCGCTCACTATAATTCCCAGACCTCGAGTCCTTTGACATCCGGTCACAATTTGTGACCGCATACTTGAAGTCGCAAATTGCGACTTCAAAGACTCCCATTAAAAGTAGTAAAAGGGTAATAATTCGTGCCTAGGGGCGGACCTTGTGTCCGCCCTTTTACCACACACATACCAGAATATGAATGCCAATAAAATGGCCGGCACAGAGGCCGGCCACTACGCGTAATCACAGAATTATTTATGACTAGATTTATCGTCACTGAGCGCCGGCATAGCACCCTTCATCATGGGACAATTCTTCCTCATGCCCATGGGAGCACGCTCGTCCATATCCATACCATCATTCACTTCAACCTCTTTAACAACATTCAGGTCTTTGTCATACTTGACAATCTTATTCCCCGTGACGACAAAAAGTCCACCGTCCGGTGCTAACAGCACTTCCTGCCGCAACTTGTCCCCCATCGGACAACCGCCCTTACGTTCCATGGGCCCCATATCACCGGACATGCCGCATTTCTTCCCATACCCCTGCATCATTCCCTGCGACATCAGGCATTTGGCCCCTTTACGGCAAGGGCATAACCACAGGCAAACCCCGGCAACCACGACAATAACTAAAGCGATGATGACCTTCTTATTCATGCTACCCCTCCTTGTTATTCCTCACTGATGCGTGCCTTATGCGCGATCATCAGGAAAATGGAAAATTTACGTTCAACGCCATCACGGCAAACCTTAACGACATCGGTCGCCTTCACCGCACGAACATCTTCGTATCCGGCGTCCCTTAAAATACCACCCAGCACGTCACGATCGAACCCGAAATGATGAATGCCCTCATTGCTGTCATGAAAGATCCCGTCCTCTACATCGAGATCCGCCAGACAGATACAACCACCCGGAAGTAAATTCTTGTAGAACGTCTGGAACAGTGCCGGAACATCCTTTACATGATGTAACGTCATACTGCTGACGATCAGATGATACCGCCCCGTCAACCTGCCGCCTTTGCCAAAATCAACGTAGTGAGCGGTCACGCCGGAGATCTTCCGTTGTTCGATCTTGCGGATAAAAACGTCAAGCATACCCCTGGAACTGTCAAACCCCGTTACAGAACGCACGAGGGGGCGTAAATGCAATGCCACCAACCCAGTCCCGCAACCAAAGTCTGCCACATCCATGTGGTCGTTTAAAACAACCTCACGGCAGATACTCTGTGAAATATCACGTGCCAAGCCAGCCCTAAATGGATCCGTGTCCCATAAAGCCGCCTTCTGATCAAAATCCGCCGACTCCTCTTTCTTCATCCCCGCCTTCTTTCATTAATCTTGAAATATACCAGCTTGCCGACCTTCACGCCTTGACATCCGTGGACAAAGACGTTAAAATGTCAAAATTGTATAATCAAATAATAATCCTTTTGACCAGGCATACCAGACCATGATGAAAGAATTTTTATCAACCACCGAAGCATCAAAATATTGCCATGTCAACCGGCTCACCGTCATTAACTGGGCCAACAAAGGCGCTATCCCGACACATTTGACTGCGGGCGGCCATCGCCGCATCAGCAAGAACGACCTTTTGAAGTTCATGAAAGACCATGGCATCAAAACCAATGAATCAGAACTGACCTCACCTGAATCCAACTTCCAGTGGTGCTGGGAGTACCACAAGGACGACAAATGGAAGAACCATAAATGCCGCGGTTGCCTTGTTTACCTGACCAACGCCAAGAAATGCTTTCTGCTGCGCGAAAAAGGCGGCCATAAAAGGATATTCTGCAAATCCGACTGCGCCGACTGCAACTATCAGAAAGATTATCACAAGAACACTCAACCCTGCTGGGAATTCCACAAGGAACGGGGCAAACCCGGCCACAAGTGCAATGAATGCGTTGTCTTCCAGACGGGCGTCAAAAAATGTTACATTCTCCGTGAAGAGACCGAACACAAAAAGATCTTCTGCAAATCAGACTGTAAAGACTGCGCTTACTATCAACAGGTCGTTCTCGCGAAATAGCCATTGCCTGAAGTTTAGCGGGTCATCCCGCTAAACTTTTTTGGTCTATTCTGCCTTTGAATCAGATTTATTACCCAAAGTCCCTGTCACAAACGCCACAATACCACCGATGACTGCGACTGACGCGATACAAACGAACATTCCGCACATAATTCTCTCCTTTATTATTAACCTAGTTACAAAAAAACTTCGCCTTTACCGCCATCCCCTTTATATCCATGCCGCCGGCACGGATCTCATGGTGGCGTCGCTCAGGTCAGCACATAAGGATTGCCGCTGTACGCCACCGGGATGAACGGATTAGTCGCTCCACCCTGATTCTGTGCCGTGGAATTGAGCAAAGCCACCGCGAAGTTGACCGGCGTGGCGTAACCGATCCCCATATACGAGTTATCAGGCAGCCCGGCCGAATTATTAACGCCGATGACCTCGCCTCTTATATTCACCAAAGGACCGCCGCATGAGCCCGGGTAAATATTAATATTCGTACGGAATTTATTGTTGAACGTCTGCCCGTTCACAATTTGCGCAGACACATTGTCGATGATCATGCCGTTAGCCATGACATTCCCCGTCCCGAAGGCATTACCCGTCGTAAAAACAATATCCCCGCGATCGACCATGTCTGAATTCCCCAGCATGCCGACAACCGGAAAGTCCACGTTATTCATGACCTGCAGGACCGCCAGATCATTGACCCCGTCACAGCGGAACAGACCCACCGGATACTGGACCGCTTGCGCACCGCCAAAGGACACGAAAAGATTATCAAGATTGTTAACCACATGTGCATTGGTCAGGATCATCTGCTTGGAAATGACCACGCCCGAACCCAGTAATAGCGGCTGCGGTTTGGTGGGATCATTGCTATAAATGCTTACCGTGATCCGGTTCATGACATCGGCGATCTGATTATAGGTGCTCTCCAGTGCGCCGGTATTCATGCCCTGGGGAACGCCGGCCTGCACCGGCGCCGGATTCTGGTTGGCGGCCACGACCGTCACCCCGCCTGGTACAGCGTTCTGCTGCCTCGACGCTGATCTTCCATTATTAGAGATCATGGCGATAACGCCGAGAAATAGAACAACTCCTCCAACCCAAATCCAAATGATCGTTGGTGAACTTCCCTTATGCATACCCTGCTCCTGTTAAACTTTTAGATAAAAGCCTGCGCCCTTTTCCTTCCCGGCAAGTGATCCCCTTGACATCGAAATACTCCAGGACCGGGACGGCCAGGTTCCTCGACAAACCCGTTGCTGTACGAAAATCTGCTAACTCAATGATCCGCTTATTGCGGAACAACTCCAGCAACTTGGCCAGATACTTATGCACAGCACTGCTGGCGATCCAATAGTGATCCAGCACTGTTATAGATCCCTCCTCAGAAAGGATGCGTAATAGGACCTGCATCTCCTGATCGGTCGCCTTCAGCTCGGCCTGAAGCGGTGCAAACGCCACCGCCGCATTCTCGGCGTGCATGACCCCGGCCATGATCTTCTCTTTCAGCACCTGCTGACGGGCGCTCAACTCCGGCCGGAACGACTTCAGGGCAAAGCAATTTCTTTGTGCGACGATCAGCGGGCTGCGCGCAAAAACACGGACCACAGCATCCAGGCATTGATCATTCAACCCCAGCACCGTGCACGCCTGAGTACCAGGCATACCCATCGAGGCTTTATTTTCTTTATGGTAACGGCCCAAGGCCACGACCAGCCTTGCCTCAAGTTCCGTGGCCCGTTCTGTGACCAGCCAAAGTGAGGGCGTCAGGGCTGTCAGTACACCCGTGCTGACCTTCGCATCAATGCTCCCCCTCATTGCCGCGCCCGTTACCTGAACAAGGCCCGGCAGATCAGCATCATGCAAAACAACAAAAGCCCCGGCGATCAATTCACTCAAGAAAGGGTCATTACTGTCAACGGCTTTACGCGCCAGCTCAAGGCGCTGCGGCGTCAGATAAATTCTTTTGCGACGCGGATCAACATGCGTTGTCAACACACTGCCGCCCGCGATAGTGGCTGATGGCGAAAGGGAGCGCAGAAGGAACCGGTCGCCCGCCGCTAAAACCATGGGCGTTGAAGATTCAACCTGAATAAATCCTTTTTCACCCGGCTTAAGCGGACCCTCAGCCAGAAGCAAGCCCCAGACAACACGCGTAAATGTGCCGCAGCAAAAACGCATTTCCTGACGCCGCTTGATCGACGCTGTCGCATGCACATTCTCGATCGACAACACGGCTGAGAGGGTCTCATGATAAACCCCGGGTACGGCCAGCGTCATGCCACGCTCGAGATCAGCGGACTTAATGTCCCTGAGCGTTATCGCGGTGCACACATGCGCCTGCGAATCCGGCGCGTCAAGGCCGTATTTCTGAATAGCACGGGCTGCTGTAGGCAGCGGGCCGGGGAACAATTCCAGTTTCTCCCCTACAGCACATGAACCCGCCGAGGGAATCCCGGCAACAACCGAACCGACACCCGGCGGAGAAAAGACCCGTTCAATGTGCATGCGAAAAGCACGCTCACGCGCCGGCACATCCTCGGCCAGCCTGACCAGCTGTTCGATGGCACGCTTGACATCATCCAAACCTGCGCCGGTCTTATTGGACATCATGACCACAGGCGCCTGCGCAAAGCCATGCTCGATCAATAAAGCCGTAACATATTCTTTTACTTCCAACTGACGCCCATGGGTAGCCAGATCAACCTTCGTGATCACAACCATGACCTGAGGCCGGCCTAACAAGGTCACGATCTTTAAATGTTCAATCGTTTGCGGCATGATCCCGTCATCGGCGGCTACGACCAGAATAAGCACATCAATGCTGGATGCCCCGGCCACCATATTCCTGATAAAATCCTCATGCCCCGGAACATCAATGATACCGACCATACGATCACCCGGAAGGCGGAACGGGGCAAAGCCCAGGTCAATGCTCATACCCCGCTTCTGCTCTTCAGGAAGGCAATCCGTCTCACACCCCGTCAGGTGCCGGACCAAGGCGGTTTTGCCGTGGTCCACATGACCGGCCGTGCCAACCATAACAGGAACGATATCGAGCTTCGGGGCTATTAATGTTGTCATTTCGCCTGACCCTTAAGTAACGCGCATATTTGCCGGGCGATCACAATCTCCTCACCGGGAAATAATGTACGCATATCAAAATACAGCGCATCGTCTTTAACGCGGCAGAATACCGACGGCATGCCCAGCCTTAAAAGCTCTGCCGCCCGGGCTATGTCCATCACAGCACCCTCAGCCTTATCAAACCCGACACGCACAACTTTTGTTGGTACGCCCTCATCGGGCAACGACCCGCTGCCGACATAAGAAACGTCATCGATGACAGATGCATGAAGCGTTCTCATATTTGCCAGTGTGCTGACCAGAAGGCATGCCCGCTGTTCAAGCGTTGCTAGGGAAACACTCAATTTCTGATAAAACGGCAGTGCTGTCACATATGTGCCGTTGAGAAAATGCAGCAACGTTGCTTCGAGGGCAGCGATCGTTAATTTGCATACTCTAAACATCCTGGCGTAGGGATTTTTCCTGATCCGCTCGATGATCTCTTTCTTGCCGCAAATAATACCCGCCTGCGGACCGCAGATGAGTTTATCGCCGCTGAAACAAACAACATCAGAACCAGCCTCGATCGATCGCGCGACCAGCGGTTCATCCGCCAAACCGAATTTCGAAAGCGGAATAAATGACCCGCTACCGATATCATCGATCACTGGAAGGCCGCGCTTTTTCCCCAAGGCGCATAAGGCCGCAATATCAGGAACGCCTGAAAACCCGCGGACACGGAAATTTGATGTATGCACATGGATCAGCGCGCCAGTATGCTCATTGATCGCCCGTTCATAGTCGTGCAAATGCGTGCGGTTGGTCGTGCCGACTTCCTGCATGATGACCGCGCTTTTGGCCATCACGTCTGGCAACCGGTATTCCCCGCCGATCTCGATCAACTGCCCGCGGCTGATGATCACCTGTTTGCCGGCGGCCAGCGTATTAAGGATCAGCATGGTTGCCGCGGCATTGTTATTGACCACGGTCGCCGCTTCACAGCCCGTCAATTCCATGAGCATCCGCTCGATCTTCTCTTCACGCAAAGAGCGGGTGCCCGACGCCAGGCCGGTCTGCAAGATCGAATACTGCCCCATCCCGGCCAGCGCATCGAGCGCTTCCTGACAAAACGGCGAACGGCCAAGCCCGGTGTGCAAAAGTATGCCGGCGGCATTGATAGCGCCACGCCCCTCTGGGGTCGTCAATCGCACCAAACGGTCCTCGACAGCGGCAATGAGATCCGTTCGTTCAGGAAGATGTGTTTGGGCACCGCTGCGGATCTGCCCCCGCAGATCATCGAGCAGCGCGCGCAATTCCATCTTCAAGGCCGCATCGCCGAAGTTCCGGCAAAGAACCTTGATCTCATCCCACTCCAGGACCTCTGAAACAGAAGGGATCTGCTTCAGCAGCGCTGAAAATGGCGGAGGCGTATGGGAATCGAACCCACCAGGGACTTTATCAGCCCCTCGACAGTTTTGAAGACTGCAAGCATCACCAGACACCAAACACCTCCGTGAAATTCACTTCATTCAAACATTACGTCAACCTTACGACTACAGGCTGACCGAATAATTCACACCGTTACGCTTATACCTGACCGAATATGCTCCGTTGGCCGCGCCATTCCCGATGGCGCGAAGATTCGTCGTTCACCTGCCGTTTATTCGATTGATGAGGTCCCCGGGTTGTATGCCGGCACGCTCAGCCGCTGAACCGCGCTCGACCGTGACAACAGTTCCTTTGCCCTCCAAGACAACTCCCATCGCCAGCGTTATCGTTCCGGCCGGCAACGCCACCTGCTGCATGGGCATAACAGGTGCCGCCATCGGGCAACCCGGCGCCGATGGGTACATTAAACAATTATTCTGCGGCATGGGTTGAGCCCCATAACGCGGCTGTGCTCCATAGGCCACCGGCGGCATATACCTCGGCTGCGGCGCATAACCCTGTTGCGGTGCATACGTCGGCTGAGGATTGTAAAGCGCCCCCTGCCTGCACGCGCCGTTCAGGCACATGGCACTGGTCTGCGCCGCATCCTGTCTGACTGAGAAAAGCGCAAAAACAACCAAGGCTCCGACAACCATCATGATCGCCGTGATCCGGTGATTTTCCATGTACTCTAAAAATTCCTTCATGCGATACCCCTCACTTTGAAAAAACCTTGGAGAACCCTGTCGGTCCAGCCGTTTGCATCAACTGATGCGCATTATATTTGGACAAAGCTTCCTGCACATTGCTCGCCAGAGCGGTGTAGATCTTCACCCCGCGGCGTGAGAGATGTTCGAACGGCTCAGGCCCCACATTCTTCCCCAGAACAATGCCAGTCCTCTCCCTAATGAGAAGATGCGCCACATGCAACCCGACCTCATGTTTGGCATTCACAAAATTATTCACAACGAACTTGGCCGTATTATGTTTAAAGTCATAAATAACAAAGTACGGCGCCCGTGCGAACACCGGCGGGACAGGTGACATCATCGATGCGTATTCAGCCGGAACAGCCACGATATAAGGCGATACATGCGGCTTGAACGAAAGCAGCATGACCGGACTGAACAAAAGAAAGACGATGGGTATGGCGATGTGATACCAGCTGATCTTAATATGACCCATCATTGCCCCCCGTCTATTGTCTTACTGATAGGGGCGGGAGCTCCCGGTAAGGAGGTTACGACATTCACGTGCTTGCAGTCGGTACACTCGAGGCAACGGATGCAGTCTTTCATATTCGGATTTTCATGGACCTTCATGCCTTCGGGGCATTTCTTGGCGCATACATTGCACTCCGTACACCCTTCACTCACCTGCAATTTCACAATGCTGACCTTGTTGAAAAATGACCAGAAAAGTCCCATCGGGCAGATGTACTGGCAAAATGGCCGCTTGGACACGACAAAAAGCCACAGCACCACCGCTAGAATAACAAGTTTAAGCGCGAACAACCAACCCACGGAGCCGGGCTCGATGGTCAAGGACCCGGTCGTCGGATTGATCGGGTTCCAGATGATCCAGGGGATACCGGCCACGACCGTACCTACCGGGCACAGTTTCGAGAACCAGTGCTCTGTTGTCAAAAACGGAAGGATGATGATAAAAACGATCAGCATGACCCACGGCAACATACCCCAAAAAGCTGGAATATTGATCTTGACCGTCTTGATCTTGAACATCATCTCCTGAAAAAGTCCGACGGGACAAACCCATCCGCATACCATGCGCCCCACCAGAAGCCCGATGATCATCAAATGACCTACCAGAAAGAACGGGAACTGATGGATCGCGGCGTAATGCTGCATGACACCCAAAGGACAGGCAAATGCGGCTGTCGGGCATGAATGGCAGTATAAAAATGGCAGACAGACGCTCTTAAACAAACCCTGGTATATCTGGTTTTGATAAATAACCGTGAAATACAGGTTTGTAATGACCACGCCGAACATCTGTGTCGCTCTTCGAAAATAATGTATAACGCTCATGGATCCCAATTCTTCAGTTATTAAACGCCCGAGCTTCCCTCACCTTGACCCTGTCCGGAACACACGGTACCGGCGGATCACTGAATGCCGATGCACGACAGTCAGAGCGTGGATGATGTCTGGTAATCCTCAAAAGGATTGCCCAGCATGATGCCGATCACGGTAAGCACGACAGCGGCCGCCAGAATGCCCCAGAAAAGCCTTTTGTCATCCGTCCCGATAATGATCGGCAATGTTTTTTCTTTTTTGTCCATATTTCCCCTTTGCGCATCATCAAGATCAACCGTTCAACCATCCCTGCTTCATTGGTTCCAGTGCCGCCGGCACCGGATCAGATAGGCGTCGCTCAGCCAGCCTGCAAATAGGAATTATTCGACAGGGTCACATCAACAGGCGGTCCGTCCGTCGCGGAAACACCGCTGTTTTGCAACATCGCCAAGGCACGGTTGATCGGCATGGCGAAACTGATCCCCGTGAATTTACCTTGCGGGCTGTATATGGCCGTATTGATCCCGATGATCTCACCGTTAATATTGGCCAAAGGCCCGCCGCTGGACCCCGGGTACGTATATGATTCTGTACGGATAAGGTTATTATAGGTCCGGCCTCCGGCAGAAAACGGCTGAGCACGGTCACCGACCATGCCGGTGGTGAACACATTACCGGAACCAAAAGCATTGCCCATGGCAAAGACCATATCACCTGTATTGACCGTATCCGAATTGCCCAAAGAGGCTGACGGCAACAGAGCCGGGACCTCAACCTTGAGTAAAGCCAGGTCATTGGCAGGATCGGTCATAACAACAATACCGGGATAAGTAGCTTCGGTGCTCGCGGGTGTGTATACGGTGACTTGAAGGCCGGTCGCACCGCCGACCACATGGTAATTTGTCAGCACATACTGATCGGCAATAACAACACCAGAGGCGCTGATCTGCTGCGGCTGGCCATTGATGACCATGCCCCCCGTGATCCTGGCGCACACATGATTCATGGCATGCGCGATCTTGTTGTAGATCTGCTCAAGCTCCGCTGCTGACAAAGCCGCCGGACCGCTGGAGGTCACAGGCGGCTTATACCCGATCCAGTGCTCCGCCATTTCAATGTTGAAACGGCCGTAAAACAAATTGAAATTAGCAATGATCGCCACAGGCACAAGAATAGCGGTGAGGAAAGTAACCCATACCCCCAGCGTCAGCGGACTGCCGAGGGTGAACCAGTTTGCTTTTAACTTTTCAATAGGCCGGGTCATCGCACCATCTCCAAACAATGTTCTCTTGCGCCATAAATTTCATTCTTATGCCCCGCCGCGATAATAGCCGCCCCAAATGCCGCCGTCATTTGCGGATCATGCGCAATGCTCAGATCACACTTTAATTCTCTTGCTAGCGCAATACGCATACCCGGAATGAGGGCAACGCCTCCGGTAAAGACAACCGGACCGTCCACCCTGCCACCGACCATGGACACAATGCGCTTCGCAATTGAATTCTGCACTCCGGCAACGATATTAGCTGACGAGGTCTCGGTTGCGAGGAGACCCACGATCTCGGTCTCCGCAAAAACAACACACATGCTGCTGATGATCGCCGGATGATCAGCCTCCTGGGCAATTTTCCCCAGATCTTTAAGCGGCATCTCCAGCCGATCTGCCACAACCTCCAGAAAACGGCCGGTACCTGCGGCACAACGGTCATTCATAGCGAAATCGTGCACAATGCCATTCTTATCCAGACGGATCACCTTGCTATCCTCACCGCCAATATCAATGACCATGCGTACCTGAGGCACCTGATGCTTGACACCATAAGCCTGGCACGTGATCTCTGTCACTGTTGTATCAGCCCAATCCAGAACATTTCTTCCGTAACCAGTCGCAACAGTCTTTACAATATCTTTCTTTTTAAAACCAGCGTCTAAAAGGACTTTATCAAACAAGTCCTGAGCCAATACGGCCTGACGAACGCCCTGGCT
>PEAF01000114.1 GCA_002753465.1 Candidatus Omnitrophota bacterium
AATATGGATATAATTCCGCTCTCAAAATTTTATTCCGGTTTTTGGATCGATGAGCCACGAGGCAACAATGCTTTTTCTTTTGAAGATCGCGTAAATAAAAGGATATATGTTCCGCCATTGGTTGAGGGCCCGCTTGATCAGCTGTGCCTGGGTAGTGCCCCGGCTTTTATTGAGATTGCTGATGGCCAGGAAAAGGTTTGTCCGGGGCTGCGTCGATTCTTATATAACCAGACTCAGGGCAAGCCTATTTTTGTCTTTGATAACCATAACCATGCTTTTTTCTTTTGGTATGCCGCAGTCGTGAATAGGGTGATATTGCCTGATAGTGTCCTGGTGCATGTCGATCAGCATCTGGATATGCGGCGGCCTGATTTTTATCTGAATAAGGGCTCCGATCTTTCGCAGGCTTTTCAGTATGCGAATTATGAATTGAATGTCGGAAACTTTATCGAGCCGGCCAGTCATTTGGGTATATTTCAGGATGTTCGGCAGATAAATTCCCTGGATACTTTCAAGGAACCCTTGCCGGAAGGGTTTGTTCTTGATATCGATCTCGATATCTTTGCTCCGATCATGGAGTATATTCCGCATGACTATAAGGTTGCCTGCCTGCGCGAGTGGATTTCGCGTGCGCAGTTTATCACCGTTTCAACCAGCCCGTTTTTTATGGACCAGGCGAAGGCTAATCTGCTTGTTCAGGAGCTTTTCTAAAAGTTGAAACGCAGGTAAATTTGTGTTATTGTCACGTCTATGATCATTGCAATAGATATCGGCAATTCGACTATCGGCTTTGGCTTTCTTCATGAAGGCCGGGTGAGCCATGTTGCTACAATAGAAAACATGCCGGATAGCGAGCTGGTTATGGTCAAACTTGATAACTTTATGGAAACTACGGTGCAACGGTATTCGATTAAGAAAGTTGTAATCTGTAGTGTGGTGCCCGACAGCCAGAAAATGCTTGTGCGCAAGATCAAGAAATTTTGGTCGATGCGGCCGATCATAGTCGGGAAAGATGTGAAGATCCCGGTAGTTAATAAATACCGTCGGCCTCGCCAGGTGGGAAAGGATCGTTTGATGTGTGCTTTCGCGGTCAAGGAACTTTATGGCGCTCCGGCCGTGGTCATTGATCTGGGTACTGCCATTACCTTTGATGGCCTTTCAGCCAAGGGTGAGTATTTGGGAGGTGCGATTATTCCGGGCCTGCGCCTTTCAGCCGAAGCGCTTTTTGAAAAGACGGCCTTATTGCCACGGGTGCATATTGCTGAGCCGCAGCGGGTGATTGGGCGTTCAACGGAAGAAAGTATTCAAAGCGGCATTTTTCATGGCTACGGGGCTTTATGTGATGGGATGGTGGCGCGCCTGGCTGATGAGATGAAGTGTCAGCATCCTAAGGTTATTATGACCGGAGGCTATGCTGAGGTCATGCGCAAATTTATGCGTAGTCCGGTGGAGGCCGTCGATCAGAATTTGATTTTTAAAGGCATGGCGCTTCTTTGAGCAGTTCGGCTGGATATGGTTTTATTCGTCGTATTTAGTGCCAGTCTTGAGCTCGATTTATTTGGGTAGGATTCTAGGCAAAATATCCCGAAAGTCATCAAGGTCTCTTCAGAGAGACCGGGGCTTTCGGGAATTTCCATTTCTGGCACTCTCATGGCGGGACTGCCAGCAAAGGTTCTTTCTTTCAAAAATTTCTTGACATTTGTTCTGAATTTCTTAGAATTAGCAGTCTTAAGGGAGCTTTGCTAAGCGGGGTTTTCAAATTTCGCACCAGCAGGCTGGAAAAATAAGAGCAGTACGTAATTATTAAAAGGAGGTGTCGCGTGAAGCTTCAACCATTAGCAGATCGTATCATTGTGGAGCCTATGGGTTCCGAAGAAGTCACGAAGGGCGGGATCGTTCTTCCTGATACGGCAAAAGAGAAGCCTCAAGAGGGCAAGGTCGTGGCTGTTGGTAAGGGAAAAGTGCTCGATAATGGCCAGGTTGTGGCCCCTGATGTCAAGGTCGGGGATGTCATTTTGTATGGTAAATACAGTGGCACCGAGATCAAGACCAAGGATGGCGAAACCCTGCTTATTCTCAGAGAAGAAGAGATTTTAGCGATTGTTAAGTAAGTAAACCGTTTCATTCAATTCTTATAAATATTTAAGGAGGAGTATATGGGCGCAAAGGTTCTACAATTCGACGACGAAGCACGTCGTTCTATCCTGAGGGGCGTTGAACAGCTCTCCCGGGCTGTCAAGATCACGCTCGGCCCCAAGGGTCGGAATGTTATTATTGACAAGAAGTTTGGATCTCCGACTGTGACTAAGGATGGTGTTACCGTTGCTAAAGAGATCGAACTTTCTGATGCTTTTGAGAATATGGGAGCATCGATGGTCAAGGAAGTTGCGGAAAAGACTTCGGACAATGCCGGTGATGGTACGACGACCGCAACCGTTTTGGCTGAGGCTATTTATCGCGAAGGCTTGAAGAACGTTACGGCTGGTGCCAATCCGATGGCTTTAAAGCGCGGAATTGATAAAGCTGTTGATGTGGTGGTTGAGAAAATCGCCAAACTTTCCAAAAAGATTGACATGAAGGCATCGCAAGAAGTTGAGCAGGTTGCAACCATTGCCGCCAACACGGACAATGTTATCGGCAAGAAGATCGCCGAGGCTTTTGAGAAGGTTGGTACGGATGGCGTTATCACGGTTGAAGAATCAAAGACGATTAATACCGAGCTTAAGCTCGTTGAAGGCATGCAGTTTGACCAGGGGTATCTTTCTCCTTATTTCTCGACTGATATGGAGAAGATGGAATGTGAACTCGATAATCCTTTCATTCTGATTTATGAAAAGAAGATCGGGAACATCAAGGATATCCTTCCGATTCTCGAGAAGGTTGCCAAGGCAAGCGCGCCGATCCTTATTATTTCTGAGGACGTTGAGGGTGAGGCATTGGCTACGCTGGTCGTGAATAACTTACGCAAGACCCTCTCTTGTGCTGCGGTGAAGGCTCCTGGTTATGGCGATCGTCGCAAGTCCATGCTTGAGGACATCGCAGTTCTCACTGGCGGTCGCGCGATCTCAGAGGATCTGGGAATGAAGCTGGAAAATGTTCAGCTTTCTGACCTGGGCCGTGCCAAGAAGGTCAAGATCGATAAAGAGAATACCACAATCGTTGAAGGTGCCGGCAAGACTGCTGACATCAAGGGCCGTATTGCTCAGATCAAGGCTCAGATCGAAAAGACGGACTCCTCTTATGATAAAGAGAAGCTTCAGGAGCGTTTGGCCAAGCTCTCCGGTGGTGTTGCCATTATCAATGTTGGCGCCGCAACGGAAACAGAAATGAAAGAAAAGAAAGCTCGTGTTGAAGATGCTCTGCATGCAACCCGCGCTGCTATTAAAGAAGGCGTTGTTCCTGGCGGCGGAGTGGCGTTGTTGCGTTGTATCGAAGATGTCCAGAATATGAAGCTGGAAGGTGACGAGAAGACCGGTGCGGATATTATCCTGCGCGCGATCGAAGCACCTATCAGACAGCTTTGTTTCAATGCTGGGCTTGAAGGGTCGGTTATTGTTGACCGCCTTAAGAAGGAAAAGAAGAACATTGGTTATGACATCAGCAAAGATGTTTATGTGGATATGCTTGAGTCCGGCGTTATTGACCCGGCCAAGGTTACCCGTACCGCGCTACAGAATGCAGCGTCTATCGCAGGCTTACTCCTCACCACGGAATGTATCGTGACGGATGCCCCTGAAAAAGACAAAGCTGGCATGCCTCCTATGGGTGGCATGGGTGGCGGCATGGGCGGCATGGGCGGCGGAATGGGTGGAATGATGTAATTCTTTCTGCCTCCGGCAGAAAGAATTACTCTTTCGTCTACCTGACGGCCTTCTTGGCCGTCGGGGACGAAAGAGTAAAAAGTTACCTCCGCTATAAAGGGACGCCAGGTCCGCATCCTCCACGTAACCCGTAACGATAATCCTGTTTTTTATTTTATCACCTATAGCTGCGAAGATCTCATCGTAATTCCATCCTTTTTGCCCCACTAATACGAGGTTCAAATCTTCTATTCGCTCCTGGGTGATCAAATCCATAAAACAACGAACCAGCTGGAGCAAATTTTTTCTCGGCTCCAGAGTACAGACGCTTATGATATAGGGCGCCTCCGGGATGCCGTATTTTTTCCGGACCTCTTTTCCTTTTGCTTCATCACAACAGGGATAGAACAGATCCGATGCGCCAAGGCGTAAAATAAAAACACGCGCAGGGTCCAGGGAAGGCAAATAATTACAGAGGTCATTCTTGGTGTGCTGTGAAATGCAAAGAAAGTAACTATCTAAACAACGTTTCTCCAAGGTATACATGAGCAACGCCGTAGTGTCACTATTCACAAAATTTGGATATAAAATAGGTATCAGATCATAGATAATAATAAATTTCTTAAGGTG
>PEAF01000115.1 GCA_002753465.1 Candidatus Omnitrophota bacterium
TGGATGATCCAGGCACACCCTAAAGACTCAATGATATTGGCTGACATAAAACCTAAACTATTCAAAAGGGGGAGATGCTGAAAAAGATTGACCGCATTGCCGACGACAAAGATCGTCGCGGCGATCGCGGGCCACAAGCGGCGCGGACTGAGGAGCAAGGCCGCCAGACAGACGCCGGCGGGTGGCCAAACGGACATAAAGAGATCTTTATTGTCAGCGAATAAAAAAGCGATCGACTGGGCGCAACAATACGCCAGCGCAATAGCGGCGAGCCTGAAAATAGGCCATTTTTCTTGCGAAGGTTGTGAGGCAGGTGCTGCAGCCTGTGTCATGACAGATGCCTGCACATACGTGCAAGCTCCTTAATGAATGTTAACGTCAATGCTAACAATCACTTATACTTTAACTCAAACTCTACTTATTTACTTAAATTCTTTTTATGAGCAGGAAAATCCTGTCAAGCAATGCGCGTCCGAAGGCACCTCCCCTATACACGCGGCATTAATTGTTTCTTTTTAATAAGTCACGGATCTCCGTGAGCAGCAATTCTTCCTTGCTGGGCAATGCCGGGACGCTGGGCTGTGCCGCTTCTTTCTTCTGCAAGGCATTGATGCCGCGGATCAGCATGAATACCGCAAACGCCACAATGGTGAAGCTGATCATGGCATTCAGGAACAATCCATACTTGACCGTCACCGCCGGCACCGTGCCCGCAGCCTGGCGCAAGACGATCTCGAGATTGCTGAAATCAATGCCGCCGACGATAAAACCCAAAGGCGGCATCAGCACATCTTTAACCGCCGAATCAACGATCTTGCCGAACCCGGCGCCGATGATGATACCGACGGCCATATCAATGATATTCCCGCGCAAAGCAAACGCCTTGAATTCCTGAACTATGTTCATCGTCCTAGCCTCCTTTATTTCAATCATTAAACCTTGGGGTTTACCCTGATCGCCCTGACAGGCACCACCGGGCATTTATTCTGACATATGCCGCAACCATTGCAACGGTCTTTTTCAACATGAGGCCGTGACATGATTTTCCCTGCGTAAAAAGCCTCCTTCATGACGATCGCCTTATCCGGTATGGGGCAATGCTCTTCGCACACGATGCATTCTTTATTATCTTTCCAGGCGAGGCACGCCGTATGTTCGATCTCGGCTAACCCGACCTTCCACTTCTTTTTGCTGTCCAAAGGCAGTTTGGTGATCGCGCCTGTCGGGCACACATCACCGCACAACTGGCAATTATATTCACAGTAACCGATCTCGTGTACCATCTTCGGCGTCCAGACACCTGCCGCCCCGGCCTCGAACAGGACCGGCTGCAGAACATTGGTAATGCAGACTTTCATGCAGTTGCCGCAACGCACGCACGTATTAACAAATTTATCCTCGGGCAAAGCCCCTGGCGGGCGGATGACCGGATGTGCGCCCGGCGCTGCCTGTGTCGCCGCCGCGTCCTTAATGCCCAAAGCCGCCCAGGCCGAAGCACATAACCATAAGAACTGTCCGCGCGTGACCCCCTGGCCCTTGACCGGATCAGACACAGCCGCCGACGGCTTCTTCCAGCTAAAAGTCGTCGATCTTTCCGGGCAAACATAAACGCAATCCATGCACAGCACACATTCTTCCTTGCGATACACGGTTCCCTTCTCAATGGCCCCCATGCGGCACTGGCGCGCGCATTGACCGCACGATGTGCATCGGCTGACCTGACGCTCCAGCAAGGACGCCCCGGCACTCAGCGCATAACACGCCCCCAGAGGGCACAGCATGCGGCACCACAGGCGCAGGATCAGCCACGTGGAGAGCATGACCGCCAAAAAGAACATCAGCGTATCAAAAGAGTTGGCGAAAAAATGGACATTGACACCCAGCAATCCCTCCTTGAGGGAACGGTAAAAGTCGTACACTCCGCCGTAAAGGCCGAAGCGCTGGATCATGGTTTGAAAAGCAGCATCAATAAAACCGGTCACAGCAGGGATCACATTCAGGGAAATAACGCGGGCAAAGGTCACAATAGGGTCCAGCACCCAGGCGACTTGAATCCCGGCGAGCGCTAAAAGAAAAATAAGCGCAAGGATGATGAACTTTGGCCATCGCAGCATCTGCTTCTGCCGCAGCGTCAGGTCCTTACCGCGCCTGCGCCTGGACATGCCCGCCATATCGACCATGGTCCCCATCGGGCAGATCCATCCGCAGAAAAACCGGCCCAACACCATGGTCAGAAAGATCATGGCCACGCTGAAAATAAGGCCAGGCAAAAGCACCCTTTCACTGAGGGAAGTAAGGATCATCACCAGAGGGTCAACGATGAACAGGGCCCGGGAAGAAATGGCGCTTTGCAGCGGGTACGTCGTAGCCCAGAGAATATAAATGAACAGGATCAGGAAAAGCAACTGAAATGCGGACCGGATAAGGACAAGTTTCTTCATAAAGAAGTTGATCTTCCATCCTTTCGTGGACGGTTTGTTACGGTGAAACAGCAAGCCTCATCATCTTCCGCAAGCAGCGCCTTCTTGCCGGCCAATACTCGATTATCCACTCTTCATACTCCCTGAAGACGGACTGGCTATATCAAAATCTACTGTAACAATAAATTCCGTGCCGACGCCTTCCTCTGACACTACATTTATTGTCCCCTTCATCATATCGACAAGGGTCTTAACGATGTATAACCCAAGCCCGACACCGCCGCGCTCCTTACCGCCTGCAAACTCATGGAACCGTGAAAAAGCCTCAAAGATACGTTCCAGTTTCTCCTGGGGTATCCCCAGTCCCGTATCTTTGATCGAAAGCCGGACACGGCACTTATCCGGCGAAGAGGCACAAACTTCCCGTTCAAGCCGGATAATTATTTCCCCCTGATCAGTATACTTGTAGGCATTCCCAAGAAGATTGGCCACTATTTGACTGAATCTGATCTCATCCCCTATTAATCGAGGAAGGCTCTCATCAATGAAACACGATAGCTTCAACCCTTTGTCCGCCATCTCATTGCTAACGACATCGAGCCCTTCTTGCACAACCTTGGCAGTATCAAACTCAATGGACCTTAATTCAAGCCGGCCTGACTCGAGCCGCGAAACATCCAAAAGCTCTTCAACAAGAGCCAGAAGGCCCTTGCTCTTTTCATTAATGATACCCGCATACTTTTTTTGATTTTCCGTCAGGATTTCCGATTGAAGATGAGCACTGAATCCCATGATCGCATGCATGGGCGTGCGAAAATCATGAGCAATATTGTTTAAGAACTCGCTTTTAGCCTGGCTGGCCGCTTCCGCTGCCTCCTTGGCTTTACGAAGAGCATCTTCGTCCTTCTTGCGTTCAGTGACATCCATCGCCATACTGATAACGGCCCGCCGGCCGTCCGTAAGCAGGCCCAACGGCGCAGACATAAAATCCCAGACCCGCGCTGATCCACTGCGCGTCAAAATCGTGTATTCTCCCTCGCTGATCGCTTTCTGAAGACTATAAAGGTTGTCAATATACGCTTTAACAATAGTTTGTTCTTTCCCATAAGCTTTCTTCGTCCAAGCCTCGATCGTTGGAATATCAGCATGCGTATAACCGGTCAGCTCCGTCCATGCCGCGTTGATCATGACAACCCCTCCATCTTCAGCGTGGATCATGATCGGGAACGGGGCATAATGAACTGCAGTCCTGAATCGCTCCTCACTTTTACTCAACTGTACGGCGCGGGAATCGGCCAGGTGCTCCATGTTGCGATACAAATATGAATTCTTCAGGACAAGTGCCAGGATGGAGGAAATCCGGACAAGAACCTCCAGGACTGCCTGAACACCACGGTCATCCAGCAGGTCAATCAAAACCATGACTCCGACCCGCTCCTGGCCAACCAGCAAAGGTATAACAAAAGACTTGCCGAAACCAGCCGCCATTAAAAGATTGCCGGAGGGATCAGTGGCCGGGTCAATCAACCGAGGGGTATCAAATCCCAACACACTGTTAATGAATTGCTGCACCGGCGGCTGGTTCCAGGCGGCCTCCATGCGCGGAGGGCATATGCCTACCAAGTCATGATCTTTTCCCGGCTCATGCGCCACGATCGCCACCAAGCGTACGCCGATAAGTTCCCGGATCTGATGCGTAACGTTTTTAGAGCAAACGCCGGGATTATCGGCATACCTGAGGATATTCTCCACCAGATCGCCCAACAGACTCTGGAAGGCCACTTTATCATGCGTTATCACAGGACATCCACCTTGTTGAATTTCTGCAAGGCACGATTGATCGCCTGCTGCAGATGATCAAGTGAAACAGGCATCACTTCAACCGGCATATCAAAGAATTCCGTTATCTCCCGGATCTTATCCTCGGGCAACGGCATAACCCCGGTGTCCACATA
>PEAF01000116.1 GCA_002753465.1 Candidatus Omnitrophota bacterium
TATAGGGTTTGTGGCGGTCAATCAGCTGCATCGAAAAGGCCAAGAATGACCTCCTTGAATTCGACCGTCAGAAGAGGACGGACCTCACCAAGGCGCGTGATGAAAAAGTACGCGAGATCCTCATGGAGATCGAAAAGACAGTCAGCGAATATGCCAAAAAAGAAGGTATTTCGTTTGTGTTCAATGATCGCGTGCTGATCTATGGTGCAGATACAATGAATATCACCGATCCGATCATGAAGGATCTGAACGAAGCGTATAAGGGTAAATAATACGTCATCAATGCAAAAGACATTAGCTCAGATCGCTCAGGCAATTCAGGGGCGCGTCGTCGGTGACGGCGCGCTTCTTGTTAACGGTGTTTCCGGTATTAAGGAAGCGCGGCCCGGGGATTTGACATTTTTAGCTAATCCGAAGTATGCTCCTTTGGCATCTGATACGCAGGCGAGTGCCATTATTGTCGGCAGGGACGTGCTGGTTGCGGGCAAGTCTGTCATTCAGGTGGATGACCCGTCACGGGCGTTTACGCTGGTCGTCGCCATGGTCAAGGAAGACCTGACGCCCAAGATGGTCGGTGCGCATCCTACAGCGGTGATCGACCCGTCGGTCGTTCTCGGCGAGGGCGTTGGCATCGGGCCCCATGCGGTCATTGAGAAAAATGCTGTCATCGGCGCTGGCACGGTTATTTGCGCCGGTGTGTTTATCGGTCAGAAAACACAGATCGGATCAAAGTGCCTGATCTATCCGAACGTGACTGTCCGCGAAGACTGTACATTGGGTAATAATGTGATCATTCACAGCGGTACCGTGATCGGCTCTGATGGGTTCGGTTATAATACGGTGGCCGGTGTTCATATCAAGATCCCGCAGACGGGCTGTGTCGTGATCGAGGACGATGTTGAGATCGGAGCCTGTGTTACGATTGACCGTGCCCGTTTTGATAAGACGGTGATCGGCCGCGGGACGAAGATCGATAATCTGGTACAGATCGCTCATAATGTACGTATGGGGGAACATTGTTTGATCATTGCCCAGACGGGTATCGCCGGGAGTGCTTTATTGGGTAATAGTGTGACCATTGCGGGTCAGGTCGGCATTGCGGGACATGTGCATGTGGGTGACGGGGCAGCGGCAGGGGCCCAGACTGGTATTACTAAAGATGTTCCCGCTGGGATGAAGATGTTCGGTACGCCGGCACAGGAGTTCAAGGAAACAATACAACAGATCGGGCTTGTGCGCCGTTTGCCGAAGTATGTGGAGCGTATCGCTGCACTTGAAGAAAAGATCAAACTTCTCGAAGAGAAATCAGGAAAGTAGTCCCTATGTCCAAGCAAAGAACGATCGCCCAGGAATGCATACTCACCGGCAAGGGGCTTCATACCGGCCATTTGGTCAATGTGACATTCAAACCGGCAGGCGTTAACGCAGGTATTTCTTTTGTGCGCGTTGATATGGCCGGATGCCCGGTGATGAAGCTGGGCGATATGAATGTTATTGCCGGCGGCAATGCCGGGCGGTATTCGGCATTAAAAAATGGCGATGCCCTGATCTATACCGTAGAGCATTTGCTGAGCGCGTTGTCAGGCCTCGGGATCGACAATCTGATCATTGATATTGATGGGGACGAAGTGCCTGGCCTGGATGGCAGTGCGGCGGAATATGTGAAGGCGCTTAAGGGTGCCGGTATCGTTGAGCTTGAGGCAGAAAAGAATTATTATGAGATCAAGGAGCCGATCTGTGTCGCTAAAAACGGCGCTTCGGTCATGATCGTTCCGGCGGATGATTTTAAGGTGTCCTATGCCCTCGAGTATCCGCATCCGATGCTCAGGCAGTCAGTGACCTTTACGGTGACGCCTGAGACGTACGAGCATGATATTGCCTGCTGCCGTACCTTTTGTTTGAAGGACGAAGCCGATGCTTTGCTGGCCAAGGGGCTTGGCCAGGGCGCTACGACAACTAACACGCTGGTTTTTGGTCCGTCGGGCGTTGTTGATAATGAACTGCGCTTTACGGATGAGGCCGGTCGGCATAAGACGCTTGATTGTATCGGCGATCTTTATCTTTTGGGATTCCCGATCAAGGGGCATGTCTTTGCTTTCAAGAGCGGCCACAACCTTAACCGTGAGCTTTTAAAGAAGATCGCGGAGCAGAAAAGTAAATACGAAGCTAAGCGTGAGCTTTTCAAGGTTGAGGCCAAAGAAGGCTCGGCCATGGATGTGCGTGCTATCATGAATATTATTCCCCATCGTTATCCGTTCCTTCTCGTCGACCGTATCCTTGAGATCGAAACAGGCAAGCGTGCGGTGGCGATCAAGAATGTGACGATGAATGAGGCCTTTTTTCAGGGGCATTTCCCGGCACGTCCGGTCATGCCGGGAGTTCTGATGCTCGAGGCCATGGCGCAGGTGGCCGCCGTGACCTTGTTGTCAACGCCGTCGTTATTGGGCAAGATCGGGTTTTATATGTCGGTTGATGCTGTCAAGTTCCGCAAAGTCGTTGAGCCGGGCGATCAAGTGGTCATGGAAGTTGAGATCGTCAAGGCGCGTTCGCGTATTGCGCATGCGAAAGGTGTTTGTAAAGTAGACGGGCAAGTTGTGTGCGAAGCCGAAATGGGCTTTGCCTTTGGTGACCAATAAAATGTCAAATTCAATTCATCCTACAGCAGTGATAGGGCTCGATGTTAAATTGGGCCATGATCTTTTGATCGGACCTTATGCCGTTATCGACGGTGAAGTAACCATTGGCGACGGCACCGAGGTGGGCGCGCATGCCACGGTTTCAGGCTGGACCACGATCGGCAAAGGTTGCCGCATATTCCCGCATGCGTCCATCGGCTCGGACCCGCAGGATAAGAAATACAAGCGCGGCGATAAAACATGCCTTGAGATCGGCGATAATAATATTTTCCGCGAGTTCGTGACCGTTAATCGCGGTACGACCGAGGGCGGCGCTATCACGCGCATCGGCAATAATAATCTTTTCATGGCTTACGCGCATGTGGCGCATGATTGCACCGTTGGTAACGATTGTGTGTTCGCTAACTCGGGAACGCTGGCAGGGCATGTGGTGGTGGGAGACCGTGTTGTGATCGGCGGATTAACAGCGATCCATCAATTCTGCCGTGTGGGCACCATGGCCATGATCGGCGGATGTTCACGCGTCATTCAGGATATTCCCCCGTACTCTCTGTGCGTGGGCGGGCCTGCACTGGTGTATAATCTTAATGCTGTCGGGCTCAGGCGTGCCGGGATGACAGCATCCCAGATGAAGCATTTGAAAGAAGCATTTCGCCTGATGTTCCATTCAGGGCTGGCCAAGAACAGCGCCATTGATCAGATCGAAAAAGAAGTTGAGCAGATCAATGAAGTCAAGCATCTGGTCGCCTTTGCCAAAGATTCTCAACGGGGCCTGTGTGGCTCGGCCAAAGAGCCTGCTGCCGGCGAATGAACGCGCCGCAGCTTCCCAAGACCATCGGTCTTATTGCCGGTAACGGCAACTTTCCCCTAATGTTCGTCCGTGCGGCCAAAGTGCAGGGCATTCAGGTTATTGTCGCTGCGGTCAAGGGTGACACATCCATCCTCATTCATTTCATGGCTGATCAGGTCGCGTGGTTTTCCCCTGGCGAGTTGAAAAAGCTTTTTGCGTATTTTCGCGCGCGCGATGTTCACCATGTGTTGATGGCGGGACAGGTGAATCCGGATAATCTTTTTAAAAAGAACATGCCGGTCGATGCTGAGTTCCGTCAATTGTTCGACGCGCTTTCCGATCGTCGCTGCGATACGATCTTCGGCGCGATCGCTGACCGCCTGAAGGCAGAGGGCATGGAGCTTTTGGATTCGACGCTGCTCTTGAATGAATTCCTGGCGCCGCGCGGCACTCTAACACGTACAGCCCCCACCACCGAGCAGCTCGATGATGTCACCTTTGGCATTAATATCGCCAAGCAGATGGGCGGACTTGATGTGGGCCAGACCGTGGTCATCAAGGGTAAAGCCATTGTGGCCATTGAAGCCATGGAAGGTACGGACCGATGCATTCAAAGGGGTGGTGCCATTGCCCGTGAAGGGGCCGTTGTCGTGAAGACATCCAAGCCTAAACAGGACAACAGGTTCGATGTGCCTGTTATCGGTCCACGCACGATCATGAATATGAAAAAAGTCCATGCATCATGCCTGGCCATCGAAGCTGGTAAGACCCTCATCATTGACCGTGACCGCACGGTTGCCCTGGCTGATCAAGCCGGGATCTGCATCCTCGCTGCCTAACTCTCTTTTATATAAAACTATTTAATCTCGGCGAGGCAAAGAAGCATGTCATTCGCTCACCTCGGCCATCTTTTTCTAAT
>PEAF01000117.1 GCA_002753465.1 Candidatus Omnitrophota bacterium
GGCCTCGCGGGACTGGATGATCTTCTCAGGATGATGTAATTCAGTCAACTCCACCCGTTCAACATGAGGGTAAAGCAACATTCCATCGTGCATATTCTCCCCATCCTTATTAAAACCGATATGTGTTGTCAGCGTTTGATTAGGACTGGCCACCAGTCCACCATGAATGCATATGGCATATGACCACAACGTTGACCAAACCCCGCACTTCACAGGATTGGCCGCTTCGAATAAATAGCTAATGAACCAGCGCGCCATGGCCTTATCACCGAAATAATCCAGCACAGCCTTTTCCATGGAGCCGTCAACCTTATTCAGGACAACTTCTTTCTGCTTGGACCATGCCCGACGCCACGTTGCCCACCCGGAAATATCATTAAGCTTGGCAAAGAAATACGTAGCATCCCCAAATTTCTTATCAGGAAAATAATTGGCCCCGCTGATCTGCATGACACGCGCGTCATCTTTGTAACGCGCCAACAATTCCTGACAAAACCAGAAAAACGACTGCGCGGGCAAACAATCATCCTCTAAGATGATCCCTGATTCAACATTGTCAAAAAACCACCCGATGCCGGTGCTGACCGACACGCGGCAGCCCAAATTCGCATCGCTGAATTTCTTATGGACCTGGCAATCCCAATCGACCTGATCAATGATCGCGCGCGCCTGGGCACACAATTCCGCTTCGCCGGGTTTATTAGCCCTTGGCCCGTCCGCACAAACAAACAATTGTCTGGGCCGTACTTTACGGATCTCATCAAAAACGCACTGCGTCACATCAGGACGCTTAAAGATCAGAAAAAGGACCGGCGTTTCAAGTGGCGCGCCACTTTTCATGCTATCTATCATCTCATTTAACTCCGTCAACGAAACGCAAATGAACGGCTTATCCTGCCCGCTAAAGAAAAGATCTTCTGCCAGCGGTCCAATCTGAACGCCCCGCTCACATCTTTCTTCTTACTGCCGACCCACAATTTACAGCCATCAGTGCTTTCCAGAAAAAATGAGAACGGGAATATCCTGACGGCGTCCTGATAATACGGCCTCTCAGCATCATGCAGGATCACAACACCATCATCCGCCATGATCTCATACGCCTTCTTCAAGCAGGCAACACGCGCCCGACCATCGACAAGGATAAGATCGAAGGGCTTTTGAGCGCTGGGCGCCTCAACATAATCCTTCATGTCCTCATAAGTACCGTCACCATGTTCGTCGGACCACGGCAAATGGTTAGGGACAACACACTTGACCTTGACCCTACTGTCCTTATTCATTTGAACCACCGTCTCGGCCCAGGATTTATCATGCTCCATACTTAACCACGTGCCACCTTGGCCAAGTAACGATGAAAAACTTAACGTACTAAAACCACTTCCCCATTCCAGGCAACGGCCAGGCTTTTGATCTTTCAATATTCCTTTTACGGCAAGGATCTGCTCGTATTTCATATAGGGGCTGCGCACTGCCCGACCGAGAAATGACAGCGCTTTATGGCGCAACGCACTGGAAACGATAGTCACTAATGTTTTAATACTGAAAATAAGATCTGCCACACAACCCCCATATGATGAAATGATACGCGATCCTTTATGTAACCCTGCTTGCTATGACCGCCCCTGGCTTGCCGCTGACCGGCCCCTTTAAGAAAAGGTAATCCATGTCAGAATCGATGAACGCCTCGAACCGGCTGATCATCTTCTTATGATGTGCCGGGTCCCCATGATCAAGGACATAACGGAACAGTTTCTGTGAGCCCAACCCCTTCACCCCCACGCTCATGGCAAGCTGCCTTGCCGAAGGGTAAACGCAATCATCAAAGGATGAATAATAATAATGCATATAATAAAATTCATAAAGCTCATTAATATCTATATTTTTCTTCAACGAAGGCAGGTCCAACAGCCATTGACGATACTCTTCCCTGTTGCGCGGCGTCCACGTAAAATCATACGCCACGTGCGGATTATACCCGGCGTTAACGACCTGTACCCCCAATGCCGGATATTCATGCCCCACAGACCCGTAAACGGTCAGGACATACTGCAGCCCCTCCCTGATCATCTGACGTGGCGTCGACTTGGAAGGGATGACCGTGATGGACGAGTTTTCTCCCAGGATCTCCCTGATGATCTCATGCGTCCCCGGGAGCGGTGCAGGATGGGTTTTTAAATACCAGTCATAATCCGTCTGATCCGCGATCTCTTTCAAAAACATAAGCCATTCGCGGAAATCGAGGAAGAACATACCTCCGTAAGAATACGGATTATCGTAAAAACAATGTGTGCAAATAAGAACCTTGGGCTTGTCAGACTGCCGCAGGACACGTCCCCCTTCATTCTTGGGATCGAACGCCGAGACCGGCGCATGAAGCATATCCCCTTCAAGCTCTCCTTTGAAACGGCGCGTCAGCTGCTCCTTGGCTTTAGCCAATCCAAGGGCCTGCTCATCTTTACTCAATCGATCGAACCAGTAGCGATAACTCAGGAACCTGGCTGTGGACGTATGCGGCCGGCAGGAACGGATGACATTAAAATTATTGGGCAAATACGCCGGCACCCCGTCGCGATAGGCGATACGGCACAAAATATTACTGTCAATATAAACATCATGCGAAACAATGGCCGCCACCACCTGATGCTGACGGAAGAAATCCGACCAGAAAACAAGGACAGACACCGCGAATTCAAGCATCCCATCCAATGCCGCGTCGATCTCCACCGTCGGACGGCTCGTTTCCTTAAGGTAGGACTCATAAATATCCATGCCGATATGCACCTGATCTACCTTCAGGTTAAAAACATCCTCCGCCGTCTTAAGCCCTGGACGGACATCAGCGATGATCCCGCGCACACGCACCTTTTGTTCAGGCGAGAGGGCCATGATATCAAAATGCCGGCGCGCATTGAAGGAGCGATAGATCGCATGCACGACGCGACGCAATGGCCACTTTTCGCGGCCGAAAGAACAGATCACCGCCCCCTTCTTTCTGGCCAAAACATTCGCAAAACTCAAACAAGCGATAACATTGGTGAATATCCCGTGCATCTCGACCAAAATGATCTTGTCAGAGTCTGACTTAGCGTAACCGGCCCACGTCTTTTTATTGTAGGCAACCATTTCCCTTGCGTCGGAGGAAAGCCAGAACTCATCCCAGAAAACAGAGATCTTGGCCCCCAGTTTGGAGGCAAAAACCATTGGGTCGCGGAACAAAAGCAGCACATGCTGAACATTCTTTAACCGCTGCATCAGCATACTTACAAAACTCCCTTTTTCAAAAGCACATCACGCCGCGTTAACGAAAACGTCAACCGGGCGTCCTGAGTGCGTACTTCACCCGCGCAACCCAATTCCGAGGCCCATGCCATGATCTGGTCTATATCCAAAACAAACGTGTGTTTATCGAGCGTCACATGGACATTCTGCTTGAATATCCTGTCATATTCGCCACGGTTATTATTGTAAGCCTCTATGCGTTTTAACTCATCCTCGGTCTTTATCCGCTTTTCAAAGGCATCGCGGACCTTCGGGTCAGGGATATCAGCGATCAATATGCTTCCGCCTGGTCGGCATACCCTGACAAGCTCACGCAGGCATGTTTTGACCTGCGCCTCATCAACAAGATAATGCAGGACCGAATACATCAGGACATGATCAAAACAGGCATCTTCAAACGGCAAGTCGAGAACGCTGCCCACAGAGCATTCAATATTACCGACACCTTCCTCCACCATGCGTGCCCGCAGGACATCAACGGCCCTCGCCGCCGCATCCATCGCACAGATAGAGCCGCAAACACGCGACAGTGGTATCGTAAAAAGGCCGGTGCCGCACCCGACATCCAAAAGCCTGCTCTTTAACGTTAGCGGTAACTTGCTGGAAACATCCGCTACAACAACAACCGGATCGACAGGGACCGGGCGCCCGGAAGCAAAATGCGCTCCAGCCGATGCAAGCTGATTGAACATCTCAACAAACCCATTATTCCCCGACATACTTACCCCTTTACCTTCCCGAAATATTCCATGTGATCGATCACTTCTGCGCAGGCCGTTTTTGAATAAAGAAATAGGGCACGATCCTTGCGCCAAAACTTAACTTATACCCACCGCGGCCGGGGCTGTTCACCCCTACAAAATCTACTTCTTTTATCCCCAATTCCGAATTCAAACGAACAAAAACATCATGGAAATTTCTTGTTCCCACACCATACTGTCTGAAATCCGGATCAGTACCCCCGATCAGATAGTATGCCCTGAACCGGTCAAATACAAAAAGACTCCCCGACATGGGC
>PEAF01000118.1 GCA_002753465.1 Candidatus Omnitrophota bacterium
ACGGCTATTCATTTATTTGCGCCTGATGGACGTTGGATCGGGCCGCACGTGCGCGGGGTAAGTATGGCCTATGATGAATTCCGGCGGAGAAATTATACTGAGACGGGTGATGTTTATCCGCTTAAGTTCTTCGGGCAGGGCGAGGCTTATCGTTTTCTGGGGCTTGTTGCATCCGATCGTCATTTCTTCGCGGTAGATGCGCCTGGGCGGGTGTATCTTTTAGGCGCGGACAGCCGCGGACGGGATATTTTTTCACGCATTGTGCATGGCGCCCGGGTGTCCTTGACCATTGGTCTTTTGGGTGTGGCCATTTCTTTTGCCTTTGGCCTTTTGATCGGCGGTATCGCCGGGTATTTCGGCGGCAAGGTTGATAATATTCTGATGCGTATTTGTGAAATGGTGATGATGGTACCCGGATTTTATCTTTTACTTGCCTTGCGCGCTGCCGTACCGGACAACTTTACGTCGTTGCAGGTTTATGCGGCGATCGTTATCATCCTTTCTTTTATCGGCTGGGCTGGGCTGGCGCGTGTTATCCGCGGGATGTGCCTGTCGCTTAAAGAGCGGGATTATGTTTTAGCTGCCCGCACGATGGGCCTCACGGATATTGAGATCATCGTTCGGCATATTTTACCGCACACCATTTCGTACTCTTTAGCCGCCGTGACTTTAGCTGTGCCTGGCTATATTCTCGGCGAGTCCGCGCTTAGCTTGATCGGTCTGGGTATTCAGGACCCGTATGCCAGCTGGGGCAATATGCTTTCCGAGGCGATGAGCATTGTGCGCATACAGTTTGCTCCCTGGATTTTGTGGCCGGCGTTCTTTATCAGCGTGACCGTCATGTCGTTCAATCTGGTCGGTGATGCTTTGCGAGATGCGTGGGACCCTATGCTTAAAGGTAAGGGGGATCAGCCATGAGCCAGGATCTTTGCGCTGTTAAGCATTTGACCGTTGCCTTGAGGGAAAAGCCGGATGTGTTGATCCTGAATGATGTGTCTTTGACGGTCGGCCATGGCAGGATCGTTGGCATTGTCGGCGGTTCCGGCAGTGGCAAGACAACACTTGGCCTTTCGATCCTGGGCCTTTTGCCTTCAGCGATGGGTGTCAAAAAAGGCGCCATTATGGTCGAGGGGAAGGATGTCCTTCTCATGGACGTTGAAGCCCTGAGGCGCTTGCGCGGTGGCGTTGTCAGTATGTCGTTCCAGGAGTCGGCCAGTGCTTTCGACCCTGTATTTCGTGTGGGGGATCAGATCCTTGCTGCTATGGCCGCGCATCATCCGTCGGCAGGGGCGCTCGCACGGCAGAAGATGATGGACCTTTTGTCCCTGGTTGAAGTTCCGGATCCTAAGCGTGTTGCAGCCAGTTATCCGCATGAGCTTTCAGGTGGGTTGCGTCAGCGCGCCATGCTCGCGATGGCGTTAATAGCAAAGCCGTCGCTGCTTATTGCTGATGAACCGACCAGCAGCCTTGATGTGACAACCCAGGCGAAGGTCATGGCACTTTTCCGTAAATTACGGCGTGAACTTGACCTTTCGATCTTGCTGATCGCGCATGATCTGGGTATGGTCAGGGCTTTGGCCGATGAGGTTGTAGTGCTGTCGCGCGGTCGCGTGGTGGGTGAAGATCATCCTTATGCTAAGGAACTTATGGCCGCTGAAAATATTTAACGGGTGACGCCGAAGGCAAGGCTCCTATTGAAATATGGGTAGGGGCCCATATTTCAATGGGATGCCGTAGGCGGCAGGACCCGCTAAATATTTGGTCTTGGAGAATGTGTTGTATGTTGAAAGTTGAAAGTTTATACAAGAAATTTCCCAACGGCGTTGTGGCGCTTGACGGCGTCAGTTTGAGCATTAGTGCCGGTGAACATGTGGGCATTGTTGGCGAGTCTGGCTGCGGCAAGACAACGCTGGCGCGCGTGATCATGGGGCTTGTGTCACCTGAGAAGGGGTCTGTATTATTTGAAGGCAAGGCTTTAAAGGATATGCGTGCAAGACGTGCGGATTTCTGCCGCAAGGTGCGCATGGTGTTTCAAGATCCTTTCTCAAGCCTTGACCCGCGCTATTCTGTGCGTATGATTTTAAAGGAAGCTCTGCGGCTTGAGCCGCGCATGAATACCGGCGAAGAGCTGACGCGCATGCGTAAAGTTCTGGAAAATGTGCGGCTTCCGGTTGATATCCTGACGCGTTACCCTCACGAATTCTCGGGTGGTGAACGTCAGCGTATCGCCATAGCGCGTGCGCTGATGACGTCGCCCAAAGTCCTTATCCTTGATGAGGCGGTTTCATCGCTGGACGTGCTGGTGCAGAAAGAGATCCTTTTAATGCTTGAAGACCTGCAGCACAAGATGGACGTGACGTATGTGTTCATTTCGCATAATTTGCGTGTGGTACGTCGTTTGGCATCCAGCGTGGCGGTGATGCATGAGGGGTGTATTGTTGAATATGCGCCGTGTGATAAATTGTTTACAAATCCTGAGCATCCTTATACACAGGGATTGCTCAAGGCAGCCTTTAACTATGAGGTAGTCTGATGAGCCTTGAATTTTATCGCAATCTTACCCGCGTTTTCGGCATTATCGCACTGGGAGTGCTTTTCGGGCTGATTGCCTCAGCGTCTCTTTTAGAGGTAAAAGACCTTGATCTGTGGCTGCACATCAAGATGGGTGAGATCGTGACATCAACTGGCCATGTGCCGGCCCAGGATATCCTTTCCGGTACGATCGCGGGTAAGCCCTGGGTCAATCACGAATGGCTGTTCCAGAATGTGGTGTACTCGGTCAGCAGCGTTTTCGGCATGGACGGTCTGTTGTATATGCAGTCATTTTTGGTCGTCCTGACCTTTCTCTTCCTTTTATTATGGACCTACCGGACCGATCGCCAGCTTGTGATCATTCCCCTGCTGTTCTATGTGCTTCAGATCTATCAGACGCGTTTTACCGTACGGCCGGATATTTTCAGCATCCTTTATTTTATTCTGTTTTTGATGGTCCTGATGACATCGATGGAAAAAAGGTGGTCGCTGTTCGCGCTTTTCTTCCTTCAGGTGCTGTGGACGAATATGCACGGCTATTTTTTCTGGGGCCCTGTGCTGGTGATGTTCTTTCTGGGTGCCGAGATCCTCAGGCGTCATGCGCCTTTGCCGGCAGGGTGGCGTGAAGAAGGGCGCTTGTCGAACGAGGGTTTCAGGCGGCTTGCCGTTGCCCTGGGCGTTGTACTGTTATCGACTTTGGTCAATCCGCTTACGTGGGAAGGGGCGGTCTATCCGCTCAAGGTGATGCTGCAGCTTTCCGGTGAATCGAAGATATTCTTCAAATATATTACGGAGTTACAGCCATCGATACACTGGTCGACTTTCTTTGATTTTTCAGAAGGGTCGCAGCTTAAGGTCCTGATGATCGTGTCTTTTGTGAGCTTTGTTTTTAATATCCGCCGCATGAACATGGGATTATTCCTCGTTTGGATCGTCATGCTTTTCTTCGCGGTGGGTGCTATGCGCAATATGATCTACTTTGCCGTGGTGGCCTATGTGGCGACATTGATCAACGTGGCGCGCCTGGACCTTAGGGCGTATGTTCCAGCAAGGTTTATCAATGAGCCTGTTGAGATGGTCGCTGGATGGCTGGCCAAGATCATCCTGATGGGTATTATCTTGAATTATGGCGGAGATATCGCCCGGCGCGGTTATTATGATTTTAACCATTACGAGCGCAAGAGTGAATTCTTCGGTGTCGCACAAAGGATGTTCCCGGAGGGGGCCGTGGATTTTCTGATCAAGAATAAGATCAGCGGCGCTGTTTTTAATGACTTTAATGTCGGGGCTTATCTTGTGGGCCGGACTTATCCGCAGATAAAGGTCTTTATTGACGGGCGAACTGAGGTATATGGTGCTCCGTTCTTTATGTCATACCGGAAGATTTGGGATGACGGCGATGAGGCGGGCCTGCGTGAGGCCGTGTCCAAATATGGCCTGAAGGCGGCCGTGATCGGTGCTGCCTATGCACGCCCGTCGGAAGAGGCTCTGAGGCTTTTCTCCAAAAGCCCGGACTGGAAGCTTGTCTATTTTGACCACGACGGCCTTATTTTCTTAAGAGATATCCCTGACAATGCGGCATTGATCCGGAAATACGCCATTGACCTTAAGCAGTGGTCGTCTGTTCCGTCGGATACGCACCGTATGGGTTCAGCACAGGCGTATCCTTACCGTGAGGTCAATCGCGCGACCATGCTTAAAGATATGGGGTATCTTGATCAGGCCATGGCCGAGGCTGATGCGGCC
>PEAF01000119.1 GCA_002753465.1 Candidatus Omnitrophota bacterium
TACTGATCATATTCCTCACGGATATAGTTATAAGCGCCTTTTTTGAATGCCTCCAGATAACGATCGTAAACCTTGTTGACCATAGCCGGATCATCATGCCGGATGCCGGCTGTTTTGCCCTGATCCACGAACTGACGGGCCACGATCCCCTGTTTGATCTTCCCCTTGTACCAGACCGCCAGGGCCAGGGCATAACAGATCTGCCGCAATCCGGCAAACTGCTCGCCTTCATTGACCTCGCGCTCAAGGATAGGAAGTATCACTTCCCGTGTCACATCCGCCGAGATCTGCTGCGACCTTTTTTGAACATCAGAGACACTGTCAATGCCGTAATGCCGTTCAAGTGTCAGGTAATCCTGCTCAAGCATGACCTTTAAATGCAAGCCCTTCACCAACGCGGCTCCGCCCGCCTCGTCAATATCAACACTCTCGGGCAGGATCCAAACTTTGTTAAAAACATCCACGGGGATCTGAGTCGTGCCGTATTTCTCAAAAGCTCTGCGGTAAATATCCTGCCAGAAATCATTCCCCAGCTTCCTGTCCGGGTCCGTCAGAGAAGTCGTCATTTGCTTGAGAATATAATCCAGCTCCAGAGTCTGACGCCCCATCTCGGTCTGTGCAAACCGCTCAGGAATGATCCTGTCATGTTCATACGGCGAAAGATTCACCCACAAGTCCTTTTCCGGAACAGTCAGTGCCGCCAGAAAATATTTTACAAGTTTTCCGGCCTCATCCGTCATTTCACTTCTTGAGTTACTATGCCGTCCTGGGTCAAGGATAAAGTCAAACCGCAAAGGGTCCTCAGGATAAACCCTGATCCCCTTAAGCAGGGATACCTGATTTCCTGGCGTTGGTGCCGCCATCGATATCTGAGCACAGGAAGGCCTTATAGTAGCGATCAAGAAGATCACCACTAAAACAGAATATAGAATTCGTTTAAATAATAACTGCCCCATACACAATCCCCTGGATACAAGCGAGCCACCACGCTCACAGGTTAAGTGTATTATATTAATATAATAATATTGGAACTATCACTGATCGGTGGGAAAACGCTACCTTAAAAACGTATAACTGGTTGGGATCTAATAGGTTTAAGATAGATATTAAAAAGCATTTATTATAAAAATCACTCAGGCGGTCATTAACAACAGGATCACAGACCTCGCGAACGAAGGTAGTCATCAATAACTTTGTTATGATCAAAAGCAAAATGCAGGCTGCGCAACTGGGATAAAGGAATGACCTTAAGCCCTTTGGCATCATCCCCCGCCAGGGGATCACCCACGCCTTTGGCCGTAAAAACGGTCGTAATGGTATGGAAACGGGGATCACGGGATGGATCAGAATACGTATGGAGCTGGCGCAGATCCTCCAGGCCCATGTTCGTTTCTTCCTTGGCCTCACGTCGGGCGGCTGTTTCAAGGCTTTCCCCGCGGTCAACAAAACCTCCGGGCAGTGCCCATCCAAAGGGCGGATTAGTGCGTTCGATCAAGATGATACCCTTACCCACTTCAATGATGATATCGGTGCAAACATAGGGCCCCCAGGAAAGGTCCTCCATCACATGGCGCAGATAACCATAGACCTGTTTCTCAAATATCCCGAAGATCTCTCCCGATGGTAAACAGACCGTGATCTCCTTAAGAACGGCACTTTCCCCGGCATCGCGCGCCACGCGCAAAATTTCCTGTGACATGATCTTGGCACAACCGATGAAAGGAAAACGCCCCACATCGCATCCGAAGGCAGGAAGAACAACAGACGGCATGCGATCAGCCTCGGCCTGCTGCAGGACTTTAGCACACGCAGCCCGGACAGTATGTTCATTCACCAGACTGGAGCTCACCAGGACATCCTGGACCTCCATAGCAAATGCCGCCCCCTTGAATGAAGCAATATCACCCTGAATGACAGATACATTAATATGCCTGACCCTGATCATTTTGCCGCCTTCCTGGCTAACGCCAACGCCTCTTCGCGTGTCGTGATCTTACCCAATTGCTGCGCTTCTTCGATCTTAAGCAATATCCTCGCAAACAACGGACCGGGCTCAAGCTCAAGTTCCTTGATCAGATCATGCCCGGTCAGCAGACGCACTAATGGCATCTCTTTCTTTTTTGAGAAATACCTGCGTATCAGCGGCAGACAGATATCCTCATGATGCTTAACATCATAGTCCGTCGTAAGGGCGCCGCGCGTCGCCTGCTGGTCAGCCATCGATAAAAGAAAGATGGCGACAGCATTGTCCTTGGTATCCCTGAAATAACGGTAAACGGCCTTTTCCGATGGACGCTTGAAATTGGAAAGATACCCGGGACGAAGATGGAACGTCACCATATCCTCCAGGGCATAACGTTCTTTGGTCGAAAGCATGAGCTGCAGCGCCATGATGCGCACAATGCGCCGGCCGATATGCTCGTGCGTATGAAAGCTTGTCCGTCCACCCGGCTCTTTCTTTTTGGCATCCGGTTTCCCGATATCATGCAAAATGCACGCGAGGCGTAAAATCGCCAGACGTGAATGCCCGCCACCGACCTCTTCATTTAAATACGCCATAAGCGCTGCATCCGCCGCAAACCGCTTGAGCAACTTTTCCAGTTGCACCAGCGCTTCAAGCGAATGCTGCCACACATTCAAATGATGATACCCCCCCTGCGTAACGCCATACATGACCCTGATCTGCGGCATGACCTCAAAGAGCATCCCGTCGCGGTCCATACACTTAATGACCCTGGCCGCCCGCGCGCTGGAGAGCACCTTGAATAATTCTTCACGCACGCGTTCAGGAGATACGCTTCTGATCAGCGCTTTCTGGGCCTTAACAGCCGTCAGCGTTTTCGATTCGACCTTAAACCCAAGCTGCGCATAAAGACTGTACGCGCGTAAAAGCCTTAACGGATCCTCCTTAAAGGCTTTAGCGCCGACCATGCGAACTGTTCTGGATTTAATGTCAGCCCGTGCACGACGATCACCGGTGACCTGCTCCGCCAAAGTCTTTTTTGGATCAAGGCCGGAAATATCCAGCGTCAATGTATTGACGGTAAAGTCACGCCCGGCCAGATCGCCTTTAAGCGTCCTGGAACGGAAGTCGGCAAAATCATACGTCCATAAGCCGTCAGGGTATTTTCTGGCAACACGCGCACACCCGCTTTCTGCATCCAAAAGAATGAAAGCACCCTTGACCGCTTTGGCAAACCGGCGGGCCAGAGCGATGGCATCCTGGGAAACAGCAAAATCAAGGTCGTGCGAATCCCGGCCCAGGACATGATCGCGCAGAAAGCCTCCGACAAGCACAAGACGCTGATGACGCTCACGCGCCATTTTCTTTAAGCGAAGTATCTCTGGATGGCTGGAAAACAAAAGATTCAGGGACGACATGGGTAAAACCACTCACATATTCAAATCGGTGGCTTGCTGAAAAACCTTTTCCTCGACAAAAACAGGGGTGTTTAAACGGACGGCCAAGGCTATACCGTCGGATGGACGGCAATCCACCAGAACAAGGCTGCCGTCACGGCTCTTCAGACAAAGCTTGGCGAAAAAAGTCCCGTCCGTCAAGTCGTCAACTAAAACATATTCGATGGAAGCTTCAAGCGCCTGAATGGTCGCGGCCAGCAGATCATGGGTCAAAGGACGCGGTGTAGTGACGCCGGAAATGCGCATCTGGATGCTGGAGGCTTCAACGAAGCCGATCACGATCGGGATCTGACGGCTACCACCTTTTTCACGTAAGACGATGGCCTGATCATGGTTCTTTTCGTCAATGATGATCTTGGCCAATTCAACGCGGATCATAGCTTGCCCTTCACCTTGTCTTTTTCACGCTCAAGGATCACCTTGATCTCATTCATGAAATGACTCACATCGCGAAATTGCCGGTAGACAGAAGCAAAGCGCACATAGGCCACTTCATCAAGGTCGTACAGCTTTTCCATAATAAGCTCGCCTATCGCCGCAGATGGAACTTCACGCTCAAATTTCTTTTGCAATTCACGCTCGATATCGAGCGTTATATTCTCAACCTGCACGATACTGACGGGGCGCTTTTCACAAGCCTTCATCATGCCGTTGATGATGCGGGCACGGTCGTACGCCTGACGACGCCCGTCCTTTTTAACAACCATCATGGAAACATGCTCGATATACTCGTGGGTTGTATAACGTTTGGCGCACTTGAGGCATTCACGCCGG
>PEAF01000002.1 GCA_002753465.1 Candidatus Omnitrophota bacterium
CCCTTACCATAGCTCTCCTAATGTATATTGGAAAAATTAAAAGACCCTGTCATTTCCCGCCGAGAACGAAAAACTTTTGGGTCTTAAAATAAGGAATTAATAATAAAACAAAAAGCCTGTTCCGTCAATAAAACTTTTGAGGAACAGGCTTTGTAACTTCTTAAGGAACAATAAGTTAAAGTTTAAACAACCAGGATTAGCGCTTGACCCACTGGAATTTCCTGCGCGCACCCTTTTGTCCAGGCTTCTTACGTTCTTTCATGCGTGAATCACGGCGCAGGCAAAGACTCTTTTTAAGAATAGCGCGTGTGCTCATGTCGAATAAAGTGAGTGCACGTGCAATCGCCATCTTGAGCGCACCGGCCTGTCCAGTAAGACCGCCACCGACAGCATTAACATCCATGTCAAACTTATTTAAAAAATTAGTAAGTTTGAACGGTGATAAAATGATGATGCGGTCTGTTTCACGGGGAAAATATACTTCGAATGGCCGACCATTGATCATGATCTTGCCTGTACCCGGTGTAATTATAACACGGGCAATAGATGTTTTACGGCGACCAGTTGCTGCATACTTAACGACTTCAACCATTGCCCAAACTCCTTAAAGTATTAAATGTCCAACGGGACGGGTTTCTGAGCCTTATGCGGATGCTCAGCACCTGCATAAACATAAAGATTATTCTTCACGCGCTCACCCAGTTTCCCATGCGGGATCATGCGATGGACAGCGAGTTCAATGATCTTGTGCGGACGCTTTGCGATCATATCAGAGAAACGAATGCTTTTTAAACCAGAATGAAAGCCGGAATAGCGGTCATAAAACTTATCACTTGTTTTCTTTCCGGTAACGCGGATCTTTTCTGCATTGATAATGATGACATTGTCACCCGTATCCATAAAGGGCGTAAAAGTCGGCTTGTTCTTGCCACGCAGAATGCTCGCAACCTTAGCCGCTAAACGGCCAAGCACCTTGCCATCTGCATTGACGAGATAAAACTTTTTCTCGATCTGTTCTTTTTTCGGTAATGTAGTTTTCTGGACTGCCATGTTCGTCTCACTTGCGTTAACTTATTAAATTGAGCCTCAAGTATATCACTGACTTTTCAGAAGTCAATGAAAATGTAAGGCAGTTTTGATCAATACTTAACTTCTTCGAGACAAAGGCCTTGAGGCGCAGCAGCCACGCCAGCACAACGACGGTCTTTTGACCTAAGCATTTTTTTAACACTGCCCGCAGGAAATCGGCCAGACGCAACCTCCAGCAATGTCCCTACGATATTACGTACCATCTTATACAAAAATCCGTCTGACTCAATCGTAATACGTATATATCCACCGTTTTTTCTGATCTCAAGACGCTTGATCGTACGGATCGCGTCACACGTGCGGGATGCATCAACATTGGCGAACGATGCAAAGTCCTTTTTCCCCACAAAAAGCTTAGCTTCTTCTTTTAATAATTTAAAGTTCAACTTACGGGGAACAAACCAAACCCGGTTACGCTCAAGCGCAGACGCATACTGACGGTTAAGGATCGTATATGAATAAACCTTGGTCTTAGCGCTCATTTGCGCGTGGAACTTGGCAGGAGCTTCTTCCGACTTAACAACGGCTATATCCCGGGGAAGATTATAATTAAGGGCTCGCATGAGTTCATCCGCAGGCATGTCTGTTTCGACCCTGAAATGGGCCACCTGACCGCGCGCATGAACACCAGAGTCCGTACGCCCGGATCCGATCAACGCAATCCGAGGTATTTTAAATATCTTAGAGAGAGCTTTTTCAATTTCACCCTGCACGGTACGTTGGGCATTCGGCTGAAGTTGCCAGCCATTAAAATCCGTGCCGTCGTATTCCAGGGTAAGTTTGAAAGTCTTCACGATCAAATTAACTTGTATTCAACAAGCTTTTCGGCGATCTGAACAGCGTTAAGGGCAGCACCCTTACGCAGATTGTCAGAGACAACCCACAAGTTCAGCCCGTTGGCAATCGACTCATCTTCGCGAATACGGCCAACAAAGGTCTCATCGGTGCCGTCGGCCATGATAGGCATCGGATACACTTTATTAAGAAGATCATCGACAACCTTAACGCCTTCAGCCTTAGACAACAACTCAATAGCTTTAGCGCGCGAGATCTTCTTTTCAGTCTCAATGTTAACTGACTCAGAATGCGAATTGAATACGGGAACACGTACGCATGTTGCCGTAACCTTAATATTGTCGTCGTGCATGATCTTGCACGTTTCTTTAACCATTTTCATTTCTTCTTTGGTGTAGTGATTCTCTGTAAAGACATCGATCTGCGGGATCAGGTTATGAAGGATCTGATGCGCCAGTTTTTTGACAGCCATATCACCTTTGACCTGATTCTTCATTTCATCTATAGCCTCAGAACCAGCACCGGAAATAGCCTGATACGTAGAAACAACGATGCGCTTGATTTTAGCGTAATCATGCAATGGCTTTAAAGCAACAACCATCTGTATCGTTGAGCAATTCGGGTTCGCAATAATGCCTTTATGCCATTTTACATCTTCAGGATTAACCTCAGGGACGACCAACGGGACATCTTTGTCCATGCGGAACTGACTGGTGTTATCAATCACAACAGCGCCAGCCTTGGCGGCTACGGGCGACCAGATCTTACTGATGTCAGCTCCGGGAGAGCTAAGAACAATATCGACGCCCTTGAACACATCTTCGCTGAGCGCTAAAAGCGGCAACCCATGCATCTCGCCCTTGGCACCGCTTGGAGAGATCAAGCGCAATTCCTTAACGGGGAAATTGCGCTGCTTAACGATGTCATACATGCACTGTCCGACTGCTGAACGGGCACCCAAGATAGCAACAACATATTTCTTCATACGACCAACTCCCTATTATTGAAATAGAAACTCAACTAAGGCAGACGCACGTCCGCATCTGCATAAAACTATAAGTGCTTAACGACCAGGTCGCCAACTTCCGTCGTCGAATAGCCCATTTTACCAGCCGCAAGATCTTCGATTTTTGTGGTCACAATAAGGCGGATCGATTTCTCGATAGCGTCAGCAGCAACCTCTTCCCCCAGCTCGCGCAACATGAGCGCGGCCGCGCCGATCGCCGCCAAAGGATTAATAACGTTCTTGCCGGTATACTTAGGCGCTGAACCACCAATGGGCTCAAACATAGAAACACCCTTAGGATTAATGTTCCCGCCAGCAGCAATACCCATACCTCCCTGGATCATCGCCGCAAGATCTGTAATAATGTCACCAAACATATTATCCGTAACGATAACGTCAAACCATTCAGGATTCTTTACAAACCACATGGTGATCGCATCGACATGTGCGTAATCGGTTTTAACATCTGGATATTCCTTGCCAACCTCTTCAAACGTGCGCAGCCACAGATCAAAAGCAAAGGTAAGCACATTGGTTTTACCGCAAAGGGTCAGCTGTTTACGACGGCTGTATTTACGGGTGTATTCAAAAGCATACCGCACACAGCGCTCAACACCGAAACGCGTATTAATACTTTCCTGAATAGCGACTTCCTGAGGCGTATTCTTAAAAAGACCGCCGCCCGCGCCCGCATAAAGACCTTCAGAGTTCTCACGCACGACCGTAAAATTAATATCGGCCGGTGTTTTCCCTTTTAAAGGACAGAAACGTTCATCAAAAAGCTGCACAGGGCGCAGATTAATATACTGATTGAGATCAAAGCGCAGTTTAAGCAAAATGCCTTTTTCTAAAATACCCGGTTTTACATCGGGATGACCGATCGCGCCAAGGAACATGGCATCAAATTTCTTAAAATCCTCAATCGCCGAGGCAGGAAGGACTTCGCCTGTGCGTAAATAACGCGCACCGCCGAAATCAAAATTAGTTGCTTCGTATTTAAAATTAAACTTTGCTGAAGCCGCCTCGAGGACCTTCATCCCCTCACGGACCACCTCTGGACCTGTCCCGTCACCAGGGATCGTTGCGATCTTATATGTCTTCATGGGTATTTCCTGTTTTTATTCTTTGAATTTTTTAACAGCGATCGTTGCGTTATGTCCGCCAAACCCTAACGAGTTTGAGATAGCCAGATCGACTTTCATTTTACGTGCTTCATTAGGCACATAGTCAAGATCACAATCAGGGTCCGGTGTCGTATAATTGATCGTCGGAGGCACGATCTGGTCACGGATGGCCAGCGCGCAAACAGCAAATTCAACGGCACCCGCAGCACCCAAAAGGTGGCCTGTCATTGATTTAGTTGAGCTAACAGCGATCTTCTTAGCATGATCACCGAATGCTTTACGTATGGCTAAAGACTCGATCTTATCATTTAAATGAGTCGATGTTCCATGCGCATTGATATAATCAACATCGGCCATCTTAAGATTGCTCCAACCAACAGCCTGTGCCATGGCTCTGGCCGCGCCATCGCCTGAATCTTCAGGCGCAGTGGAATGGTAGGCGTCAGAAGTTTGTCCAAAACCAACCACTTCAGCGATGATATTTGCACCACGCTTTTTAGCGTAGGTTAATTCCTCCAGAACAACAACACAAGCGCCCTCACCCATAATAAATCCGTCACGATCTTTATCGAACGGACGGCTAGCCTGCTCGGGTGCGTCATTTCGCGTGGAAAGTGCCCTAAGAGCGCAAAAACCGCCAACACCTAAAATAGAAATAGCCGCTTCAGTCCCACCGGCGAATGCAGCGTCAATCTCGCCATACTGGATCATCTTGAAAGCATCTCCGATGCACGTTGTTCCTGTTGCACAAGCTGTGACAGAACAAGTCGCCGGGCCTTTAGCACCGGTTTCAATGGACACCTGGCCTGCTGCTTCATTGATAATCATTTTCGGAATAAAGAAGGGGGAAATGCGGCTAGGACCTTTTTCAATGTATTTCTGATACTCTTCTTCAGCGGATCCGATGCACCCGATACCTGAACCGACAATAACGCCGACACGATGAGGATCAGCCTGGTCCATTTTAAAGTTAGCATTGATCAAGGCTTCACGCGCGGCAACAACACCATATTGGATAAACGGTGATATTTTACGGGCATCCTTGGATGAGAAATATTTCTCTGGATCATAGCCTTTTAATTCCGCCGCGATCTTTGTACTGAACAAAGAAGCATCAAACCTGGTAATGGGACCGACACCGCTTTTCCCGGCGATCAGCGAAGACCAGAAATTATCAGTACCGATGCCTACCGGCGAAACAACACCAATTCCCGTAACAACAACACGTCTTTTTTCCATAAAATTAGATCCTGTCGTAATGTAGAATAAAGTATTTGCCCCGACAATTTCTGCCGGGGCAAATAAACCGTTCAAATTACAAGCAAAACAACCGAAGCTTAAGCAGCAGCTTTTTCTTCGATATATTTGATCGCATCGCCCACTTTGGTCATCTTCTCGGCATCTTCATCAGGGATCTCAACATTGAATTCCTCTTCAAGCGCCATGATAAGCTCGACCGTATCGAGAGAATCAGCACCAAGATCATCGATGAACGACGCTTCCGGCTTGACTTCTTCGATCTTAACGCCCAGTTGTTCAGCAATGATGGATTTAACCTTTTCTACAACAGCCATGAAAGCCTCCTTTTTCCTACTCTTTTATTATACTTTTTTATTAATACATTACCATGCCACCGTCGACGAGTATCGTCTGTCCGGTAACATAATCCGCTTCTTTTGAAGCTAAAAACAAACACACATTCGCCACATCCGACGGAAGCCCCATGCGACCCAGCGGAACAACCTCAAGGATCTTGTTCTTAACTTCTTCTGACAACTTATCTGTCATCGCTGTCTTAATATAACCAGGCGCTACGGCATTGACCGTAATGCTGCGTGAAGCGAATTCACGGGCCAGTGATTTAGCCAAAGCAATAACTCCGGCTTTGCTGGCGGCATAATTAGCCTGTCCGGCATTACCCATTACGCCGATAACAGACCCGATATTAATAATCTTACCCTTACGTGCTTTAAGCATTACCCGTGAAACAGATTTACAGGCGTTAAACGTGCCCTTCAAATTAACGTTAATGACAGCATCCCAATCTTCTTCTTTCATGCGAAGAAAAAGCCCATCGCGTGTGATGCCGGCATTATTGACCAGAATATCGATCCTACCGTATTTCTCAATGATCTTATCAACACACTGATCAACATCCGCAGAAACCGTGACATTACAAGCAAAAGCGTCCGCTTTGAATCCTTTGGCCTTAAGTTCACTGGCAGTAGCTTCACAATCCTCAATCTTAATATCAGAAATGATGACTAATGCACCTTCACGGGCATAGGTTTCCGCAATCTCACGGCCAATACCACGCGCAGAACCGGTAATAAAAGCAATTTCATCCTTTAAACGCATAGCTAACACCCTTCCTTTTAAGAAATGCTGATCAAATCGAGGTATATAGTATCAATAAAAACACTCTTGGCAAGAAAAATTTACGACTTTTTAACCGCCTTCACTCAACCACCTCAGCATCCACAACTCCGGCCCGATCTTTATGGCTCCCGGCATCAACCCTTGACGCTGATGGCTGAGGCTGAACCGGTGAACTATCCTGGCTTTTTACCTTAAAACAAGCCACAACAATCAATCGTATCAACCAGCGCGTGAAGGGGAATATCAATAATAACCCCATAGCATCGCTGACAAAACCTGGAAATACAAATAGTAGCCCACCCATAAAAACCAAAAGGCCATCGATCATTTCAATTGTAGGAGCACGCCCAGCGGTAAGAGATTGCTGTACGCGTGATAAAACCACTGCCCCCTGATGTTTTGCCAAATAAGTACCGAAAACAGCTGAAAACACCAAAAGAAAGAACGTATCCCAACCGCCGATCTGGCTCGCTACCAATTTGATCACCGCGATCTCTGCCATAGGCAAACCGATGATCAGAAGAAGAAGTAGTAGGCATCCCATTTAATAGCACCGTAATGTATTAATCTTACCCATACCACTTCTTTTAGCCGTTATGCCTACACCCACAGACTTTGCCCCTGGTAAAACAGCCTTCTTCTCTAATAATAGAGTAGCTTGCATAATGCGTACGTCTTCCATAATAACAGACAGAATAAATGCCGCCAAACGCTCCAAAAGCAGAAATTTTGTCGTTGATATTCTTTCTAAGATGAGAGCATGAACGGCAGCGTAATCTACGGCATGAGCTAAAACATCCGTTTGCGCCGCCAAAGACCCATCGTATTCAAAAGTAATATCCGCCATCAATTCCTGGGGTAAAAGACGCTCTTCAGGCCGTGTCCCAATCAGAACATATAGCTTTACTTCCTTAATATGAACACGGATAAGTGGATCAATCTTCATCGGATAAGGCTAAGGAATTCGCTGCGTGTAGAACTGTTGGAACGGAATGTTCCCAGCATACAGGATGTTTTCATGACTGAGTTCTGTTTTTCAACGCCCCTCATCATCATACACAGATGTTGCGCGTCGATGATAACACCCACGCCACGGGCATTCGTATGCGCCATGATGGTATCGGCTATCTGCTTGGTCAAATTCTCCTGGATCTGAAACCGGCGCGCATAAACATCAACAATGCGTGCGATCTTAGAAAGGCCAAGGACTTTACCTCGAGGGATATAGCCGACGTGGCACTTGCCGAAGAACGGCAGAAGATGATGTTCACACATGGAATACATTTCGATATCCTTAACAATGATCATCTCATCATTATCAGATTCAAAAATGGCGCCGTTTATGACCTTATTTATATCCTGGGTATAGCCCTTGGTCAGAAACTCATACGCCGCCGCCGCACGTTTAGGCGTCCCTTTAAGACCATTACGATTAAGGTCCTCCCCAACAGACTTTAATAGCTTGCGAAATATATCGTCCATAAGTTTTCCTTGTTTGTGAATCCATGAATATTAGCACAAAGGTAAACATAAAACAAAAAAATTGTCTGTTCTTGTCCGACGTTAGCCTTGTGTTATAATCGCAGCATGCTGCCAATCTCTGACTACCACATGCACACCCCTTTATGCGGGCATGCCTCAGGCGAGCCTCAAGCTTATGCTCAACAAGCACTCAAGGTAGGGCTCAAGGAGATCGGCTTCTCAGACCATGCGCCATTAGTCTCACACAAAGACCCAACCATCTCCATGGATTATGCCCAATTACCCGTTTACCATCAGATGATCGAAAGTGTCCGCGCTGAATTTAAAGACAGCCTGAAGGTACGTGTCGGAATTGAGGCCGACTACATCCCGGGCTTTGAAGATAAGACCAAAGCCATTATTGACGGCTACCCGTATGACTATGTCTACGGATCTGTCCATTTTATAGAGAAATGGGGCTTTGATGATCCCATCCAGCTTAAAGAATGGAATATCCGCGACGTCAATGAAGTGTATCGTGATTACCATAAACTTTTACGTCAAAGCGCACTTTCAGGCCTATTTGATATCCTTGCCCATGTTGATCTGGTCAAGAAATTCGACTTTCATCCAACAGAAAGTATGACTGAGGAAATCAATGAAAACGCACGCGTGTTCAAGAATTCCGGCATTGTGATCGAGATCAATACTTCCGGCTTGCGTAAGCCAGCTAAAGAGATCTACCCGTCTTTACACGACCTCAAAATATATCGTACCCAAGGCGTTCCGATCACCTTTGGATCTGATGCCCATAAACCGCATGAAGTTGGATGTGATTTTGATAAAGGCCGGGAGCTGGCGCTCGCTGCTGGCTACAAGGAATACGTTATGTTCGCCCGACGAAAGATCGTGCACAGCGTCTCACTTTGAAAACCGCCTGGCAATGTAGTCTTCCAGAAGTGCGATGAATTCGTCTTTTATATAGTCGCCTTTTAAAACCACGACTTTCTTCCCTTCGATGTAAACTGGCGCAACAGGATCTTCTGCGGCACCTGGAAGACTGATCCCGATGTCGGCATGCATACTTTCCCCAGGACCATTAACAACACATCCCATCACCGCGATCTTAAGCTTTTCAACACCCGGGTATGATTTGCTCCACGCGGACATCTTGGATGAAACATATTTGCGTATCTCCAACGCCAACTCTTGAAAATAAGCACTGCGTGTACGCCCGCATCCGGGGCAACTCGTAATGCTGGGGAAAAAATAACGGAACCCCATACTCTGTAAAAGTTCCTGGCAGATCTCAACTTCACGTGAGCGTAAAACACCGGGTTCCGGCGTCAGTGAAACACGAATGGTGTCACCAATACCCTGTTGTAATAAAACAGCCAGCGCCGCAGCACTTGCGGTAACCCCCTGAATGCCCCCGCCAGCTTCTGTGAGCCCCAGATGAAGCACATACGGGCATGCTTTAGAAAGACGTTCATAAACCTCGACCGTATCCTGAAGGATCGAAAGCTTGGCGCTTAATACAAGCTTCTCTTTAGGAAGCCCCAGATCGAGCGCGCGATTGGCGCTGGTCAAGGCGCTTTCGATCATGGCATCATACATGATCTCTTTTACATTCTTGGGATTTGACAAACGCGTGTTCGCATCCATTAGTCTGGCAAGAAGGTCGCGGTCAAGAGACCCCCAATTCACACCGATACGCACAGCCTTGCCATATTTGACAGCAATCCTGATGATCAGCGAAAAATGATCACTCTCATCCTTGGCTCGCCCGACATTGCCTGGATTGATCCTGTATTTGTCAAGGCTCTGCGCCAGATCATCATGGCGTACTAAAAGCTCATGTCCGTTATAATGAAAATCTCCTATGATAGGTGTACGAATACCTTTCATACGTAACCCATGGATCGCCTCGACAGCACCTTTTGCTGCGGCATCATCGTTGATCGTCCAACGCACCAATTCAGACCCGGCTTCAATAAGCTCAATCGTCTGTGTCAGGGTTGCTTCAACATCACTGGTCGGAGTATTTGTCATGGACTGGATAACGATCGGGTTTGTGCCCCCCAAGAGGACATTCCCGACTTTAACAACAGGCGTCTGACGACGGATGATTTTTGACATTTGATTTACGCACCTTGAGAAAATGTTATAATACCGCATTGTAGTCAAACAATGGAGACGCATCAATGCAAATTTTTCTAGCACGCACTCAAGGGTTTTGCGCCGGCGTAGCCCGCGCCATAGAAATCGTTGAACGTGCACTGGCTGCTTACGGCAAGCCGATCTATGTATTCCATGAGATCGTACACAATACATCCGTCGTCAATGATTTTAAATCGCGCGGCGTTGTTTTTATCAATGAGATCGCAGATGCACCTGAGAATAGCCGCATCATCTTCAGTGCTCACGGCATTTCACCCGCGATCCTGGCGTATGCCAAGAAAAAGAATTTGCATACGATCGATGCCACGTGCCCTTTGGTAACCAAAGTCCACCTTGAAGCCGAGAAATTCTCTCTAGAGGATATCGATGTGATCCTGATCGGCCACAAAGGCCATGAGGAAGTTGTTGGAACATCAGGGCATGTTAAGCCGGAACTATTGCATATCGTTTCAAACGCAGCGGACATTGATAAGCTCGACATTGCCCCTCATAAGAAAGTTGCTTTTATTACCCAGACAACACTCTCCGTCGATGATACGCGCGAACTTATCCTGAAACTGCGTGCGAGATTCCCGCGTTTGACCGGCCCACTTAGAGACGATATTTGCTACGCTACGCAAAACCGTCAGGACGCTATCAAGGAACTTTCGAAATTATGTGACATGATCATCATTGCAGGTTCGCCCAATAGTTCCAACTCAAACAGACTACGAGAAAAGGGCGAACAATTAGGCGTTAAAAGCATCATTGTTGATAACGCAAGTCAACTCGATGTTAACATCCTGAACGGAAAAACAAGGATCGGACTAAGCTCGGGTGCCTCTGTCCCCCGGCATTTAGTTGATGAGATCATTGCAAAGATCCAAAACACCTTTTCCGACACAACCGTCACCACCTTTGACAACCCTGAGGAAACGATAGCGTTCCCTCTACCCAGGATATAACATGGATCTTTCTTTCCTTAACGAGATCAATATCAAGATCAACATCAACGCTTCCTTAAAGCAATTCACTACGTTCAAACTTGGCGGCTTTTGCCCCGCATTGATCGAATGCCCTGACGCTGCCGTGCTACGAAGAGTTGTAATCCTATTACGTGAACGGAATATCCCCTTCATACTCATGGGATTTGGATCCAATATTCTAGCCTCAGACTACGGCATCAATAAGATCATGCTTCGCTTCAACAATGAAACTCCCTTAGTAACTCGTGAAGGTAATACTATTAACGTTGATGCGGCCACCCATTTAGACGCTCTGACTCAGTACGCAACAGAACAAGGCCTTGAGGGTTTGTCTCAGATTTGCGGCATCCCGGGAACGGTCGGCGGGGCCATTGCCGGCAATGCCGGCGCTTATGGGCAGCAGGTCTCTGACCATTTAACCTCTGTCACGGTCCTTAAACCTGACAACTCTGTTGTCAAGCTTCCAAGATCTGCCATTCGCTTTGACTACCGTGACTCTGATTTAAAACATAACGGCGACATCATTCTTTCTGCTGAGTTCACATTAAACCATATTAACGACACAACCAGCCTTAAAGCGGCACGTGAAGAAGTTCTTCGGACACGTCCGTGCAATATCAACTTATGGAGAGACATTCCCTGTGCAGGATCTTTCTTCCGTAACGTAGACCCCACCTCCAAGGCCGGTCAACGACAATCGGCGGGATGGTTCCTGGATAATGCCGGATGTAAAGATCTTAATCTTAACGGGGCGCATGCGTACACAAAACATGCCAACATCATCACGCGTGATGACGGTGCAACAGCCCAGGCTGTTTACGATCTGACGATCAAAATGATTGACATGGTCAAAGATAAATACGGGATAGTGCTGATACGTGAAGTAAGGCTGCTGGGGAAATTCAATAACGCTGCCGGATGTAACGCTGAAAACTACTGGTGATCATTCCGTTGATACAGACTTCTCTTTATCCAAAGCCCCCTTCATGGTGTGCCAGGCGAGAATAGCGCATTTAACCCGACTTGGGTACTTCCAGATCCCTGAGAATACGGCAAGCTTTCCCAGAAGCTGCTGCGGCTGAGCTGCATCAGTTTCTTTCATCACAAGTTTTCTAAACTCTTCGAAAAGAAGCTTAGCCTCATCAACCGTCTTTCCTTTAACGGCAGCCGTCATCATCGACGCTGAAGCTTTGGAAATAGCGCAACCATCGCCATAAAAAGACACCTCATTCACAACCCCTTCAGGCGTGATACGCAAATAAACGCTCAAATGATCGCCGCACAAAGGATTGTATCCTTCGGCTTCATGGGTGCACGGGCAAAGCTTAACAAAGTTCCGGGGATGCTTATTGTGCTCCAGAATAACTTGTTGGTAAAGTTCATCAGTATGTTCTGTCATTTAAAAACCTCAATGATCTTGTGAAGCGCTTTCACAAAAATATCCAATTCATCTTTGGTGTTATAAAAAGCCAACGACGCGCGTGCCGTAGCCGGAATATTGAAATGCTTCATTACAGGCTGTGTACAGTGATGTCCTGTGCGTATCGCCACCCCTTCCCGGTCGATGAGCGTTCCTATATCATGAGGGTGAATATCCTGAAGGATAAATGAAAAGATCGGGGCTTTATGCTTCGCTGTACCGATCATCCTTAACCCAGGAACAGTCTCAAGAAGCTTATGCCCATAGGCCAATAATTCATTCTTATAGGCAGACACACCCTCCCAGCCAACAGCTTTAACGTAGGAGATCGCATCGCCAAGAGCAATAACTCCGGCGATATTAGGCGTCCCCGCTTCAAACTTAAATGGCAACCGGTTAAAGATCGTTTTATCGAACGATACGCTTAAGATCATATCGCCGCCACCCTGATAAGGTGGCATCGTCTCCAGTAACGCCTGTTTGCCGTACAGAACACCAACCCCCGTTGGACCATACAGCTTATGGCCTGAGAACGCCAGAAAATCACAATCCCAATCCTGGACATCGATAGGTTCATGGGAAACACCCTGGGCTGCATCAACAAGAACAACCGCACCGGCGGCATGTGCCAAAGCAATAATTTCCTTAACCGGATTCACCGTACCCATTGAATTCGACACATGAACAATCGAAACCAGCCTTGTTCGGGATGTAAGCAGCTTGCGGTACTCATCCATCAAAAGTTCGCCCTGATCATTGAATGGTATAACTTTAATGACACATCCGGTCTCTTCACGCAACATCTGCCATGGGACAATATTCGAATGATGTTCCATTTCAGAGATGATCACTTCATCACCTGACTTAATGAACTTGCGGCCGTAACTATGCGCCACAAGGTTGATCGATTCGGTAGCACCTTTTGTAAAGATAATTTCAAAATTATCCCTGGCATTCAAAAAGCTCCGCACCTTTTCACGGCTGGACTCGTAGGCCGCCGTCGCTTCTTCACTAAGATAATGCACCCCACGGTGAATATTAGCCGTGCGATGGCAATAATGCGCATGCGTGGATGAAATGACCTGACAGGGTTTAAATGTCGTGGCCGCATTATCAAAATAGATGAGCGGCTTTTCATCACGCCCACGGGTAGACAAATTAGGGAAATCTTTGCGGATCTTTTCAACGTCAAATGTCATAACATACCTCCAGCCTCAGCACGCAACAGAGGATCATTGATCTTCAATAAAACGTCTTTTACAAATCCTTTGACCAGCATGCGCGCCGCCTCTTCACGGCCAATACCGCGTGTTTGGAAATAAAATAGTTGATCATCATCTAACTGGCCAATGGCTGCACCATGAGAACACTTTACATCGTCAGCAAAGATCTCCAGTTGAGGCTTAGTATCAACACGCCCTTCAGGACTTAAGATCAAATTCTTGTTCAATTGGTACGCATTAGTTAACTGAGCTTCACGCCGGACCATGATCTTCCCATGAAAGAATGAATGACCCCGGTCACGGACAACACTTTTATAAAGCTGGTCACTTTTTGTAGATGGGGCAACATGGTCTATTAAGGTAAGGCTGTGCGCCTCACAGGCATTCGACAGATCATGCAAACCATTCAATGAAACCTCAGCGCCTTCTCCCGCAAGAACAACACTTACATTATCTTTAAAAGAAATCGAACCTTTGGTCACCATAAATGCTGTCAGCGAGCTGTCTTTTGCCTGATGCACACTTAAAGATACTTCACGCTCAAGCGTTTGATCCAAAAGAAACGGCCGTAAAAGCTCAAGACGCGCCCCTTCTTCAAGGATCACCTCAAGGAACGAAGCTGACGAAATAATAACAGCGCTTACCCCGGGCTTAACACGGATCAAAGACTTACCATCAGCGTCGGTAATACGGATAATCTCCGCACCCTTCCTGGATGAATCTATCTGCCAACAACGTTGAGGAACTGATGAACCTTCTGTCATTTTTATTCCGTTCAGGATTTGATCAACCAGTCATACCCTTGATCTTCAACCTTCAGCGCCAATTCAGGCCCACCGGTCTTAATGATCCGCCCTTGATAAAGCACGTGCACAATGTCCGGCTTAATGTAATTAAGAAGGCGCTGATAGTGCGTAATAACGATCATGGCATTACGTTTACTGCGCAGCAAATTAACGCCATGCGCAACGATCTTCATGGAATCAACATCAAGGCCGGAGTCAGTTTCATCTAAAACCGCCAAACGCGGGTTCAATACGGCCATTTGAAGGATCTCATTACGTTTCTTCTCCCCACCGGAGAAATCCACGTTAACAGCACGGTCAATATACTTGTCGTCCATTTCAAGGACCTTCATTTTTTCTCGGATAAAACCGTCAAAATCGATAGGGTCCATCTGTTCTAGGCCATGATGCCGACAAACCGAATTATATGACGCTCTCAGAAATTCTGATGTTGGCACGCCAGGCAACTCAACTGGATACTGAAACGCCAGAAAAATACCCTCTCGCGCACGCTGATCAGGTTCCATGCCAAGGATATTGACCATTTGACCATTGATCTCGAAATCCACAAGGCCGCTATCGGCCACATACTGCGGATGCCCGGTAATAACCTTGGATAGCGTGCTTTTGCCGGAACCATTCGGCCCCATAATGGCATGGACTTGACCCGCCTTAACCGAAAGGTTCAATCCTTTAAGGATTTGATTGCCTTCAACGCTCGCGTATAAATCTTTGATATTCAACATAATCATCCCACGCTGTTTTCTAGTTTCATTTCTAAAAGCCTTACCGCCTCGACTGCAAACTCTAAAGGGAGGGTCTTAAACACTTCCTTGCAAAAGCCATTAATGACCAGTGAGATAGCCTCTTCCTTATTTAAACCACGTGACTGCAAATAAAACACCTGCTCGGCACTGATCTTTGACGTAGTCGCTTCATGCTCAAGCACCGCCGTGCTGTTCTTGATCTGGATATCAGGAAAAGTATTGGCGCTACAATTATTCCCCACCAACATGGAGTCGCACTGGGAAAAATTGCGCGCGTGGTCAGCTCCAGGTGAGATCTTGACCATCCCGCGGTAACTGTTATGCGAATAATCCGAAGAAATACCTTTTGAAATAATGGTGCTGCGTGTATGTTTGCCAATATGGATCATTTTAGTGCCTGTATCAGCATTCATCTTGTTGTTAGTTAAAGCAACTGAATAAAACTCCCCAACAGAATGATCACCTCTGAGGATACAGCTGGGATACTTCCAGGTAATAGCACTTCCTGCCTCAACCTGCGTCCAGGATATCTTGGAATGATGCCCTGCGCATAAGCCGCGCTTGGTCACAAAATTATAGATCCCGCCGCGCCCGTCCTTGTCACCCGCGTACCAATTCTGTACCGTCGAATACTTGATCTCGGCATTATCAAGCGCTATCAGCTCAACGACAGCCGCATGCAATTGATTTTCATCACGTACCGGAGCGGTACAGCCTTCCAGATAACTTACATAAGAACCCGTGTCAGCGATAATAAGCGTCCGCTCGAACTGTCCGGTCTCTTTAGCGTTGATCCGGAAATAAGTCGACAATTCGACAGGACAGCGCACGCCAGGTGGAATATAACAAAAAGAACCATCCGTAAAAACAGCTGAATTAAGCGCCGCAAAGAAATTATCTGTAGCCGGCACAACACTTCCCATATATTTCTTAACCAGCTCAGGATGTTTTGCCAGTGCTTCTGATATGGGGCAAAAAATGATGCCGAGCTCCTCAAGCTCTTTTTGATGCGTGGTGCCCACAGAAACGCTATCGAACACAGCATCAACAGCAACCCCGGTCAGGCGCTTTTGCTCACTCAAGGGAATGCCTAATTTTTCAAATGTCTTAACAACCTCATGGTCCACTTCCTCAAGGCTCTTGGGTCCGTCAGTCTTCTTTTTAGGCGCAGCATAATAACGGATATCCTGATAGTCAATGGGTTCGTAATGAAAATTCGCCCAATGTGGCTCTTTCATCGTCAACCAATGACGATAAGCCTTAAGCCGCCAATCTAGCATAAAAGATGGTTCTGACTTCTTGTGTGAAATAACAGCAACGACCTCCTCATTCAATCCTTTGGGGAGCGTATCCATTTCAACTTCAGTCACAAAACCGTATTTATATTCCTGTTCCATATCAACCGATCATTTCGCTGACCATAACATCGTTAAAAGCCTTAATGACCTTGAGATTTAGTTTCGTCATAGCACCTTTTAAAACACAGTGTTCTGCCCTCTCACAGGAAACCTCATCCCCGACACAATCCGTAACAGCAAGCCCACCGACAACCATCTGGCTTAAAGCGTAAACACTAAGGCGGTCAAGATCACCTTTTAAGCCATACCCGCCATGAACCCCCTGTTCGACCTTAAGAACGCCCTGCTGTGCCATTAACTGCAGGACTCTTGACGTTGGATCGAAAGGGATACTGAACTTAGTGCATATCTCTTTTGCCGTTACCTTATACTCAGGTTTCTGAGCGGAAATATGCTTTAACGCGATCAGCGCGTATTTAACTTTCTTATGGATCTTGAACATACTAACCCAATTGCACCTGAATCCCGGGCCTGTATTGATCTTGCAGAATATTCTGGATCGCATACAACGTTCCCATGGCCGCATGCGGGCAGCAACCACAAGCACCTTGATAGCTAATCGTTAATACATCGCCTTCCAATGAGATCACCTCAAGGTCACCGCCATCGCGCTGCAGGGCCGGACGGATAGTAGAATCTAAAATGGCATTTATCTTCGCAAGTTCGCCCGTTAGAGGAATAGTTCCCCCAACCTTATCAGCAGAAAGATCAAAATCGGGATTATGGTCTGCAATATGCATCTGTATAGCTGTTTTAATGAGGCCCTCAAGTTCATCCCAATTGCCAATCCCCGACTGAGTTACGGTCAAGAACCTGCCAGAGAAATAAACCTCGCTCACCTGAGGGACATTAAGTATGGCGGCAGCCAAAGGAACACCTTTAGCAGCATCTATTGTTTTAAAAACAGCACTGTCTGTTGATTTCAGAGGTACATTAAGTACAAACTTAAGCGCATTAGGGTTAGGCGTAGGCTGAACCGCAATTGAATAATCCATTCTCATCTCCTTTTTTAGTACATAAATAATAGCGTCAAATTGGAAATCGGTCAAATAATAACTTATATCTTAAATTTAGTCGAATGGCTCCAGGAAAACTTTCAATCATCCCAGAATATATTTTTCGCAGACGAAATCAGCGAAGGGAAAGGCGCAGGTGAAAGCCGGTGAAACGGCATTAAGTACATGGACAGTAGAACGGTCGCCCTCAACTACAAAATCCTGTACTAAATGACGCGTGGTTTTGTCCAAAAGTTGGGCACGGATACCCGGACGTGTAAATTCACCGAAACCTTCAGGGTCGATGGAAGGGATCATCCTGACGGCCAGATCAATAAAATAACGACGATTGTATTTTCTAATTTCATCAAAAGCCAGATCCCTGAAGCCGAAAGAATTCGACAAGAATAATCCGGCCTGATGGCTTACGATCTCAGCCATTTCACGCAGATCAAAACGATGGCCGATCGAATAATTCTCCCTCCAGAAAGCAGGAATAGCAGTAGGCCCTATCTTTATCGTACCATCAACTGTTTTTGTAAAGTGTACACCCAGGAAAGGATTCTTAAGATTAGGCACTGGGTAAACATTGATTTTCACATCAGTTTTATTTTTCTTATACTTAAGGTATAACCCCTTAAAAGGGATCATGGTGTATTTCATGCCAAAACCACACGCTTGAGCAACTTGGTCTGCATAAAGACCGGCACAGTTGATTATCTTGCGTGCTTCAAAATCGCCGGCGCTTGTCTTGACCACCTGGCCATTACGGCCCAGGAACTTGGCCTCAAACACAAACTCAACCTGCACATTCATCAGATCATCCTTAAGAGCGACCAGTACATCCAAAGGGTCGAGACTTGCCGTATCAGGCGAAAAAAGCGCCTTCTTGTACGTAAACACACCAGGTTCATATACCTTTGCTTCTTCTCTATCGATCAATCTCACGTGAGACCCGTTACGCTTCCCCCGCCGCTCCAACTCGTGCAACATGGCCAATTCACCCTCATCCATGGCAACGACCAGTTTGCCACAAGCATTCACGGGTATATTCTTTAAGGCACAGTAATCCTTTAATGCCCCGGCACCCTGTACAGTGAATCTCGCCTTTAAACTATCAGCGCTGTAATAAAAACCAGCATGCAGAATACCGCTGTTTCTGCCAGATGAATGGGCTCCAACATCCTCCTCTTTATCAAGGACCAAGATCAACGCACCAGGTTTCACAGTCCGCAAACTACGTGCAATACTGAGACCGATAACGCCCGCACCAATGATCACATAATCATAAATCTTATTGGACATATATTGATTCCATGACAAGAAAAGGTATAATATTAAAAAATAAAGGAGTTATTCCTATGAAAAAACTAACGATAAGTTTCCTGATCCTTGCCGCCGTAACAGCCATTTATTCAACCATTTCTACGACACAACTTGCTGCTGAAACTACAAACTTTTCTACAGTTTCTGCTTTTTCATTCAGCACGGGGCGCGTTGGGTTCTTTGACCGTAGTAATGGAAAATTGTATATATACGAAGGTGATCTTAAAACCTGTGTTTTCAGCGGACAAATAACAGAACTCGGCAAACCACTGGAGCCGTTGTTAGCCTCTAACGCAACCACAAAACACACCGCAAAGTCCAACGCAACAACCACGATCAATGAAAAAGGCGAAAAAACCGTTACGCTTAAGAACTGATAGACAGCGGGCAATCAAGCGTGATGTAATACAAAAAGACCTGAATCAGCGAATAGATCCGGTAGAACACTCACCTTTTTGCCGGCTGCTAAATAGCATGCCTTCTCGATAGAAATATTCTTCTCAGAACAAAACTCCCTGAAATCATCGAGACTCAAGAAACGAAGGTTAGGTGTGTTGTACCACTTATAAGGCAAACTTTTCGTAACAGGCACTTTCCCCAGGAAAAAGATCTGGAGCCGCGCCCTAAAATGGCAGAAGTTAGGTATGCCTACGACAACCTTCTTACCGACACGCAAAGCGGCATTTAAAACCTTCTCGATATTTACAACCTGTTGAAGGCTTTCATTGAGGATCACGTAATCAAAACGCTTGTCCTCGTAAACATCAAGGTCTGAATCAATATTACCCTGAGCGACAGATACCCCGCGTTCAATGCATTTAAAAATCTGTTCCGCAGCTATCTCAATACCTGTAGCACGGCAGTTCTTTTTCATTTTAAGAAGAGAAAGAAGCTCGCCATCACCGCAACCCAGGTCGAGGACCTTGGCTCCAGGTTCAATGATATCGGCAATGATCTCATAATCCAGACGGATCATATTCTGCTCACCCTCTCACGTACAACTTTAGTTAAATAATTAGAGATCATTCGCGTTTGATCGTCAAATTCGACAAGAAAAGCATCATGTCCGTAATCAGTCTTTATCTCTAAATAAGACACATCAACATCATTCGCCTTAAGCGCGCGCACCATGGCCTGCGACTGTGATGAAGGATAGAGCCAGTCAGAAGTAAAGCTGATGACCAAAAGGTCTGCCGTCACACCCTTGAATACTTCTGAAAGCTTCTTCCCCTCGGAAAGATCGAAATAATCCATCGCCTTGGTCAGGTAAATATAGCTGTTAGCATCAAACCGCTCAACGAAACTTTGCCCCCGGTATTGAAGGTAACTTTCAACTTCAAAGTCCTTGGAGAAATCATACCCCAGCTTTTCTTTATCCTGAAGCTTACGACCAAACTTCTGCTCCATAGAAATCCAGCTCATATAGGTAATATGACCGATCATACGCGCCACAGCCAGCCCGCGCCCCGGCAGCGCTTTACCAAAGTAATCTCCACCCTGCCAATCAGGATCTGCCATAACAGCCTGGCGTCCAACTTCATGAAAAGCGATCTGCTGGGCTGTATGCCCGTGACATGCCGCGATAACGATCGATGAATGAACCATGTCAGGATACATAACCGCCCATGTTATCGCCTGCATCCCGCCCATAGAACCCCCAGCGACGCTCAAGAGCTTCCGAATGCCCAGATGATCGATCAACTTTTTCTGAAGCGCAACCATGTCCTGAATGGTAATAAGAGGGAAATGGAGGGCAAAAGGTTTCTGTGTTTTGAGGTCGATCGAACTTGGGCCGGTTGTGCCCTTGCAGCTGCCCAAAACATTTGAACAGATCATAAAATATTTATCCGTATCAAATGCCTTACCCGGACCGATCATATCATCCCACCACCCAGGCTTAGACGCACCTTCATGATAAAAAGCAGCGTGGGCGTCTCCCGTAAAAGCATGCAGGATCAATATAGCATTGGATTTATCAGCATTGAGTTTACCGTAAGTCTCATAGACAACAGTGACCGGCGAAAGAGCTGCGCCGCTTTTTAATAAAAGCTGATCGGTGAATGTTATCTGTTGTGGCGTTACGTATATCATATCACCTTACTCACAGGCGGTCTTTCTTGACGACTGAGCCTCAGCATATTCAAACATGGCTTCCAAGGACTTTAATGCTTTAATACGAACAGCATCCTCAATAACAACCCTGTCTGAAGCCTTTGGCGCTTTCAAAACACGCAAAATATCTTCAAGGGTATTGGACTTCATATATTTGCACAAAGCACAACTTCCCACAAGTTCCTTATCAGGAAATTCTGACTGCAATCTCGCTGACAAGCCGCATTCGGTCAGCATTAGGAACTGCTTCGATCTGGTCTTACGCATATAGTCAAGCATCTGCTCGGTGCCACCGACGAAGTCAGAATTGGCTACAACATCAGCATTACACTCCGGGTGACTGACGATCTTGGCCTGAGGATATTCAAGCCTCACTTTAAGGATGGCTTCCTCATTGTATTCTTCATGAACATAGCAAGTACCCTTGAAGAACTGAATATCTTTCCTTACCCCACGCCGGGCCATCTCATTTTTGAGATTTATCCCCATGAACTTGTCGGGCAGGAAGTAGATCTTATCCGAAGGATACTTCTCGACGATGGCATAAACATTCGCTGAGGTTACACAAACATCACACTCAGCTTTGACCTCGGCCGTTGTATTGACATAGCAAATGAACGTGTACCCGGGAAACTGTTTTCTTAAATTACGCACATCCTCAGCCGTAATAGCATCCGCCAGTGTACAACCCGATAGCCGTGCCGGCACCAGGACTTCTTTATCCGGATTAAGTATTTTAGCCGTCTCCCCCATGAAACGAACCGCCACAAAAACGATCGTCTTAGCCTTTGTATTAACGGCGTCTTTACTTAACTTGTAGGAATCACCTATAAAATCGGCAACACCGTAAACTATCTCGGGGGAAACATATGAATGCACCAAAATCACTGCATCTTTTTCCTTCTTCAAGCGGTTGATCTCGTTGATCAAAGGCACCAGCTCTTCACACTTTCTGAGTGAATACTGGCAAACATTCCCGCCAATACGGACATTTTTTAATTTATTATATAAATCTTCTGCTGTCATAGGAGGCCCAGGAAACGAATGCTTAGTCGTATTTTCATTAAAAATATTGAGTTACTATATATTAAAACAAACGATTGTTCAAGATTAGAGGCTAGCGTTAACGACTTCACCTTTTAGCTGATGGGGCGTCCCCTTGGTGATCCTGACATTAACAGTGTCCCCTATTTTCAAAATCATGTCAGGAACCGGCGTTAAAAGAACAATTTTATTGGCATCATTACGCCCGTAGATCGACCCGCCTTTTTCTTTCTCCATAGATTCGATCAGAACAGGTTGAACCTGACCTACCAGCGCCTTGTTCTTTTCCAAGGATATCCCTGTTTGAAGTGTATTGATCCTGACAATGCGCCGTGTCTTAACATTTTCAGGTACATCATCAGTCATTTTTCGGGAAGCTTCTGTATTAGGACGGACAGAATATTTGAACATGAACGCCGTATCAAATCTGACCGCCTCCATCACGCGCACCGTATCCTCAAACTCGGCATCAGTCTCTGTCGGAAAGCCAACGATCACATCCGTTGACAATGCCATAGCAGGGCAAGCCTTACGGAGTTTGTCGACGAGGCCTTTAAAATCAGCCTGCGTATAGTTACGATTCATGACAGACAATACTCTGTCATTACCTGCCTGCAGGGGCAAATGCACCTGCTTGCAAACCTTAGGGTTCTGTGCCAGGACCTTGATCAGACTCTCAGGAAAATCTTTAGGGTGCGGTGAGGTAAATCGGATGCGATCAACGCCATCGACCCTGGATACTTGATCGACAAGGAACGCAAAATCATGCCCGTCATGTGCATACGAATTTACATTCTGCCCCAACAATGTCACCTGCTTAAACCCTTCACCCGCCAGGCGTCTGACCTCATCGAGAATACTATCAACAGAACGGCTACGCTCCCGGCCACGTGTAAAAGGAACAATACAGAACGAGCAGAAATTATTACACCCGCGCATCACGGCCACCCAGGCGTTCACGCCGGCAGTCCTGGTCGGATAAACATCAGCATAGGTTTCAAACTCTGACAAAGTAACATCATACCCGGTAGCATCGGTATCATGAAGGTTTTGCAGGATTTGAGGAAGGCGCTTGTAGCTGTCCGGGCCAACTACAAAATCAAGCGCCAGATGTTTGTTATCTATGAGCTCTTTACGTAACCCTGTCGCCATACACCCGAGTATCCCAATCAAAACAGGCTTTCCTTGACGGCGATGGCGCATATCATGAATATGTCCATAAACCTTGCGATGGGCATTCTCACGCACCGAACATGTATTAAGCATAATAATGTCAGCCTGAAGATCGTCATCAACAAAGAAATACCCGGCCTCGAGCAAGATAGCGCGCACAAGCTCCGTATCATACTCATTCATCTGACAACCGAAAGTAATGAGCGCGATACGCTTTCCGGTTTTGTCGCAACTATCTGGTCTTGCTTCACTTGGCACTTTACAGCCACCCCTTCGAATAAACTTTTAAACGGCTGATACAAATCAAACTTCGTAATCCGTCCACCCTCAACGCTGATGGACCTGAATAATAGCTTAATAAGTCCCTTTTTTCCAGCCATATCAAGATCTTCATTGATAGACTCAAAATGGTTCGCCACAGACTGGAGTAATTTGAGATACTCCGTACTCCTTTCCTTCTCGATCATACTCAATTCATGCCTTCTGATCCTGGATCTGATGTCATTCTCTGCATGCCTTAATGGCATTATCTGATTCTTATACGCCTCTTTGGCCAGCAAACCCTCGGAGAAGATCCCGCTTAGCTTCTCTTGTCTTGAAATATTGGTACCAAGCTCGACCTTTAACTTGGCTACCCCATCCCTGACATCTTCAGTGTAAGCTTTGGTCGCCTGCTTCAGCAACCCTTCCAGCCTGGTATCGCTAATGTCTTCCATAAAGATTAATCTGAGAACTTCACAAATAAAACTTTCTGCCTCATCAGCCCTGACATAGCCATTCCCGCACTTCGCATTATGTTTAGCATTCCCGCAACAACGATAGTACCTTCTTTTTTCCAATGTCTTTCGCTTTCCACCTAAGGCCGGATCTTTCTTGCTCCTCTTGGACGCAGCTAAACAGCCCTGAAAGCGAAGCCCACATACCCCACAGATCAACAAACCAGACAATAAATAGTCCTGATTCCCCTGGCGTGTTAAGACGCCATTTCTGTTCAACGAAAGTCGTTTCTGAACAGTATCAAAATCATCCTTATGGATAATTCGTTCATGCTCGCTATCGCCATAAATGAACTTCGACGGGTCATTCTTAACAAATTTAAAACCCTTCAGCGTCTTCTTCGTCTTGTCGTATCTTCTTCGATTCCATACAAGCCTCCCGAGATAAACCGGATTCTTCAAAATGTCACAGACAAGCTTAGTATGAAACATGCCCCCGCTTCTGGTCTTATAGCCCTTCTTATACAGATATCCTGCGATCTGTCCGGTACTGCTTCCCGACTGATACATGAGGTAAATTGTTTTAACTACGGCGGCTTCCTCAGGAACCACCTCCAAGATTTTCTTTTCCTTATTATAATGGTAGCCGTACGGATAATACCGAGAGCCTTGCCAGTGTCCTCTCTGCACTCCCTTTATCATCCCGGGAAGAATTCTCTCCTTCAGCCGATTCCTTTCAAACTCGGCAAAGGTCCCTAGAAGCTGGAACATCAGCTTGCCGGATGAATTTGTTGTATCGAAAAACTCCGTAGCTGATTTGAACCCAATGCCTGCCAGTTCGAGATCCTCGACCAAAGTAACAACATCCTTCAGTTTCCTTGAGAATCTGTCCAGCTTATAGACCAGAATGAAATCGAACTTCTTCTTTTTGGCATCCGCAAGAAGCCGTCTTAATGCAGGACGATCTAATGAATAGCCACTTATCCCGTCGTCTTCATAAACATTAAATACCTCATGACCTTCCTGCTTGGCATACTTGAGCAAGAATTCCCTCTGAACTTCCATGGAGAATCCTTCTCTTGCCTGATCCTCCGTCGAAACTCTTGTATAAATGGCAACTTTCATAAGCTTACGTGTCCTTTCTCTTGCTTGACATCTTGAATATCCGAATCGGTTTCCTTGCGTTTTTCTAACAGCCGATCAACACGGGCAAGGTCTGCCTGTAAGATAATCTCCAATACTGCGGATAACCTCACATATTCCTCCCCGTCCTCGTTAATAATACGTTCTTGCCGTTTTCTTGACCTTCTTGCCAAACGCCACACACCAACCTTATCCGAGCCATACATATCCTTTGACTCTGACCACTGCTCAAACAGCTTGATCAAATCTGCATCAGGATACTTGTTCGCGTAACCGCTGAATGCCTCGGCCTGCACCACATAATCTTTTTCGTCCATTTGTTGTTATTAAACTCCACCTTGATCCTTTCGTTTCATTACTGCCGTTACTATGCGCCTTATGCGCAAAATTTCATTACACGCATTCCTCAAATGCAAAGCCACCTTCCTTAGATCCGTCCGACCACCAAGCACACTCACGACCCGCTCCATCGGGAAGCTTAAAGGCGTCAGGATGTTCTCTGCAAATCTCCTTGATCGACCGCAACCTTTTATCCCGTGTCCCCGCCGAGGCCGGCAAGGCTGAGGCCGTGACTTCTACGTGTCTTCCTTGTTCGGGTATGCCACTATGCTGCTCGATTCGGATACCCTCCGTGTCTGGCACTCTCTGATCTACTATGTCAGCCGGAGCGCAAGCGAAGGCAGTGGTAACCAAAGGAGCAACTGCTTCTAAGCGAGCGTCAGCGAGCAATGTGTGATTAAGATCGGATATTTGAAGGTTTTCATTCTTTTGTATACTATCTATTGTGTTATGTATTGTGTGTGGCGGTCCTGCCACCGGTAATTGCCCTGCAGGCGCCACTAGTTGAGACCTGAACGCCACTAGCTTATCCGCTTCTTCAGATGTCATTACTGGTGGCGATCCTGCCACTACCCATTGAGAATATTTCCTGTTCAAGGCATATGAATTGATGTGCCCGTGCCTCATTAAAACAATTCCTTTCCTCACAAGCGATTTTAGAGCGCCAACTTGCCGCTTCCTTTCCAACCCGGTCATTGACTGAAATTGCGAAATGCTTATCCGATCATGGCTCTTCTGATACCCGTATGTCTTTCTGACCAACGCCATCACGGTTCGCCATTCATTCGGGGTCAACCTCGCTTTCGCCAAATTCTCAAGTGTGGTGCTCGATATCCTCGTGAAATATTTCTTTTCCTTCTCTTCCATTTTTCTCCATCCTTATCTTGTACCGATTTCCTGTTCAGACATCGCCCCGACCCTTGCTCTTCACCCACGAAGCAACGACGTCGGGATCGAAGCGAACCAGTTTCCCCAGTTTGCTATGGGGGATCTTACCCGTCTCGGCCCACCAGTAAATTGTGGTCCGGCTCACTCCAAGACATGCTGCTACCTCGTCGACGTTTAAAAACTTCTTCTCCATACTCATTGTGCTTCCTCCTTCTGGGGACAAAACAGTCCCGCCACGAAGCATAATTGCTCCGCGTATTAAGTCTTATTTCTTGTTGGGATTTACTAACGATGAATCCGTGGTGTGGGGCAATATGAAGCAGACGTTTCTTTACCCTACAATTGCATTATACTACTAAACAGGCACATTCCTCAACCACGACTTTGAAATATTTTTTACAGCGACGGAGTATTAACGTTCTACCCTCTTGGGAAATGACCTTTATTTGAGCATTTATCCCGATCAATCTGCCTTAATCGAGCGTTTTCTCTGAACCCTGAGCAAAACAAAGGGTTAAAGGAAATGCTACCCAAGCGACCAGTGAGTGCTGGCGGCTTTAAGCATTTCCCCGGAGCCCTTTTACGATAACGATATGGACGATCGCATGCTCTTCCAGTCCTAAAATAACTCCTGTTATTTTCCATTTGATCCCTCCGATGTTAATCACTCCCTGATAAATGGATCTATTCGCATCTCAGGAGGGCTTAGCGGCCTTGAGAATGCCGCTAAATCCCATGGACACCTTCTACCCCTACCATTTCCTGCACAGTTCGCGATAACCGCACCAAGAACAAGTCTGCTTATTCTCACAGGGATACAGGGTCCCCGATTGGATCGCCTTGCTTACAAATCCCAGGACCTTCAGGAATCGGCGAATATCATCCTGCGTCCGTGTGGTCGGGATCTGCTGGAGCTTCGGGACCTTGGTCTTGACCATTACGTCAAACCGCAGTTCCTTTTCCGGCACTCCGAATAGCGTCCGATATGCCAACGCATAGCATGTCAGCTGAATGTCCGATCCAACATCTTCCGGGTTCATGCTTCGTTTTGAGGTTTTATGATCGATGATCGTACCCTCCACATCCACGAGATCAATGATCCCCTTGAGCGTGTAACTGACGTTCGCAAAAATCAAATTAAACTCATGCTCAACGAGCCTCGGCTGAATGGTTGGAGATATCTGGCCATGATAGGCTGTGACCATCTTGACTCCATCATCCTTAACAGTTCCAGCCTTCTCATCCATGTCGAAGACCGTCTCTTTAACTTCCTGCTCCCATCGATCTGAGAACAGATCCAATACCTTCTCCGCAGGAAGATCCTGCTTACTTGTGATCTTCTGCGAGTAGTTGGCCTCCAACGCCGAGTGGATTGACTTGCCAAGGGTCAGCGATCCCGTTGGCGGTATCTTCAACCCGTCGATATACCGGAATTGATATTGCAAGGGGCACCTGAGGAACATCTTAATCTGTGAGACCGATAAGTGTTTGCTTTCCATGGGACACACTCCTTTAGTTAAAAGAAAGACGGCAGGCCCCCGGTTGCCCGAAGACCTGCCGTCCGATTGCTTATGGTTTACGCTGTAACAGCCAACATCTCCTCGATCACCTTACTCGCCGAGGCCATGCTCATCTCATTAACTCCTTCGATGAACTGTCTACGTTCCTTGGCAAGCTTGATGATGAGAGACTTCTGCTTTGGCGAGATCGGAGCCTCTGGATCCTTTGGATGAGGCTTACCATTTCCATTACCATTGATAGGCTTCCCATTGCCATTAGCGTGCTTCTTAGGCTCAGGAATGACCACATCCTCCCTATGCGGCTCACCCTGATTACCCGTCGGATTGACCTGCCTACTAATGGCCCTTTTTGCCATAGAGAACAGCTCGTCCACGACGCCATCAGCTTGCTCCTTTGCAACATCACCGGAAGTTTCAAAACTGACTTGGTAACTGTCACCGTTGCTTCTGTAACTGTAATTAGCAAGAATACGCATTTGATCCTCCTTGTTGTTAGAAACTGTTGAGTTTGATTTAGAACATTACGCATGCGATTTACATTCACAGCACTCTCCTTTCTGCCACCCCTGGGCTTTTCGAATCAGGTCGACCTCAATGGCCTTCCTGGGTGTAAAAAAGAGATCCCGATCAATCTCCAGAAACAGCATCTTGATCTGGTCCAGTTCCTCCAGGCTGAAATAGCCCCATTCGGCCATATCCAGATTGCCGTTTAAGACCACAAAGCCAAAGAAAGTCTGGCTTGCGGGATCATATTCAGCAGCGTACCAGTCACACCCGCCAATGAAGAAATGAAGATGGATGATCTTCTCCTTCAATGGCACGCTCTCCGTCGTGTAGAAGGCTGGCAATTGAGCCAGCTCCTGCTTTGTTGGCTTATTCCACATGGTCTGTTCCTTTCTGTTCGCAGACATAAAAAAAGACACCCTCTTGGGTGCCTGTCTCATGCCTCTGGTTTAGCTGTGACTTCTTAGTAGATGTCCTTACTCCACCGCCAGTAACTCAGGAAACTGGACATCCCTCGTCCACTCCTGAAGCTATGACGGTATGCAAAGTAGATCCTCTTAACAATGTGGTTCATGCGGCCTCCTTCTGGTAATGATTAACAACCACCGTAGAGAAATCCTCATACGTGGACGCGTTCTTACACACGACCTGATCGTACCACTGGTTATCTTTACCCTGCTCCTGCGGCATGGAGACGAAGATCCCCTTCTTACCAGCGAGCAGACGCACTCCCTTGATAACAAGAACGTCATTAATCGAGACATCTGCGAACGCCTTCAATGATCCGGCGTCCGGTAGACGGTACATCTTCTCGACAGTGAATTTAACTTGGCTCATGACTTCCTCCTTGTTGTTGGTTGCTGAAACAGTTTGAACGGTTTCCTTTGCTTTCCTCATACTCGCCTCCTTGTGATTGGTTATTAGAATTTCCCGAGATAACAACTTCCACAATCGGTGTTATTGCCTTCGCGCTGACAGACTGAACACACCGGCACCCTGCCTGCGCCTCTCAGGCCTTCACCGAGAAACTCCTCCAGGAGTTCGGTCATCGGCCTTTGGTATGCCTGCTCGACTAGGCTCTCCATATCTTTCCTCCTTTCTGATACTGGACCATTATTCTTGGGAACACAGGTACGCGGCCAAACAGCCGATACCAATCCAACACAACGCCCTTGATGCCTTCTTTTTGGATGTGCCACAAGGCGTACAGTCCAAACACAACAGAAGCAGCAAGGTTGCATATCCCCACAAAGCTGGCCACACCAGTGAACACAGTTATTAAACCCGAACCAGCGAAGTCCATAACAAACGCCAGCATTGGGTTCGCAAACATGATGTGCCGAAACTTGAGTGGGAATATTCCCCACAGGCTAATGTGGATCACGCTCATGATGATCGTGACGATAATAAATCCAACAGCGTCGAACATACAGATCACCTCCTTTCCATGTTTGATTTTGTTAACGAGTAGACACAAAAAATCCCTTGTCAGTGTCAGAGTGACACCAACAAGGGATGTAATTGAGACCCCCCTGGGGCACGAAACGAAGATTATTTCAGACTATATAATGACTAGGAACCTGCAGGAATTTTTTAGAGAAATTTTCGGGGAATAAGAAATTTATAGCAGCGACGCGCGCACTAGTTAATTAAATTTTCCAGAACTCTTTGAGGGATAAAGCCATCATGCAAGGCCGCTTCAATATAAACAGATTGCTTGGTCGGCATTCTGTCTGACTTTGAAGCGACTTCCTTTTTCTGCATCAATTCTGCGAACTTAACGACAGGGAGAGCTGCCACTTTTTTCATCCCATTACCATTGTCGCGCATCTTACTTAATAAATCTTGCCTTAAAATCGGCTCAACATCACCCACATCAATATATGATCTCTCCGCCCTTAAATGCGCTTCGTGCAAATCTTCCCATTGATGCCTTTCGACAACAATGGTCAACGCGGGATTGCACGCATGTGGCTTTGAAGTTAAAGGAAAAAACGGATAAAAGATTAGGGTTGGATGAAAATCTAAAATCTTTCCTACTAATTTATATTTGCGTTTAACGATTGGGTTATGAGGATCTTTAGACTTGGCGTCTAAATGAATATTTCTAGTTTGGATTCTAGAAATTAAGTCTTCATCGGAAAGATTACGCACATCCTAAATCCAGTTTTTCATTCAAGTGCTCACGTCCGCCTAAGGTTGCGCCGATTCTCACCATTGGGGCTGTTTGATACGCGATATCAGTGAGCGCTTTGGCGCCGTAGCCTCTTAACTTCTCTAACACTTCATCGATTAACGAATATTCCTCTTCAGAAATCAGTTCAGAAACACCCTGCTGATCACCATCAGATTGATAAATTACATATTCATCCCCGGAATAAGCATACTCCGTCTTCGACTTAACGACCCCTTCACTCTGCAAAGCAGTTAACAAAGTATAAATTTTGTCATCATAAGGTCCATAATAATATCGCACATAGGAAAACTCGGATATGGGCTTCCCTGTCTTTTTAACACTCACCACATCAATTAAATAACACAACTTCAGCAAGCTGGTGAGCGAGGCCGTTATGTGCCTTTTGATTATATAGGCTAATAGACTTTTCGTCTTTTCCATTTGATTTAATGATACCTTATTCAACTTTTTAGTAAAGAAGTTACAAATAAATAAACAAAAACACATTATCTCTTGTGGGTCGCCCCGGGAGACAAGCCGTGAGCTGTCTTAGATTAAATGTGGCAACCTCAAACATCCCAACGAAAACTTTTATAAACTCGCATAAGATCATCAAAAGCGAAATCCCCATACTTAATTGGTGAAATTAAATCGAGAAGTAATACATGTTTACCTGAAAGGGCGCTTTCACAGGGTATCATGATAGTTGCGTGGAATCTTTCGTCTCCATCTGAAAATCTCCCTTTTACTGTAAGCAATGCGCCTTTAATGCCCGCATCATTATTTTGAGCAACATCGGCCTTGCCTCCTCCATCAATATTTTCAATCAAATGCTCGGTTTTCTTAGTAAATATTGCCTCATAGTACTGCTCAAATGTTTCATTTGCTTTTACACTTACAATTTGGACTCGTAAATTACTATGTAACTCTTGGCACATAAACCTATAATCAAAGAAATTATCAGGATTATGTTCGGGATCAATCATCGAATTCAATAACCCTCTTGAAATAAACCAAATATATTTACAATCTTTGAAAGACATTTGATATTTAAAATATCGGCCTTTAATATCGCCAACTTTCTTGAAAAGAAGACTAAATGCTATAGGATGTGGCGGCTTATTCTTCCCGCCCATCGTTGACAAATCAGTCCCACAGTGCTTGCAAACTGTCGCGGCATCCTGAATCTCTTCAATACAAAAAGGACATTTTCTCATCTAATTTCATCCCTTTCTACTTACCAATGTTCTTGTTCAAGATCACAACCCAAATTCACTCTTTAGCACAGCATTCTTCTCTTGATTTAAGCGCTGCTTATCTAACTCCACCTCATTATGAATAATATTAAACGCAGAAATAATATCTTCTACCCACTCCCCGTGGATAAAACAATCAGGTTCAGCGTTTATCTCCCAGTATGAGGAGCCGGACTTTCTAATGACTCCGTCCAAAGCGAACTCATAAACTTTCTTATTCTCAACCAATAATCTAAAAGCGCCATATTTTTTTACGCCTAAGAATGAAGACTTACGAAATAGAAAATCGAAAGCCCTGTTATTTATCATCATTCTTCGACAATCATTAAAGCCTTTCACATCAGGATTGCTTTGATACTTCATCCAAAACCCAAAGTCATAGCTAAAACTGTTTAAATCTTTCGGCTTGTTCTTTTCATAATATTGCGACCGTGCATGGCATATTTTCTTGCCAACAACCACAAGGTCGGTGTGTGTCTGACCAAAATCAGACCCCCAATCGTAAAGCCTAAACATAATTTCACTCAACTTCAAACTTTTAGCCTTCTCTTTCAAAAGACGTATTTTTTCTTTGAGCTCCACTTCAGATACCAATTCCTGTCCATCGCTAGTCATAACTATTTTCCCTTCCTGACACCAATACGATATTTAATCGGCATCTTCGGGTCGCGTTCTACCTCAGGAATGCCAACTATCATCGCGGGGTATGTCAACTTTAAATCAACCAACGTCACAAAAACTTCCTCTGAAAATTCAAACAAATTCGACCACAACACATTTAAAAAATCTTCAATCTTTTGGTTGTTAACAGTTGGAATCAAGACTTGGCCCTTGCCAGAAGAATCAATCTTGTAATTTATCATCGGCAAATTAAACCCATTATGCTCAATCTCAGTACGAATTTCCCTGAATAACGCATACCATTGACGATCATCCCTAAGCATCTTTACAAACTCTTTGAGCCGCGAATCTTCCCCTCGGCCCAAAATTGACTGTAACCCCTTCTCAAAGGCAGGATCTTTCTGGAAAAAGAACCCAATGGGATAACCCATAAATGCAGAAAGCTTATCAAGACATTGAAGCGATATTCGTCCTTTTATAAAAAAATCCTTAAAATTACGATTCAGCTCTTGGGCAATGCTCTCTCTTACCGTCCAAGCATTATTTTGCCCTTCAATTATTTCTCCTGAACTAATCTTTCTTGAATGATCATCAATAAGACGAGCACATTCTTTAAATGCCTGTCTACACTCCGCTAAATTATTAAATAAAGGCTCGTATAATCCATCGAACTCTTTGATCTGAACCTCGCCGCACATCACAAAATTCCTTAACTCCAAATTTTGACACATCATTCTAGCAAAAAAAGGATCAGCAGTTCCCTCGTCAGAAATCTTTTGTATTAGGAACGGCTTCATTTATACTTAATCGCCTTTGCCTTTATGTTTATAACTTTTTGTGATGTTGTCTCAGAAACAGGCATTGTCCCTACAGTGTTCCCATACGCGTCTTTTACTGATTCTTGTGTTATATCCGTATCTGTCCTGCTTCCTAATGATGTTTGAATATCCATTAAACCATCAGCCCCAATATTTCTTGCTTTCGTTTCCAATAATGGCCTCAGGTTGCTATCACGAATAACATACCCCATAACCTCACCTATCACTTCATACGGCTTCTGAGGTTTGTCTCCAAAAAACAAATCAATCGGATAGTCCTTTGTCTGAGGGGGATAGACACTCTTGTTGTAATTAACAAATGACAGCTGCCTATTAGCTGCAGAACCACCAAGCAGATTGCCAAGAAGACCGCCGGATTCAGTAGCGCACCCAGTAGTCAAGACAACCAAAGCCAACAAACAAAAGATTTTTCTCATAATAACAGTCCTCTCCTTTTCGACGACCATAACTCTATACTTCTAAGCCTTCTTCTCCACAAATACTCTAATATCTGAATCAACAAATTTTGTGGATATTGTATCATCTGCGACGATATTCACAAACCGGAATTTTCCGCACACCCAGACATTCAGGCATTATGTCGGGTCACAGAAACAAAAAAGCCTGATCCCATATCTGGAACCAGGCGCTGAGTATTTCCTCTAAAAACCAAACATGCTGCTTTCTCTATGCCCCTTCCTTCGTGTTTTTCGACTTGATTGATTCTTTCATAAACTCAGCAAAAAGATTTCCCATTATTTCAGAGACGGACAGGCCATTAATCTTTTCCTTGCTAACAAGATGCTTTGCTTGTGCCATAATCTTCTCAACTGGAGATCCAATGGCAAGAAGATCATCATATGTCCTATGGGCGGCATTTCTTGCGATAAGATAACCGCAAAGATAGGCCGCTCCAATAACAGAAGACACATGAACAACTTGTTCATCAGTAAGTGCCTCCGGCATCATCGATGATTCGGCCTGAATAAATCTATTTACTTCATTAAAAAAGATCGGTTCTGCTTCGGCCAGAAACTTTAATATTTCTCGACCCTTCTCTGCGTCGGCAAGCGTCCCGTGAACATCCTGTATAATCTCCCGCGTTACGCTGTGCTCACCATGGCTTTTATTTAAATGCTTCAGTGGCGTCTCTTCTTCTGCCTCATCTTGTAAAGCAACGCCCTCCTCATCAGGCATCGGCCCATCACTTATTTTCTCCACATGTACATCAGCAATAGCTTGAATATCGCCGTCGTCTTTTAAATCTTCTAAAACATTATGAGCTAACAATTCAATCGCATGTTCCTCACAAGTTGCTTCAAGATCATATTCAATATGTGCCGAGACCGTCCATGTCTTCCGATCCTGTTCCATAAAACCCCCTGCGTTATTCCTCATTTATTCGCGTTAACAGGTTCAAAATGTTCATGCGCCAACGTGACCAATCGTCAACCAAAGGTCTGGAGATACACTTTATTATTCATTTTGTTATTATCAAGATCATGTTTATTGCTTGGGAGAAAAATACCAGTTTAATGGATCATACGGTAAATATTTATCAATCCGCTCGTACCCGTACTTTTGAAAATAATCCAGAATCTTTTTGCTTGTCCGGCGGGCATGTTCAATACAAACAAGTTCAGGTCTGAATTTCTTAATATTAAAGCCTGCCAAGGCCTCGGGCTCCCCGCCTTCAATATCCATCGAAAGGAAATCTATCTTTGATACTCCATTCTGATCTAGTAAAGCATCAAGGGTAATGGCCGGAGCTTCTTGCTGTTTTATATTAGGACTCTGGATATGGTGGTATTTCACAGAAGCTTTCAAGAACCTTACATTTGCTGAAGAAAGTGCTTTTGCATTTAAAAGTGCGAAAAACGGTTCATTATTAGCCGAATGGTCAGTGACAATGAATCTGAAAAACCTGGTTTTCGGCCGATATTTTAAATACGCATCCGCATACTCAGCCAGGGCGTCAACCGCTATGCCTGCCCAGCCAAGATGTTGCTCAAGATAATACGTCGTGCTCATGTCTTTATAATCCGCGCACCCTACATCAAGAAAAACACCGTTGGAACGGTCATTGAAGAAATCTCGGATTATAAGCTCTTCATTATATTGCGAGTAGAGCTTAACCCCATTATCGAGAATCTCACCTGCAATGGCATTGTCTTTATGCGCCCAAGGAACGATCTCGTTTACTAAAAATAAATTTAATATAGTAATGAAAATCACAATTATCTTATTCATTAATGCAACTTTTCTTCCCTGTCATCATAATATTAAATTTATCCAACACCCAAATTGGGGACAGTTGAAGTACTTTAAACTCCCAATCCTTGATCTTACCCCAATATTGACGCGGAGTCGGGCTGTCAGTTAAAGCCTCTACCACATCAACAACACTGAAAAACCATTCATTCTCATGAAAGACTCGCCTGATCTTCTATACTCAAACACAACAAGCGATTTATTTTTATCCATAAACCTTCTCCAAGGTTTTAATCAAGATCGTGAAACTTTCTACTCTTTTTCGCTTATCTTCTGTAACAGATTCAAAATCATCCCACGCCAACGCGAACAATCGTCAGCCGATAGTCTGAAGAAATATATTTTTCATTGATCCTGCCATTACCTAACTTTCGCTGGTGCTCTTAATGCGTAATAATACCCATCCTTGATATTAATATCGACGGGCGTGCCGAACAACTTACTGACATTCTTTCCCGTCAAAACAGCCGACTTATCCCCATCCATACAGAACTTGCCATCTTTCATCAGAACAACCCGCCCTATTTCAGGAATGATGTCGGAAAGATTGTGCGTAACAAGAATAATGCTCGTGCCTGATCGAGCTATCTTACGAAGCATGTCTGTGAACTTGTAAAGGGCATGAAGATCCAGGCTTGTCGTAGGCTCGTCCAGTATCAATGCTTTGGGGTCATGGACCAAAGCCCTTCCGATCAAAAAACGGCGAGCTTCACCTGAAGACATCTCATTCATTTTCCTATGCTTCAGGTGATCGATCTCAAGAAATTCAATAACCCTTCCAGCCTTCTTCTTCATGGCAGGAGTCAGGCGCTCCTTGAACAAACCGATGCTACTAAAAAACCCTGACAAAACAACTTCAAGTCCAGTTATATCTCTCGTACAAACGTGTTGAAGGTCATTGGATACTATCCCCAGCAATTTCCTCAGCTCGGAAATATTCCATCGTTCCTGACCTAATATCCTGCATGAACTAGCCCTGTCATCTTTCAGGACCGGATAATACTCGCGTGTTATAACTTTGATCAAAGAAGACTTACCCGCGCCGTTGGGGCCCAAAATAGCAAGATTATCGCCTTCATAGATCTTAAGGGATATCGAATTAAGAACCTTGGCCTTCACTCCTTTAAGAACAGTGAGATCTTTGAATTCTAATAAAGGGACTTCCTGGTCGTTCATATTTTTAAACTCACTTACCAATATCTTCATTCCAAAGGGCAGGAGATTTTTTAATGAATGATTCCATCATTTGGATACATTCAGCGTCCTGGAGAACATCGATCGAAACACCACTCTGTCGCAACAGGCCCTCCGCCCCCAGGAATGTTTTATTCTCACCTATAACCACACGGCGTATTCCATAAAGAAGCATTGTCCCTGCACACATCATACAAGGGGAAAGTGTTGTGTACATTATGCAGTCCCGATAAACAGCTGCATTTTGACGACCCGCATTCTCCATGGCATCAGTCTCACCATGTAAAATAACACTGTTTTTTTGGACCCGGCGATTATGGCCGCGACCGATGATCCTGCCTTTATACACCAGAACGGCACCAATAGGTATGCCACCCTCAACGAGGCCGGCCTTAGCCTCCTCTATAGCTTCCTTCATAAAACTATCCATAAAACTCCATAACAATAACCCAGAACATGAAGAAAATTAACCGGCAGATATCTTTACAATATATTTATCGCCAATAACCTTCAACAAGACCGGGTTCATTCCATTGTGCTGAGAAAACGTACGCAGATCCTCCCAATCGTGATCAGATACAACTCCGTACGTTACACCTTGACGTCGCAAGAAAGCAATCAATTCCTCATGTGAATCCAGGTTCTCAATTGGATGAGGACTGAAATAATTCTTTCCATTGATATTCATTAAGGCTACATCTTTATTCAGATAATATTTAACGCTTCGCGCAAAAAACTTTGAAGAGATAATCTTTCCGCTCGCCGCAGGTTGCTCAGATAAATATTGAGCTGCCGCTTGAGTTGAGACATAAGGTTCAATATTCTTATGAAGTAACAAAGCTCCGAAAAAGACCAGGGGTAATTGGACACTAAAGCAAACAAAAGCCTCACGTATGCGCCCATGCCAAATATAAAAAGCAGTGAGGCCTAAAAATATAATTTCTCCTGCCCCAATAGCCAGGAATTTCGGCGTAAATGAAACGTAATGGCTGAATTTTAAGGGCCCGATCAAAAGAACAAGAAGTATCACGGCACACAACGAGAAGGTCCACCACAACATAGTTTTGAACTTTTTCTTGTTTTCCTCGTAACAACTAACCCAGCAATCCCCCGTCAGAAGCGCCATCGCCGGGAAAAGAGGAAAAATATAGCTCACCAACTTTGAATGCGCTACCTGAAAGACTATAAAAACCACAAGTATCCAAAGGATCAAGAACTGCTGAAAATTAGTAGCTCTTCCTTTTATAAAAGAACTTCCAGACCGCCATAAGCCGGCGCCCGCGAACAGGACCCACGGGAACATACAGCCCAACATTGAAGCCGGGTAAAAATACCAACGGTCATTCTTTAAATGCTCGGCCTCTAAAAGCCGCCGCCAATGATCATTGTAGAAAAACTCCTTAATAAACACATCGCCGTAGCGCTTGAACATTAATGCATACCAGGGTACTGACAGTAAAAGCATGAGAACAAAACCCAAGAGAAACGCACGCACGGCCATGAACTTGATCTCACGTCTCATCAAAAGGAAAATAAAAATAGTCAACAAGGGTATGGCATAACCTAAGGGGCCCTTGGTCAAAACAGCTAAGGCCGCAAAGATATGAAAAAAGATCAGTCCGCTACTCTTAAAAGTCGGCCTGGCATACGCCACATAAAATGAAGCCAGTGACAGAAGAATAAAAACAGTAAAGATCATGTCCGTAAAGACAGTCCTGGCAAGCCCTATATACAGCCCCGAACTCATAAGCATCAAAGCGCTGATCAAAGCTCGACGCGAATCGTTAAATGCAACCTTACCGAGCCAATATGCAGCAAACCCTCCCAAAAGAGCAAAAAAAGCAGGGAAAAATCTTGCCGCAAATGAATTCTCACCAAAAATCAAAAAACCAATACGGATAAGATCATAGGTCAAAACAGGTTTTTCAAATTGCGGATGGTCAAACAGATAAGGCGTTGTCCATGTGCACTGACGTGCCATTTCCTTCGCAGTGCCGGCGTAAAAAACCTCATCAGGATTTGTAAGACTTAAAACATTATTTCCGATAAAGAAAGCTAATAAACCAAAAATTAAAAGAAATAGACTATTACGCAAACATAGGTTCATGGTAGCTCCAGGGTTCGCCAAGCGGTTTCATCCAAGGTTAGATCATAAAGGGCTGTTTTAGCGCTGCTTAATATGCGCTCAGGATTTCCCAATAACGCTAAGGGAACTTTAAAAATCAGCTCCTTATCTTTCTCGATAAAGATAATTTCTTTTGAACTGATCGTCTTCTTTTTATCTTTTACGTGAAACCCGTTAATGCCGAATATCAATGAGATCTTTGGCATTTGCGCGAAAGGGATGGTCCTATTATAACCCATCAGATAAACAGATATCCCGAACTCTTTATCCATTGATCGACGTAGCTTAAGTTTGACAACTAAATAATTTCCTTGCCGGGCATAGAATGTCCCGGCAAAATGATTGTCCGCATCACTTTTAATACGATTCTTTGGCTTCTTAAGCGTCGAGACATCAGACCAGACAAGCTCAGTATCTGACGCCAACTGTTTTACTAGAGTGACCATGGGAAAGTCACCAAAAAGTTCGTTCTGACGCACAAAAGTTACCAGGTATCTTGGTGCGTACTTGATCTGTGACGGATACTCAAGAATGGCATCATACTTCTTCCCGATCTCAAAAGGACCTAACGGCTGTTTTATCCAGTTAATATTGCTATGTTCAAAACCTGGCGGAACATCTAAGAATAACTCCGGATGATACCCGCGTGGCACTGGCCATGCCTGAACATGGATAATATAAGGATAAATTAAAGGCGGCTCCACCTTGCGCTCATTCTCAAGATCCCACAGGGCGATCCGCGTAAAAAGGTAAGTGGAACGATGATCACGGTTCACATCGGCCGGATGAGTAACAAAAACCATTGTTGGTTTATACGCCTCTATCACGCGTTTAAGGTCAGCAAGAATATTATCACCGATATAGGCAGCTCCCGGTGACAAAGCCTCAGGGTACGGCACCTTACGGACCCTGGCAAGCATGCTGCGAAAAGGCTTTACATCGCCCCAGTATTTCAGAAAGATCTCCATAGTCCCGTAATCAGGATACCCCAAAGAAACAACATCTTCTGGGGCTACGCCTAAAAGATGCATGGCATCAACGGTCTCTCTCCGGCGAACTTCTCCCAAACGTAAAAATTCTTTCGGCTTCAGGACAATCCTGTGCTCATAAACAATAAAGGCAAACTCGTTATTCTCTCCCTGGGTCAATAAGCAGATCTTGACCTTTGCCCCCGCCTTGATGGCCTGCTGAATAACGCCCGAAGCACCGATTGTTTCGTCATCCGGATGCGGTGCTACCACCAGAACGCGGTCATCGCTTGAAAACTTGATCGATGGCTCATTGACGGTTTCAGCTGCAACTGAAAAACATGGACCGAGAGCCATGTAAACAAATAAAACAAGCGCCTTCTTTAGAAAATTATTCATAAACTCAACTTTTAGGATTTTTGCATATGAGAGATGATTGTAACGCGGCGATATCTTTATCGTCGGCTAAAACAAGAAGGACGTCCCCGCCCTCAATACGGGTCGACCCATTAGGAATGATAAACTTATCTTCCCGTGAAATAAGGACGATCAGTGCTTTTGAAGGTACCTTCATTTCAAAGACCGTTTTACCGGCAGCCAATGACTCATAGGGAACAATAAGATCAGTTAAATTCGCCGGGATCGCCTCGGACCTTTCAAACTCGATAGGATATTTACGACGACGTCCCAAAGGCGTATCAACATTGAACATCTTGGCGACCATAGGGATTGACATACCCTGGATAACAATAGAGATCAGGACAACAAAGAAAACGATATGAAATATTTGTGTCGCCTGCGGTATCCCAGATAATAATGGAAATGTCGCTAAAATAATGGGGGCGGCACCTCGCAACCCTACCCAGGCGATCATTCCCATACGATTAAACCCGAAGCCAAACGTTGAAAGAGACACAAAAACACTAAGTGGCCGCGCTACGAACATCAGGACCACGGCGATCAACACCCCCTGGCCAACAACAGGAGGGATAGCCGCTATAGGCATCATTAATCCGAGAACAAGGAACATGCCGATCTGCATGAACCATGAAAGCCCCTCATGGAACTGCTTGACCGTCTTTTTATACATAAAATCCGCATTCCCCATGACGAGGCCTGCGATATAGACAGCAAGAATGCCGCTGCCGTGAAGCAGCGATGTCGATGAATAAATAAGCAAAACGATAGCCGCAATCAACGCGGGGTACAAACTGCCGAATTCAAGCTTAAGCCACCCTATGAACTTTAAACTGCCTTGCGCCATTAACCAGCCCACCAAAGCACCTGTACCCATTTCCAACAAGAACTGAGGCACAAGCTCCGAAGGCGCTATATCCCCCTGAATAAGACGGATCAAGGCAATGGTCAGGAAAACAGCCATTGGATCATTGCTGCCTGACTCAAACTCTAACAAAGGCCGTAATGACCCCTTAAGGCCAACCAAACGGGAACGCAAGATACTGAACACAGCCGCTGCATCAGTCGATGAAACAATGGCGCCCAGCAAAAAACCTTCCAAAAGACTAAAATGAAGCCAGTAAACCGCCGTAAGACCCACAATAACAGCTGTTAAGAGGACACCGAACGTAGACAATAAAAGCCCGGGTATGAGAATAGGGCGTATATCTTTTAGATCCGTGTCAAATCCACCCGTAAAGATAATAAAAACAAGCGCAACGATACCCAGCTGTTTGGCTAACCAGGGATCATTGAAATGGATGCCTGCAAGAGCCGCCAACATACCGATGAAGAGGAAAAATACAAGGGCAGGAACCGCAAATTTATCTGACAATTTACTCGCCGCGATGCTCAGAAGAACAAGCGCCGATCCGATCAAAAAAGCAAACTCCATTACACAGCCACTTTCATATTAAAGAAAGAATCTATCGTAGTATTCTCATTCACACGCACATCCAGTGATCTTAAGTGCCCTGACAGTATCCGCTTCCAGCGGGCATCAGGATCAAGCGGTATGTATGAAGCATCAAAGTAATTTGTAGGGCACTGGAAATACGGCCCGTCTTCATGCAAAACAACAACATACTTCCTTCCCAGCAATGCGATTAACTGGCCCAGCAGGAATACAAACACCGGCGAAGGCGTCGTCATGGGTTTATCCACATCGATGTTCTTAAACCGTAACAAACAATCCCCATTCAGGACAATGACAACACAATGAACCTTGCCCATTTGACGGACATATTCGACAACAGACTCCCCCAGAGAAAAAGACAATTGACCCGTTACAACAGTGGCATCTGAAAGCACCAAAGCCCTGTGAATGTCATTATTCAATTCTTGATTAAGAGATGGAATAAAGAATATTTTCTTTAGCGTATTCTTCAGGTCAATCTCATCCGCGATATCCACATGATAACTTTTCAACTGATCAAGCCTGTGAATATCCCGCAAATCAATACGGACCCGTGGTAAAGTCGAGGAAGAACGTGACTGTTCATAGCCTACCATATGATCCCTCCTTTAACAGTATCAACATCAACGCTGATTTAGTGAAAAACAAACATGGGGGTTTAATATCTAATCTTTTATAATTAATATTATTGTAGCATAATTTTTGTGACGTCAAATCCATAGGTAATTTTTTATTCTTCAAAACATCAAATAAGAAGTAAAGTTTTCTTTTAATTGAAATATAACCTATAATTGTGCCCATGAAATTAGGAAACTTTGAACTCAACCAACCTCTTATTTTAGCACCGATGGAAGATGTCACGGATCTTCCCTTCCGCTTGATCTGCAAGCATCTTGGCGCTGACGTAACCGTAACTGAATTCACTGCCGCAGAAGCACTCATCAGGAACGTAGGCAGAGCTTTAAAAAAGATCGAGATCCTTGATGAAGAGCGTCCTGTCGGCATCCAACTTTTCGGTTCACGTCCGGAAGCATTGAAAGAAGCCGCCGGTATTGCCGAACAGATGAATCCCGACTTCATCGACATCAATTGCGGCTGCTGGGTCAAGAATCATGTGGCAAGGACCGAGGGTGCCGGATTGTTAAAAGACCTTCCTCTTTTTGAAAAGATCGTCAAAGCAACGGTTGCCGGAACAAAACTCCCGGTCACCGTTAAAACACGGCTGGGCTGGGATCAAGATTCAATTGTAATCATGGAAGTGGCTAAAATGGTCGAGGCCGCCGGCGCAAAAATGTTAACACTCCACTGCCGCACACGCGCTCAGGCGCACCGTGGATTTGCCGATTGGGCATGGCTTGAGCGTGTAAAAAAGACGATCAAGATCCCACTTATCGGAAACGGGGATATCATTACGCCTGACGATGCCAAGACCATGTTCGATACGGGCTGCGATGGCGTTATGATCGGCAGGGGTGCTGTCGCCAATCCCTGGATCTTCAAACAAATAAAACATTACTTACATACTGGAAATTTACTGCCTGAGGCGACCATTCATGACAAGATTGCCTTGTGCATTGAACATTTAGAGAATGCCTGCCGTGTAAAAAGCTGTCGCAACCCTGTGCTGGCTTTCCGCAAACACTACGTTGGATACCTTAAGGGGTTACCTGGGATATCCAAATTACGTGCAGACCTTATGCAACTTGACACGCTTGAACATGTACGCACCCGCCTGCAGCAATACGCCGCTGAACACGCATAACACGTCGATCAAAATAATGTGTAGATAAATGGAGCTACTGCAGAGCTCTGCGCAAAAACGATCAGAACGCTCAACAGGACAAGGATTATTAGAATAGGGGCCAGCCAAAAACGTTTACGTACTTTAAGAAAAGCCCACAATTCTTTCAATATCGATGCTTTTGACATACCAATCCTCACTAAAATTGTTGTTCACAACTCTCTTTTTGAAATGCAGCCTTCACTCTTTGATGCCAGTATGTCTTGGCGTTACGGTCGATCGTTCTGTTTAGGAAATCTTTTCCGATCAGCCTGAACAAAACGCCCAGAGGTGCAAAGAGTAAAAGGAATACCAGGCTCAAAATGACCGCAGTTACAATACTACCGATAAAATGTGCTGCACGCATCCACAATCCATATCCTGTCTTCAATGAAGGCCAATGACACGCCGTGACAACCAGGAAAATGGCACTGCAAATAAATAATGTAATGGACGAACCCATAAGACCATGCTTTAAGGCCCCACCAACGCCGAAGATCAAAGAAATCAGCGTAAGCCCGCAACCGAAAAACAAAAGATCTTTCTGTTCTTTATTCATATTCAATCCAAGATCTGAGAGATCTTTTCTTTCGTATAGTCATCTTTACGGGGCTGATCAACTTTTAACACGATAAAACGATTCAAAATCAAGGCATCCATATCCGTACACATAAAACAACGGTAAGCATCGTCAAGGGTGCAAACAATTGGCTCACCCCGGATGTTAAATGATGTGTTAATAATAACAGGACAGCCGGTTTTATTGAAAAATGCGCGAATTATCTTGTAATAAAAAGGGCTGTTTTCCTCATCAACGGTTTGAACACGTGCGGAATAATCAACATGCGTTACGGCAGGGATAGAGGAACGTTTTACATTTAACCTGTCAATACCGGCAACCCCGGACAACTGCGACCCATGATCGATCTGAGACGAAGTCACAGGCGCCACCAAAAGCATATACGGGCTTTCGGTCGACAGGTCAAAATAGTCCCTGGCTTTCTCAGCCAAAACGCTTGGGGCAAAAGGACGGAATGACTCACGAAATTTAATACGCAGGTTCATCTGCTGCTGCATCGTTGTCGATCGAGCATCGCCGATGATACTTCTTGTGCCCAATGCCCTCGGGCCGAACTCCATTCGCCCCTGCACAAGGCCGATCACCTTTCCTTGATCAATAAGATCTGCAATAGCCGAAAAAACCGTATCTGTCGAGTATTCATAATGCGGGATCTTATTTGACCCTAAAAAAGACACCACCTCATTATCTGCATATTCAGGCCCCAGACAAGAACCGGCTTGAAGATCATGGACCTCGTCCGCGCAGCGCGGATTATCCAAATAGCGGTGCCAGACAAATAATGCCGCCCCTAAAGCGCCCCCGGCATCACCGGCAGCAGGCTGTATCCAGATATTCTTAAACGAAGTTTGTTGAAGTATCTTACCGTTAGCCACACAATTAAGCGCAACCCCGCCGGCAAGGCACAAATTCGTCTCACCCGTAACCTCATGAATGAAATTGGCGGTTTTAACAATGATCTCTTCAGTTACATGCTGTACGGAACATGCCAAATCCATATCAAGCTCAGTGATCGGCGTTTCCGGAATTCTTGGCGCACGCCCGAAAAGACGATGGAACTTTGAGCTAGTCATTGTTAGTCCGGCGCAATAATTAAAATATGCCATATTTAGACGGAATGAACCATCAGGCTTAATATCAACGATCTCCCGACGGATAATATCCGCATACTTCGGCGTGCCATACGGAGCGAGGCCCATCAGTTTATACTCGCCGGAATTAACCCTGAAACCACAGTAGTACGTGAACGCCGAGTAGAGCAAACCCAATGAATGCGGGAACCTCAACTCTTTATCCAGCGTAAGGGTATTTCCCAGACCCACTCCGAAGCTCGTCGTCGTCCATTCACCGACCCCATCCATCGTAAGCACTGCCGCACGTTGGAATGGAGAAGGAAAAAAGGCTGCCGCTGCATGTGATTCGTGGTGTTCGGGAAAGAGGATCTTTCCCTTGTAGTTAAGTTCGTTTAGAAGAAGATCCTTAAGAAAGATCTTCTCCTTAAGCCATACAGGCATGGCCTTCAAAAATGAGCTTAAACCGAAAGGAGCATAATTAAGATAAGTTAAAAGAAGCCGCTCTAATTTTAGAAACGGCTTCTCATAGAAACCAACATACGCAACATCATTGATCGTAATGCCAGCAGTTTTAAGGCAAAAATCAACAGCATGACCCGGGAAAGATGCGTCGTGTTTTTTGCGGGTAAACCGCTCTTCTTGCGCTGCCGCTATGATCTTCCCATCTTTAAGAAGGCAGGCAGCACTGTCATGATAATAGGCTGAGATACCCAAAATAAAGATGTGGTCGCTTGAAGTCACAATGAACCCTGAAAAAGCCTCACAGATTACTTGAGGTAGGCTTTAATGATCTTCTGTTCTTCAACAGGACGATCACCAGGCCCGACCTCGACATTTTCGATCTTTTGAACAACGTCATAACCAGCAACAATCTCTCCGAAGATCGTATGGCGATTGTTTAGCCATGGCGTCGGAACAGTTGTAATGAAAAACTGACTGCCATTGGTCGCGGGACCACTATTGGCCATGGCCAAAAGCCCCTTGCGGTCAAATTTTACATTTGGCGAGAATTCATCTTCGAAACGGCCGCCCCAAAGGCTTTCACCACCGCGCCCGGTCCCTGTCGGATCTCCGCCTTGAACCATGAACGACTTGATGACACGGTGAAAAATCAGGCCGTTATAATATCCCTTAGCAACAAGGCCCTTAAAGTTCTCACAGGCCTTGGGCGCCACATCGTTAAACAATTTGATCTCAACATTACCCTGATTGGTTTCCAGCACAACAACAGATTCATTAGCCCCCATACCCGTTTCCTCCTTCTGAGCCTGTACACAGCCCGTCATTGTTAATGAAAAGATCCCTGCCGCGACCAAGAAAACCCTTAAAGCTGAAAACATAATTCACTCCTCAGTAGTAGTTTCGATTTCCATTATCCGGACTGAACACATCCTGTAATAAAGTCGCTTTTTCCGGGGCAACATTATCCGGCGGATCAAGCGGCTTTTGAGATTCTTTGGCAAACATTCTAGCCTGTAACGACATGTTCTCTTCATGAGAACGCGAAAGCTCATCTTTGAGAGATTTATTTTCTTGTTTTAAAAGATCGATCTGTCCCTGGAATATCTGTTTTAGTTTCTCTACCTGATCCTGATGGTCTTCCTGAGAAAAAGCATTTTTCTGAAGCTGAGTTATCGCATGATTCTTCTCTTCGATCAATTTTTCCAATGTCATGAGTTTCAATACGGAAGCTTCATTGACCATCTTAAGTTCCATCTGTTCCTGAGACACAGCCCCACGGGGACCTTCAGCGGTAACGGGCACTGCGACGCCAGCGTCTTTAAACTCCTTCATAAATACAAAAAGAAAGGCCCCTATCCCCGCAGCTAAAATGAAAATAAAAAGAATAAACATTATGTTCCCCCAAAGATCACATCAAACTAATAACTTCCGGCGGCAATGACTTTAATTCATCCACTCCCAGGACCTTGATGGACCACCTTAATAACTGCAGCTTATTGCGCAGTTTGGCTTGAGAAGGATCCTCTTTAGCTATCTTCTTTCGCGTCAGGAAAAAGATCTTACGCAGCGTATTCAGTACGATCCGCGCTTCCCTTGGCCTTTGATTGCCAACCGACAGAATGTCTTCAATGGCCGCATAAGCTAATTCATTGACATACGGCTCATAATGATCCATGCGCTGAATCAATAAAGGCATCATTGAATCAAAATATCTGTAACGGTCAATGATCAGAAGTGCACGCATGATCTCGATCTGAAAATAAACAGAATTTATGCGTTGAAGCTGCCTTAGAAAAACGCGCTCAACAATAGATTTTTCTTTCGAAACCGCCTGGGACGCAAACTTCTGCCTGAAAACAACAACAGCAGCTGTTTTTTTATGAATATTCAGTTCATCATCGTTAATCATAGCCAACAGCAGATCTTTCGTCGCTGTAGAGAGCTTGGCTGTGTAACCGACGATCAATGCCTTATCATCGAATATATCCGCCGCTACCGATAACGGCGCACTTGCCTGAGCCCCCACCGATGAAGCCAGACAGCTAACCAACAAGCATACCGCAATAAGGAAGGATCTATTCATCAATGACCTCAAGTGTCATGTCGATCGCCTTGCGTGAATGCGTTAATGCCCCGATAGAGATACGGTCAACACCCGTTGCCGCGGCCATGCGTACATTGTGAATATTAATGCCGCCAGATGCCTCAAGCAAAGGCCTGTTCTTCCCGGGAAAACGGGCCTTGGTCAATCGCACCGCCTTCTTGAGATCCTGAGGTGACATATTATCTAAAAGGATCATTTCAGGAGACGCGTCGAGAACATCCTGCAGTTCGGGCAAAGAATCAACTTCGATCTCCACTTTAGCGCTCGTTTTTTGATGGGCCAGACGTACAACATCAGCCAAAGACGATTTCTTGGCACAGATAGCCCGATGATTGTCTTTGATCAACACCATATGCCCTAATCCAAAACGGTGATTGACGCCTCCACCGCATACAACGGCATAACGCTCAATGATACGCGAACCTGGTGTTGTTTTGCGTGTATCCATAATGCACGCTGTATACGGCTTGACAGCCTGACAGAAATCTCTGGTGCGAGTAGCGATCGCTGAAAGATAACTCAGGTAATTAAGTGCAACGCGTTCACCCGTAAGAATGGCACGTGTACCGCCTTGCAATGAAATAATAACATCACCATGTACAACGAGATCCCCGTCATGCTTTCGGATCGTTATTGTTAGTTTCGGATCAAGCTGACGAAAAACTTCTTTAACAAAATCCACGCCGCAGACAACGGACGGCTCTTTGGACATGATCGAGGCGCAACTTTTATGCGATTCAGGAATAAGTAAATTGGTCGTGATATCACCGGTGCCGACATCTTCTTCTAAAGCAACCTTAACCAGCTTACGCACATCCGCGACTGGTAACATATTAATATTTTTCATAGTAACATCCTAGCATAAATGATCATAAAGTCATTTGAGCTTTAACAAAAAACGCAGGTCCTTATAATTTAATAAGAATCTGCGTTTAAAATATAAAAACGGAGAAGGAGGGATTCGTTGCCCTTCACTCGCTACGCTCGTTCGGGTCAGACATCCGCATCGCCTAAAGGATGCTGCGCATCCAGCGATGCTCCTTCGAATCCTTAAGATATAATTAAAAAAACGGAGAAGGAGGGATTCGAACCCTCGGACCCAGTCACCCAGGTCAACTTCTTAGCAGGAAGCTCCAATCGGCCACTCTGGCACCTCTCCAAAATCTATTTGCTCTTTTTCCTTTTTTTACGAAAGAACTCACTGATAACATCACCGCACTCATCAGCCAGTAAACCACTCTCAACTTTGACCTGATGATTCAGCGTATTGTTCTTAAGGATATTTACTACAGAACCGCACGCACCCGTCTTTGGTGCCGCTGCCCCATAGAAGATTTTTTCCAAACGTGCGAGGACGATCGCCCCGGCGCACATCGAACAAGGCTCGATTGTAACATACAGCGTACAATCATGCAACCACTTGGACGATAGAAAATTCGCCGCCTGTGTGATGGCGATCATTTCCGCGTGCGCGGTAGGATCCTTCAAAAGTTCAACCTGATCATACGCCCGCCCGATGATCTGCTGGCCGTGAACGATAACAGCCCCGACAGGCACCTCATCTTTAGAGGCGGCCTGATGCGCCTGTTTAAGCGCTTCACGCATCATGGCTTCATGAAATTTATAGTCCATAAATAAAAACTCCGCTTCCGTCGTATCGACAGAAACGGACCTTTTAAAAAACGCGCCTGACAGGAGTCGAACCTGTAACCTTTTGATCCGTAGTCAAATGCTCTATCCAATTGAGCTACAGGCGCAAAATACTGACTGATCTATTAAGAACACAACTTCCTGAAACAATGTTGCACAATTTTACACAAAATCCTGATTCTGACAAGAAGAAACTTAAAGGTTTTCCACTTCTTTCAAAAGATTCTTCCGATTGAGGCCGATACGGTTCATGGCGTCAGCCGGGTCTGCACGGTATGCCCGGCAAAAGGTGGTCACATCTTTTAACGTATGAACACCCTTGCCGTGCAATTGTTTTAAAACAACGGCCCGGACCAGCGTTTCATTAATAATATCTCGAGGTGTAACACCAGCTTCACGTGCCAATCTGTCACGATAGATCGTACTCGGTGACATCATCACAATACGATTCTGCTCATAATTATATTTATAAACTGGTGATAAAAGTATCCTCTTTGACTCCATGCCGCCAGTCTCACTAACTTCGTCGATCACACGAAAAACTTTATCTTCTACATGAAAACGTTTCAACACCACAAACACATCGATCAAATTAACGAGCACTTCGGGGATATTCATCGGGTCATTCTGTAAACGCATGATCGCCTCACGTGAAGTCAGGGCATGGATCGTACACATGCAATACTTACCCACATTCATAGCCGTGATCATATCACGGGCCTCAATACCACGGACCTCACCGACGATAATACGTTCAGGGCGCATACGTAACGTATTCCTCACAAGGTCAGCCAGGGAAAGCTCGTCATCACTTTCGAGACGAGATACCGTGTCCATGAGAAAGGTGTTCATTTCCAACGTGTCCTCAATAAGGATCACGTGATCTTTTTCTGGTATAAAACTGAAAAGAGCATTCAGCAGGGTTGTTTTTCCAGTACCGGGACCGCCTGCCAACATGATATTCGCAGGGCGAATAGCCATCCCATCCACGTAAACCCACAACTGCGCGGCCACCTCATACGACATGCTACCGAATGAAATAAGATCCAGGATGCTGACAGGGTCAACCTTCGCTTTGGTTATCGTGATCTGTGCGCCAAAAGGTGACGTAATGATATTCACACGTCCGCCTAAATTGACCAGCTCAAGATCAATGATACGCCTTACCATTTCGCGGTTCGCAAAAACCAGGATCTTCTTGATAAAAATATCAAGCTCACGAATATGCTCAAACTGCTTGCCCGTAGAGACAAAACCCTTTTCAGCGTGGTGAATATAGATCGGCTGTAAACCGTGAATGACAATATCTTCCACGTCGCTATCGCACAACATGGATTCAATGATCCCGTAAGAAAGAAATTCACGGATAAAGGCTGACTTGGCACTATTCGTAGTGAACTCATTTGAAAAACGGCGGGGCTTATCATTGACCAAGACACTCTCGAGCGCAGCCGATGCCAGCTCTTCGCGGTCATGGTCGGGCTGTAATATCTGCATCCTGCCTTTAAGCTTATCGAGCAGCTGATCTTCTAATTCCAAGCGTATATTTTTATTCATATGGTTGATAATTTAACATGGCAGAAACAGGATGTAAACCCTATTCTCCCGTCTTTTCATTCAGGGTTCTTGTGATCACGACGGCAGCGTGATCTACATTAAGATATTTTTGAGCTGCAGATCTAACAGCCTCCAGCGAAACCGCATCAATCCGTGAAGAATATTCATCGACATTTTTATAACCTAGGCCCAAAAGCTCATCCACAGCCCTTACCATGGTCTGCGATCCAATGGCCTGCATATCACTTGCCAGTCTGCTTTTAAGGTAGATCTTGGCATCTGCTAATTCCTGATCGCTGATCAAAGCATCGCGTACTTTCAGGAATTCTTCCTGCATGATCGAACGGACCTTATCGACGCCTTCATTACTTGTAAGCGCAAAGAAGCTGATCATGCCCGCGTCGATAGCAGGAGAAACACTGCCGCTGACGGTATAGGCCTTTCCGAATTCATCACGGATACGCTTGAACAACCGTCCGCCTAAAGAAGAACTTAACACATTGACTAAAACCTCGGTAGCATAACGATCACCATCTTTGATCAACGGCCCCCTGAAACCAAACATGACCAGCGCCTGCTCTTTATCCATTTTCATTTCTTTAATACGCACCGTCGCAGGCAACGGCTCTTCGCTAAGTTTGAACTCTGGCTTGCCCCGCTTTAAAACAGCCAAACGATGCTCGAGCTCACCGCGCATTTTTACAGCGTCGATATCACCAAAAACGGCAATGACGCCGTTATCTGAACGGACACAGCGCTCAAAAGCCGCCACGAGATCCGTACGCTTGATGCGACGCAAGCTTTCCTCTGTCCCAAGGCTGTCCCAACGGTAAGGATGGTGCTCAAAAAGAGTCTCGATCAAAACACGCGAAGATGTATGGAACACACTGTCCTTACGTCGCATTAAGGCCGTGATCATCTGATCTTTATCACGGCTGATCTCAACGTCAGGAAACGATGGCTTACTCAAGAGCAGTTCTAATTGGTCAAGAATAAACCCTTGGTCTTGAATTAATCCGTCTAAGGCTAATGTGAACGTATTTCTCCCCGCTCCGCCACTCACACTAACACCGCGCGACTCGGCCTCACGGCTGATCTGATCGGCCGTTTTTCCTGGCAAGCCCTTAGTCCATACTGAACCTGTCAAAGCAGCAAGCCCATTTAACGACAATGTTTCATAACGCATACCGCCATTAAAAACAGCACTCACTGAAATGATCGGCAGACTATGGTCTTCTTTTATAAGGAGCGTCAGCCCATTCGGCATGACAACCTTCTGAATTTCATGCTTTAAAACAGCATCATCTTTAATAATAACCTTAGCTGCAGACTTTGGTTTAAGGACAACAACATTGAGACGCTGATCCACAAGATAACGGGCAGCTACACGTTTTATGTCCTCATTTGTGACCGCGCGAACACCATCGAGATATCGATCGGAAAAGTTCATGTCACCCGTAAATGCCGTATCAGCGGCAGCCTTGTCCGCCATGCCTTCAGCCGTCTGACGGTCATAAATATTCTCCGCCATGACCTGCCGTTTGATTTTTTCAAGCTCATCCGCCAGAAGCCCCTGGCGCTGAGCTGTCATTATCATATCTTTAATGACCGCAATAACCTTGTTAACATCCTGGTTTTTTATCACGCAGGAGACTTCAAACAACCCTCGGTCTTGTGGGGTATAATTTCCGGCATCTACAGATTCAACCAAATGACGTTTCTTGTACAGTTCAAGATACAACCTCGAGCTAGCACCTTGCCCGAGAGCCATCGCCAGCACATCAAGAGCATAAAGATCAGCGTCTAATAACTCAACGCTTTGATAGGCCATAACAAGCCGCGTCAGGTCTGTTGGATAATCAACTTCAAGGCGACGTGAAGCGATCTGCGCAGGCTCCTGAGGTACATTACGTAAAGGGAATGATCGGGCCTTAAAGTCCTTGAACTTATCTTTAATCAGCGGCATTACATCATCTGGCTTCAGATTCCCAGCTATAGAAAGGATCATGTTATTCGGAACATAAAGCGTCTGATGGTACTCAACAAGATCATTACGCTTAAGGGAACGAAAAATATCTTCCCGTCCAATGATACGGTATTGATACGGGTGAACATGGTACGCTGTCTGATAAACAAGATCACTGGTTTTACGGTCCGGGTTATCATTGACCATGTTCATTTCTTTAACGATCACTTCACGCTCACGATCAAGTTCAGCCTGGTCAAATAGCGGATTTATAACCATATCGGCGATAAGATCCAGCGCTTTCGGAAAGTTCTCCTGGGGCACACTTAAAACATAATCAGTATTATCATACCCGGTAGATGCGTTGATATACCCGCCCATAGCCCTGGCTTCCTGGGGAATAACACCAGCGGAACGCCGGGCGGTTCCCTTAAAAAGCATATGTTCAACGAAATGCGTGATCCCGCTGCCCATGAACCTGCCCTCATTCGCTGCACCGGTCTTAACCCACAAATTTATCGCTGCCATGGGAGATGAAGGCATTTCACTCACAAGAACAGTCATGCCATTATCGAGGACAAATCTTTGAACAGAAGCCTGCGCTAACGAAATAAAAAGAACTAAATAAAATACAGATAAAACCAACACACGTCGCATAGATATCCTCTGTTTAACCTAATTGAGCTGTTGACGGCGGCGGTAATCGTCCATAAGACGCCTTAGGTCAACATCACTGTTACGCGCCACTTGAGCGCAAATAAATATCAGAAGCGAAAACTGCCACACGTCTTCACGCCCTGTGATCAAGCCGCAAGTAACATCCTCTTCCCGCTCCAACTGATTGGCGAAATGGGCAACAGCGCTAGAAACCCCGCCCTCATAAACATCCAATGAATAAGTTTTATTATTATATTTGAGGGACGGCAACGTTATGCCTCTAACCAGCAGAAAATTGACCACAGCCCCTTGATCGACACCTTCCTCGTGCCTGAAATCAAAACCTTCAAACCTCGGAATATTCGGCGGCAGGATAAGCGCCGGCTTTTGGACCACAACCTCACCCTTACGCACAACTGTATCGCCATCATTTATAAGGGAAGGTGACAAAAAAACATATGGCACATGAGTATCATCAAAAGTATGTAAAGACGAAATACGCCGTCTTACAATTTCTGTTTCTTTTAAGGCACTTTCCCAAGCTTCCTGAAAATCCATAAACACATCCTTTTTTAATAAGTCGCCGATGGTATAGCGAGCTTACATCACGGCTAAGTTATACCAAAACAGCTTCAGTGACGCAATCAAATACAAATAAAGAAACTTTTATTTCCATTTCTTTGACTTGTGATATTATATTGGACAAATCCGAACTATTATCACCTAACTACACGAGGTTTTTATGAACAAACGACCGCTTCCGTTAAACAAACTCATGGCTTTCTTTTTAGGCGCCATGCTTGTTATTGCACTGCCTTCACAAGCACATGCCCAGATCATTGACCAGGCTAAGCGTGAAACCAAGCGCGAAGAGAATATGAAGGTGCTCCAAGAGCGCTTCAAGTGGTGGCCTACAGATGCCCTTCCCGGCCCCGTTAAAGATGAGCGCGGCGGTTACTGGTGGTGGCCCAAAGAGGCTGGTTCTGTCAAAGAAAACTGGGGTAACCGCGGCTACGTTTATGTGCTTAAAGTAATTTATGACTACAAAGCCAATGACGAACAGGCCTACCAGGAGCCAGTTAAAAAAGAAGAACCTAAAGCCATGAAGCCCTCATTGCTTATCAAAAAGATTATTCGCAACGTAAAAATCTATTTTGATTACAATAAAGCGGACCTACGCGAAGATCACACGCCTATTCTTCAGAAGGCCATCAAATCCCTTGAAAAGAACCCCGAAGCGTCAATCCTGATCACGGGAAACTGTGATACCCGTGGCTCGGATGAATATAATATGAAGCTCGGTGCCAAGCGCAGCAGTGTTGTTCAAAATTATATGCTTGAAAATGGCATTACAGCAAACCGCATCAAGATCATCTCGCGCGGCAAGTTAGATGCTGTTGCTCCTGTCAAAGACCTGGCCGGCATGCAAAAAGACCGCAATGCCCAGTTCATGGTCGCTGTCGTTGAAGAGTTCGATGTCCCGGCAGACCAGATACCTCAAGACCAGAACGTCCAGAAAATGGATGATGGTAAATATGTCGTTGAGGAAAAAGAAAGCGTTGAGTCCGCACCCAAAGTGTCGAGCCGTGAATATACGATCCAGCTTAATGATTCTCTCTGGAAGATCGCAGCCAAAGAAATGGGTAACGGCAACCGTTGGAAATACCTGTATGAACTTAACAAGGATAAGATTGCTAACCCTAACAAGCTAAAAAAGGGCACGGTCATCATTATCCCGATCGAATAATAAAAACCTTCAGTAAGAAGCAAAAGGGAGCTGAATATTCAGCTCCCTTTTTATTTACACAGAAACAGCGGGCCAACAACTAATGGATTTTACGGGCAATAAGAACACCAAACCCTTTACCTGCAAAAGGAACCTGCCCGATCAACTGAACAGGTTGATAGTTCGGCGCCATCCAGGCATAAAGGTCACGGGCGTAATCCCTGCCGAAGTAATGCGCCCCATGCTCACCCATATCCTGATCAACAAGGACAATGTAATCTGATGGAGCTGCTTTGAATGCCGCCAAGACATCACTCTCAGCGGACATATTAAAAAAGCTCGGTGAGAATTCAAAATATTTCGTTGAAAGCTCACGACCGGACATGAAATTCAACATAACGCCCTCAGGAAAAACAGTGACCGTCGTCCCTTTTGGCAATGCTTTCAGGAAATCAATGGCACGCATCAGGATGGGGCCTCTTGATTCTATCTTGGGGCTGTAGGTCAAAAACTGCCCTCGATCAGACCCGAATACAAAGCTCTTGAATTTATAGTAAAAATTATCGACGATCGAATAGCTTAGAACAACGCCCCCGAAGATCATTACAAGGAAGGTGTGAAAGAAAAGCTTCCAACCTTTTAAGCCTGCAACCACACGTTCTCCGCCGTCATAAGAAACAACAACCAGCAATAAAGACGCGGGTAATGCCAGAATAAAGCCACTATGGTAAATATGCCCGTAAAGAACGATCTTCAACATCAAGATTGTCGAAAAAACAGCAAACGTAAACCTGATGATACAAGGAAGCATCCGATCGGGTGATCTTGATTGAACCAACTGTATGCCAAAAATGGCTAAAGAGATCAAACTTACCAAAGGAAGCAAACGAAATATCATGTAAGCAGGCACATATTGGGTTACAGCAATCCACAAACAAGCCGCTAATACAAGTATAATTAAACAATAACCCAGCCATCTGCACCACATCGTCCTCAGCTTTAAAAGGATCCAGGAAGTAAAGATTGCAAAACCTATCAATGCAAAATATGTAAAAGCGGAGACAGACATCAGATAAATACTTTTTGAAGGATTATCCATCCCTGAGAACATTTTATAGAAACCATTAACAGAAAGGCTGGTGTTAAATATCGCCATATACGGATAGAAAAAGGCGAAGACAGCTGGCTTTATCCCCATTTGTGAAATAAAGTACGCCAAAAAAGCAAAAACTGGAACAACTATCCCTATGATAAATATAAAAAATCGTGAAAATATCTCCTTGTACCCAAGGTATAAGGTTCTAGCCAGCGTACCGGCCATTAAGGCACTCGCCAGGGCAATAAAGACTTCCACCTTAGTTAGAAAAACCAACCCGACTAAGATCCCTAGCCAAAAAACCTTACGACTTGATGGACTGCGGAGATATTCAGCGAAAAGCAAAAGAGCCGCAAAGGAAAGCACCAACCCATGCACTAATTCATGCGAATAAGGACAAATAAAATTGTAATTAGCAATGCCTGTATACTGGCCAAAAGCAAAAAGAGAGAAGAAAATACCTATGGCTAACAAAGTTGCGGCGACAGACGCCCATACACGAAGCAAACGGTAAGTAATAACCACAAAAACAAGAGTGATGAAAAAATTGATGCAGATGATAACGGAGAGATTTGATGAGAACAACTTAAAAAAAACAGCGTAGAAATATTTGGATAAAGGGCCGTAATAAAAGAATATATCTTTGTAAAGGACCTTGCCCTCACTGAGTTGCCAGGGAATATATAGTTCTCGGCCAAAATCAACGATAATGTCAGGCCACTTACCCCAGCTCAGGGTCAAAACTGAAGCGGAAGCCGTCAATAAAACAAGCGTACCCAATAAAGCCGGCCAGCCTATAGCAAGAATTGCCTCACGCTTGCGTTCAAGCCATGCCCGTAGCATCATTTGTCCTCGATTAAACACGTATAGGTAGAACTACAAAAGGTATTCCGCTCTGATAAAACTTCCGCTGAAGTGAAAAAGCTGTATCATTGTGCAACCAGCGCGTCCAGAGTGTTTCATTAGGGAACACCAGCTGCCCGCCAAAAATAACCGCATGCGGGAATCGTTTTGAAACGACTCCAATAACTTTATCCGCCTCTTCAAGGATGTCAACGCCCATATATGCCATGCTCTCGGCATAAGAGCCCTGGCGCTGCATAAACTCGACATAACGAACAAGGTCTTTCTTGACCTGTGCCTCAAGGTTAACAACTTCCGCTGCGCCTTTAAAATTGCCGGCATCAATGATGCCCACCTGAACAAAAACGAAGTTCTTAAATTCCTTGCCGAAAAAACGCGTCACATTAAAAAGCGTATGCAAGCCAAGTCCGTTGAAGCCACCAACAAGAATAACAGCTGTCCGGCTGTTAGGATCGAATGGTGTGATTTTATCTGTAACGCTAGGAGAAACCGCGACAGCATGAACGAGCGTATTAAGGCGGTGAAGCATTTTGGCAACTTCAAGATAATGGCGTTTAATGAATATAGCCAGAACAATAAGGGATCCAGTTACGAAGAGTGTGACCCATCCGCCTTCATTGAATTTCAAAATAACAACCGACAGCAGGATCACCGTTGTTAATACGAGGCCGGCCCAACTAACCACCATTTTACGCTTCCAGGGGAGTCCGTCATTTCGAACACTCCACCAATGACGCACCATGCCCATTTGGGATAAAACGAATGTGATGAATACATTGATACTGTAAAAGATCACCAGCAACGACACCTGCCCATGGGCTAAGAAAAGTGTGATCAGCGCCGCGACGCCCATGATCAGGATCCCGTTCTGAGTTACCAAACGGTCACTTAAATTCGCAAACTTATTCGGAAACCAGCGGTCCAGCGCCATATTGGCAATAACGCGCGGGCCTCCAAGGAATCCGGTCTGAGCGGCGACAAACAACAAAAGTGCTTCTGAAAGCAGAATTGTAACAACAAAACATGATCCGAATTGCCCCCAATCTTTTGCCATTGACTCAAACAAAACTGCATTTAATGTTTTCCCTGCTTGGGGCGTAACATGAAAAAGTAAATACCCGACCATCAGACCGAAAACAGTGATCGCCAGCGACCATGTCATATACCTCATGGTTCGTTTGCCGGTCTCAACCCGTGGTTCACGCAATATGTTCAACCCATTACTGACAGCTTCGATACCTGTGTAGGTACCTGCCCCCAGGGTGTATGAACGTAAGATCAATAGCAACATACCCACAAAACCTATTTGTGAAGAGGCCACCTGCGCATCCATCCGTGCATCTGTTATGATCGACGGCACCTGCCCCGCATGGGAAATAAAGGCATACAGGATAACAAAAGCATGTGCCGCCAGAAAAGTTAAGAAAATAGGGATAAGCGGCCCGATACTTTCCTTAACCCCACGCATATTCAAAATAATCAGGATCACGATAATAAACGCTTGTGCTTGAAGTTTGAATGTTTGCAGCTCGGGTGGGAGAAAGCTGAACAAAGCATCAACACCACTTGCCACAGACAGCGCAATGGTCAACACATAGTCGATCAAAAGTGCACACCCTGAGATCATGCCGGCTGTAGGATTGAGCAGTTTACTGGCAACAAGATACCCCCCGCCACCGGAAGGAAAAAGCTCAATGATCTGTGAATAACTGGCACTGATAAGAAAAACCGTACCCACCGTAGCCAGTGCAACAAAGATACTTAAATAAGTGTGGCCTTGTAGGGCCAGAAATGCGGCTTCAGGACCATAACATGAGGATGTTAACCCATCCGCGCCAAGACCGATCCAAGCCAGGAATGCGACTAACGACAACTTATGGAAGACATCCCGATCAAGAGGGCTTTTGGCTTGCCCGATAAAAACATTCTTAATTTTTTTAAAAAATGAAGGCATTGATATCTCACTAAGTAAGTTTTAAAGAAGGTGATATTTTAATACAAAATTAAATTCTTAAGAAGATTTATACAGTTTCTTTCGTAGGAATCTTAACCGTGAATACGGACCCCATTCCCGGCTCACTCTTAACCGAAATCGTACCTCGATGCTTTTCAATAATACTATAAGAAATAGATAGTCCCAACCCAGTACCCATTCCCGCCGGCTTTGTAGTAAAGAACGGCTCAAATAAATGCAACAAAACTTCCTCTGTCATTCCAGCCCCCGTATCTGCAACCTCGATCAAAACATCATCAGCGTCGAGCGTGGTCGTTATTGTCACAACTCCTTTTTCCTCAATTGCCTGTGCGGCATTGACAAAAAGATTAATAAACACCTGACTTAATTGCTGCGGATAGCATGAAATGGGAGGTAAATTCGTAAAATGCTTAACGATACTGACTTTATACTTCAACTCGTTCCTGGCAATATTTAAAGCTGAATCAATTAATTTATTAAGATCCGCAATCTCCTTACGCTCATTGTCAGCATGTGAGAAAGTCTTCAAATCTACAACGATCTTCTTGATCCGCTCAAAGCCATCATCCATTTCTTCAAGCAGCTTGATCATGTCTGTCAGGACAAAATCAAAATTAACTTCCTTCTTGTAACTATCAAGGTCATTAACTAAACCCTTAAACTTACCCTGATCAACAAAAGCAGCCTTCTCGATCTCGATGTATTTCTCAACTACCCGTGCCGTTGCCTGTGTATATTCTTTTAACATTTCCATATTGTTCATCAGAAATGCGACCGGGTTATTAATCTCATGCACAACGCCCGCTGCAAGCTGACCGACCGTGGCCATTTTCTCAGAGTGAACCAGTTGCCGTTGCATTTTCTTAAGCTCATTATAAGCCATTAAAAGGTCTTCTTCGGCATGTTTACGCTCCAGGATCTCTTCCTGTAGCTTCAGATTCGAATCAGATAATTGCTCTGTCCGGTGCGTGACACGCTGCTCAAGGCTGCCGATAAGTGCACGCATTTGTGCCATCATGTGATTAAATGCGATGGCTAAAACCCCGAATTCATCGTGACGGGCAGACTGGATCGGATGGTCTAATTTTCCGTTTGAGATAGATTCTACGGCACGCTGAATATCGATCAAAGGAAAAAATATCCTCTGGATATTCAAGAAAGCAATGAATAATGAGAGCAAAAGAATAACCCCACCGACGCTCACGATCATCAATAATGACCGTTGAGCCACGAACTGCGCCTTTCGTCGGGCTTTATCTAAATTATCCGTCTCAATGTCTTCAAGTGAACGAATGGCATCGAGCATGGGTTCACGTAAAATGGCCATATCGGTCAAAACAGCCTTTGTACGGACCCCATACCCCCTTTCCTGATCATGCGTATCCATCAATAACTGGGCCTGTTTCAAAAATCCCTTAACCTGCCCGTTCACTCGCTCAACAGCGAGCAGTTCACGACCTTCAAATGTGTTAGACGCCTGACGAAAGAGTTCCTCTATCCGGCGCGAAGACTCTTCAAAGATAACGCGAAGCCTGACCCTGCTATCTTCACCCTCATGTATGACATATTGCGACATCAGATCAGAGAGGAACAGCCCCTCCACGCGAATACGCGTACTCAAATAACGGCCATCGCTACGAACCATGGATTCTTTGATAATGCCCTGCGTCAGCCGAACCTGATAATAGGCCATTGACCCCATGGCGAGAATTAAAAGCGCTAAAAGGATCATGCTCGAAAGAAGAACCGTGGAAACACGTTGCCACGGCTTTAAATGGTACTCAGGTTGTTCTGATCTCTGGAACCATTTAGTCTGACCAGCCATCATTTCAAAACCTCTATATGATCCTTAAGAACTTCCCAGCGTCCATTTCTTATTTGATGCATCTTCAGTACAACAGCGCCCTTATGACGATCTTGAGCAAACGTGATAGGAGAAGTGATCCCCCCGGTATCAAAATCTTTGATGCTCTCTAACGAATGCCTGAGATTCTCCCCTGAAAGGTTTGGCGCCGTTCTCTCAATAGCTGTCAAAAGAACTTTGGCGGTAACCCAGCCTTGCAAATACCTTAAGCCTACAGTATTAAGATCGCGTCCCAAAACTGGCATTGCGGCTCTGATCTCGACCATTCCAGGAAGATCTTCATAGGGAAATGCAAATGGATTTACACCCAACAACCCCTCTCCCGCCTGCCCGGTCAATGACTGCACTTTTTCATCGACACCCCAATTCAAAGTTATGAACTGAATTTTACTATTCAATCGGTTGCTCGTTCTAACGACTGTTGCTGTAGCCGTTGCTGTCTGATTGATGATACCGTAATCGGCACCACCTGCGTCTATAACGGCCTTTATTTGTTCAGAGGCATCCAATGCTGATAAAGCGACTATCTGTTCACTCACAAGATCAATGCCATTAGCCCTGGCATAGTCTCGTCCGGCTTGAATAGGGGATTTTCCGAATGACGTGTCATTGTAGAAAAAGGCAACCTTTGGCTTACGCGTCTTATCGGTCCAGTTATCTAGAATGTATTTCAAAGCTATCTTCATTTGATCTGAATATGATGCAGCAATCAGAAAATTGTACGGCGCCGTTACAACATCAGAAAGGTCTTCTGTCAGTGAACACGGGATAAACGGGACTTTATCGACAGCAGCCTTACCATGCAAGACCTGAGAGTCGCCTGTACCCCAGCCTAAAATAGCGATCACCCTATCATCATTCACAAGTTTACGATAAAGCTCCTCAGCTCGGGGGATATTATAGGCGTAATCATCATAAATAAGTTCGACCTTCAAACCGTTGATACCACCACGCGAATTAACATAAGCAACATAATCCCGCTCACCATCAGAAAAAGGAATAGCCGCATCGCTGGTTGGACCGGTAAGATCCCATATCCCACCGATCTTAATTGTCTTTGTCTCTGTTTTTCCACAGCCATAAATTACTGATATACCAAAGATCGCAAACAATAAGAATAAATATTTTATACGCATACAGATCTCCAAAAATAACTATTAACTAAGAGTAGTTTACAGCTAATTTAAAGTTCATGGAATATAAAAAGAAAAAACCCTTTCTGTATAAGAAAGGGTTTTAAAAAGATTAAATAATATTTAAATTTCGTCTAAAATAAAGATCCCACGATGATTCTTCGAATCCCTATATGCGTAACTAAAGAATACGGAGAAGGAGGGATTCGAACCCTCGGTACACATCTCTGCATACACACACTTTCCAGGCGTGCGCCTTCAACCACTCGGCCACCTCTCCAAAACAAATAAAGCAATCTAAAAGAACAAAGCGCTGCTTTCAAACAACGGCATTCAGCGTTGTGCCAGCGTCAACAAACTTATTCCAGAAAAGCTGGCCAACCACTCGGCCACCTCTCCAAAACAAACAAGCTTTTCTAAAAGAACAACGAATCAAATAATAATACGCGCATCAACTGCAAAAGAACCGTCTTTATTGGTGATCAGAGGATTAATGTCCACTTCTTTTACATGCTCTGCGATCTTCTGCACAGCAAGAAGGGTCTTAATGATCGATTCTTTATGCGCACCCTGGCCGCGATACCCGTCCAAAAGCTTCTTGGCTTTGATCTCACCGATCAATCGCTTAGCCTCTCCCTCCCCAAAGGGAACAATGCGGAAAGAAACATCCTTAAGAACCTCAACGAATATCCCTCCAAGGCCAAACATAACGGCCGGACCGAACTGAGGGTCTTTATTCATGCCAACAATGCACTGCAAACCATCGACCATCTGGCAAAGGTTAACACCCAAAAGCTTCGCATTAGGCGCATTTTTCTTAACCGTCTCCATCATCTGATCAAACTTGGCCCGCATTTCATCTGCATTCTTAATATTAAGTATAACGCCGCCTACATCTGACTTATGAATAATATCCACGGACGTGATCTTCATGGCAACAGGATACATTTGCGTTTTTTCAGCGATCTTGACCGCTTCATCAGCTGACGTCGCAAAACCCCATTTAGGCATTGGCACACCGCAGGCTTCAAAAACTTCACGTGATTCATGCTCTAAGAGGAACGTACGACCTTCTTTACGGACGCGCTCGATGACTTCCAGTGCTTTTGCAGGGGCTTCGGGTGTTTTCACCTTCTCCTTGGGACGTGCACAAATTTCCTTCCACTGATAGAGGGATTTCAAACCAGCGACAGCTTCACGGACCTCTGTCATCGCGGGTATCTGATTCTCATTAAGGATCTGAATGGCCTGACGTGAGCGCTCGCCGCCAACCATGGTCACAACCAGAGGCTTATTGCGTTTAACAGCGTTATACTCATCAACAACAGCCCTGGCAACTTCAACGGGGTCCAAAACAGCCGTTTCACAATAAAGAACGATCACAGAATGGATGCGGTCTTCAGCCAATGCAACACGAACAGCCTTTTGATAGCCCTCACGTCCGCCGCCACCTGTCACATCGATAGGATTTTTAGTAGAGCCGAACTCAGGCATGGTCGGACGGAATTTTTCCTCAAGCCAAACATGATCTTCAAATAGTTTAAGACCGGCATTATCACACTCATCCGTCGCACTGACGCCGATACCGCCGCCATTGGTAATGATCAACGTATCATCACCCTTGGGTTCAGGCATTGATAAGGCGCAGGCACTGGCGAATGCCTGGGTGAATGTACGGCCACGCAACATTCCCAATTGATTGAACGCCGCCGTATAGATCTTGTCAGAGCCTGACAATGAACCTGTATGTGAAGCCGCTGCCTGAGCGCCACGCGTAGATGTCCCGGACTTCAAAATGACCACAGGCTTTTTGATCTTGGTGGTCATAAATTGACGACCATCCTTAATGCCTTCCATATAGATCAAAATAACGCTGACATTCGGATCATCATTAAAATATTCAATCAGCTCTTTCTCTCCGATATCCGCTTTATTCCCCAAACTAACGACCGAAGCAAGCCCGATCTTTTCCATCATGGTCCAACCCATCAGCGAAATACCCAAAGCGCCGCTCTGAGAAATAAAGGCGATCTTCCCCGCCGTAACATTTTGAGGACCGAAAGAAGCATTAAGGTTTGAAGGCGTATATACAAAACCAAATGTATTCGGACCTAAAAGAGCAATGTCATGTTTATCAGCCAGATCCTTAAGCGCCTGTTCCTCCTTTTTCTTACCGATCTCGGAAAAACCGGAAGTAATGATAACGGCACCCTTTACATTCTTGGCAGCACATTCTTTAAGAACACCCTCGACCATAGGTGCCGGAACAGCGATGACGGCAAAATCAATGTCCGTCGGACATGCGGTCACAGAAGGAAAACAGGGGACGCCCAGGATCTCCGTCGACTTCTTATTGACGGGGTATATCTTGCCCTTAAACCCGTTCTTGACGATATTATTGAGAACCTGATAGCCGACTTTGGCCGGTTCTGATGACGCCCCGACAACCACTACGCTCTTGGGATTAAATACCTTCTTGAGATTTGCAATCTTGACCTTAACATCCGCGACTACTTCACCGGCGGCATCGAGTGACATAAAAACCCTTCCTTTTTATATTTAAATCCGCTTAGGGCAAGACAACCTTACCCTAAGCAGATCAATTCCAAACGAACTACGCTTGAACAGACTTGACAGACGCTGCAACCTGCGCAGCAAGGGACTCATATGCCGCCCACTTGGAATTAACATCTTCCTGAGCTAACTTGATCAAACGCTCCGCCTCTTCAGGCTTCGATTTTGTCAATGACTTGAAGCGCGTTTCGCCATAAGCATAATCCTTGAAATTCATCTTAGGTGCAGCGGAATCCAAAGTTAGAGGATTTTTACCTTCCTTAATGAGATCCGGATTATAGCGGAACAGCGGCCAGTGACCTGAATCAACGACTGACTTCTGCTCAGAAAGACCGCCTGCCATATTGATACCATGCGCAATACAATGGCTGTAAGCAAGAATCAGAGAAGCGCCCTGATACTTCTCTGCTTCCATGATAGCCTTGACCGTATGCTCATCTTTGGCACCAACAGCAACAGTGGCCACATAAACATTGCCGTAAGTCATGATCATGCGCGCAAGATCCTTTTTAGGCATCTGCTTTCCACCCGCAGCGAACTTGGCAACAGCACCACGTGGCGTTGACTTTGACGCCTGGCCACCCGTGTTTGAGTAAACTTCAGTATCCATGACCATGATGTTAACATTGCGACCTTGTGCCAGAACATGGTCCAAGCCGCCGAAGCCGATGTCATATGCCCAACCATCGCCGCCGAAGATCCAGACGCTCTTTTTAACAAGATAGTCCGCCAGCGACAAAAGATGCTTGGCCTCAAGTGATGAATTACCAGCCAGCTTTTTCTTAAGCGCTTCTACGCGATTGCGCTGTTCAAAGATATCAGCTTCATCGATCTGATTAGCCGTCAAAATAGCATTAACCAATTCTGAGCCAACCTGAGCCTCAAGCGTCTTTAACAGCATCGCAGCATGATCCGCCTTTTTATCGATCGAAAGACGGAACCCAAGGCCAAACTCCGCATTGTCCTCAAAGAGCGAATTTGACCAGGCAGGCCCGCGCCCGTCGCAATTCTTCGTATATGGCGTTGTCGGAAGGTTGCCGCCGTAGATGGACGTGCAACCCGTGGCATTCGCAATAATGGCACGGTCACCGAACAATTGCGTGACAATTTTGATATACGGTGTTTCTCCACAACCTGCGCAAGCACCGGAGAACTCGAACAAAGGCTGAAGGAACTGCGCGCCGCGAACTGTACCCTGCTTGATCTTGGAACGATCGGCATCAGGAAGATTGAAGAAAAATTCCCAATTTTTAGCTTCACGATCACGGATCGGAGCAATTGAGACCATATTGATAGCCTTCTTCGTCGGATCCTTCTTGTTCTTTGCGGGACAGGCAGAAACACACACGCCGCAACCGGTGCAATCCTCAGCAGCAACCTGAATGCGGAATTTCATACCCGCAAATTCCTTATCCTTAGCCGCCGTTGTAACGAAAGACGCATCGGCTCCCTTAAGATTCTCTTCACTGATAACTTTGCTGCGAATAACAGCATGCGGACATACCATGACACACTTACCACACTGGATGCAAACCTCAGAATCCCACTCAGGGCACTCTAAAGCAATGCAGCGCTTTTCATACTTGGTCGTACCTGTTGGGAATGTGCCATCGATAGGCATTTTACTGACAGGCAGTTTGTCGCCGCGACCGGCGATGATCTCAGCTGTAACGTTCTTGACGAATTCAGTCGGGATACCGGAGACAGGAGCCTTGAACTCGACCTTACTGGTCACGGCCGCAGGAACTTTCACTTCGTGCAAATTAGCCAAGGTCTCATCAACAGCCTTAAAGTTCTGCTGAACGACGTCTTCACCCTTTTTGCCATAGGCCTTTTGAATGGACTTCTTGATCTGATTGATAGCCTCTTCACGCGGCAAAACGCCAGAGATCGCGAAGAAACATGTTTGCATGATCGTGTTGATGCGCCCGCCCATACCGGTCTTCAAGGCCACATGAGAAGCATCAATAACATAGAATTTAAGTTTCTTCTCAACGACATGCGCCTGGATCGGACGCGGCAAAGAATCCCACGCTTTATCCGCAGACACCGTCGAATTAAGAAGGAATACAGCTCCTTCAGCTGCATCCTTTAACATGTCATATCTCTCCAGGAAAATATTCTGGTGGCATGCAATAAAATTCGCTCGGCAGATCAAATACGGCGCACGGATCGGGTTCGGCCCGAATCGTAAGTGAGACACGGTCATCGAACCGGACTTCTTTGAATCATACACGAAATACCCCTGTCCATAATTCGGCGTATTCTCGGCGATGATCTTGATGGTCGCTTTGTTTGCTCCAACCGTACCATCAGCTCCTAAACCGTAGAACAGACAGCAGACACTCTTAGGATCTTCAACAACACATGCCTCATTGATCTCAAGGCTGGTGTGGCAAACATCATCGTTAATACCTACCGTAAAATGATTCTTGGCATCAGCTTTCTTCATCTCATCGAATACGGCCGTAACCATCGCCGGTGTAAATTCTTTGGACGACAACCCGTAACGACCACAGATAACCTTAGGCACTGACTTAAGAACGCCTTCCTGCTGCGCTTCGAATAAGGCGTTGACCACATCCTGATAAAGCGGCTCACCGGCGCAGCCAGGCTCCTTGGTGCGATCAAGGACCGCCAGGGTCCTGACCGACTTAGGCAAAGCGTTAATGAAATGCTTAATCGAGAACGGACGGTATAAACGAACCTTAAGAACACCGACTTTCTCTCCCTTTGCAGCGAAATGGTCGATCGTGGTCTGAACAGTCTCACAACCGGAGCCCATCAGAATGATCACACGCTCTGCATCAGGCGCGCCGTAATAATCAAAGATCCGGTACTGACGGCCAAGTAACTTGGAAAACTTGTCCATCTGGGCCTGTACGATATCCGGGCACTTGATATAGAAAGGATTAACCGTTTCACGACCCTGAAAATAGACGTCAGGATTTTGTGCAGTTCCACGCATCACAGGCTTATCAGGCGTTAACGCACGGTTGCGGTGCGCAATAACCAGATCATCATTGATCATGGCCTTGATATCAGCCTCGTCAAGAAGTTCGATCTTGGCAACTTCATGGGACGTACGGAACCCGTCGAAGAAATGCATGAAAGGGATACGGCTCTCAAGCGACGCGGCATACGAGATCAGCGCCATGTCCATACATTCCTGGACATTGGTCGATGCCAGCATGGCAAAACCGGTTTGACGGGCGGACATAACATCAGAATGATCACCAAAGATCGACAATGCCTGCGCAGCCAATGAGCGCGCAGAAACATGGAAGACAGCGGGCGTCAACTCGCCGGCGATCTTGTACATATTAGGGATTTTTAACAGCAGACCCTGCGACGCCGTGAATGTCGTCGTCATAGCGCCCGCCTGAAGCGCTCCATGCACAGCGCCCGCAGCACCGGCCTCAGACTGCATTTCCTGAACCATGGGAACAACACCCCAGATATTCTTAACGCCCATAGCCGCCCATTCGTCGGAAAACTCACCCATATTGGATGAAGGGGTGATCGGATAGATCGCGATCACATCGCTAACGCGATAAGCGACATAAGCTGCCGCTTCATTGCCATCAAGTGTGTAGAATTTACGTGCCATTTTCATGCCTCTTTCTTTAATGTATTTTGCCGCAAAACAGAAAACCCTGCGCTCATGCGCAGGGCAGAATATCCCAAAGGGCCGTAAGTTTACAGGCCGGAACAGATGAAACGATCTTTACATGACTCTCGACTGACATATATAGGGAAATACCGATGTTTAACTGAAGAATCCAAATATTTTACATACTTTTCGATTTGTGTAAAGGGATTTTCAAACGAACCGCGGCTTTACTGAAGGGTCATTCAAAAACAACCGTTTTATTGCCGTAACACAGGACCTTACGTTCCAGATGCCAGCGAATAGCTCGATATAAAACAACACGCTCAAGATCCTGCCCCTCCTCGATCAGATCATGGATCGCATAACGATGGCTGATACGTGCAGCGTCCTGTTCGATAATGGGCCCCTGATCAAGCGCCTCAATAACATAATGACTGGTTGCACCTATAAGCTTGACACCCTTCTGGTGAGCCTGAGCATACGGACTACCCCCAACAAATGCCGGCAAGAAAGAGTGATGGATGTTAATAATGGCATTAGGGTACTGCTGAATGAACTGATCGGTCAGAATTTGATGATAGCGTGCCAGAACAACAAGATTTACACCTTTAGCCTGCAAAGCCGCCAACTGGATCTCCTCAGCCGCCCTTTTTGTTTCTGCCAAAACAGGCACATGAAGAAAGTCAATACCCGATTGATGCGCCAGGTCCTCAGCATCATGATGATTGCTGATGATCAGTTCAATCTTAGCGTGCGGCAACTGTCCGGACCTGTAACGAAAAAGAAGGTCATACAAACAATGCAACTGCTTTGAAACAAAGATCGCCATCTTAACCGGAACGTCCGTAAAGTAAAGCTCCCACGACATTTTAAACTTTTCGGCCAAAGGCTGAAACTCACGGCTGATGGTCGCTCGTGGCACCGTAAAACCCGCCATAGCCCACTCGATACGCATAAAAAATGCCCCCGACTCAGCATCAGCATGCTGTGCTGCGTCAAGGATATTGCCGCCGCGCTTGAAAACAAAATCTGTGACGGCGGCAGTTATGCCTTTTTGATCCGGACATGAAATTAGAAGAATGGCATGAGGCATAAAATTGTCCTAGAAGTTCTGCACCGCGCCCTGTCGCTCCAACTCCCTGGAACGCTCAGCATCTCTCTGCTTGCCATAGAAAAAGAAACCGCCGGCAACCATTCCTGTTATGACAATGAATGAAAGATATGTCCATACACGCGGCTTTCTTTTGCGGGGATCAAAGAATATTGACACACGGCCCTCCAATTTGTAGCAGGGAAACAAGGCCGAAGGCCGAGTTCCCCTGAATCTTGCGGATCGTGACGAAGCTATTTGCAGAGGAACTTGTTCATCGGCAAATAGCTGAGGCACGAGACGCTGGCATTGCTTTTAGCAATGCCACGTCATTTTTACACAGTAAAAATGGCGGAGAGGCAGGGATTCGAACCCTGGGTATCCTTGCGGATACAACGGTTTTCGAGACCGCCCCGTTCGGCCACTCTGGCACCTCTCCGTTAAATCAAACACTCTAAATGAACAAAAATACAATACCCATCCCCTACAAAATGTAATGGAGATGGGTATTATATTTAGAAAATGAAATATACGAAATGTTTTTTCATTTCAAATCTTTATTCTCGCTATCCCCGTGTTCCTGGTCATTGCGACGATCTTTCCTTGAGCTCTTTTTCTTACCACGCATCTCACGCATCTTCTGGTATTGCTCAGCGGTCAGGATATTTCTGACTTTAAAAACATCATCGATATAAAGAAGCGAAAGCTGTTCTTCAAGAGCAACGATATCTTTGACAATAGCCACGGCCTTCGCACGATCAGGATTTACAGCATTCATTTCTTCTTTTAAGGCAACCTTCTTTGTTTTAACCTCGGCCCTTAACAACTCCGTCTTTGTTCGGCCCTCATCACGTAAAGCCTTCATTTGTGTACGCTGTTCCTCTGTCAATCCGATTGCCCACGGATCATTCTGTGCATGCGCCTGCTTCTTTCCTTCATGAGGAGCAGCCGCCTGATTTTCCACAGCAAAGGACGCTGAACTTATAAACAACATCGTTCCCGCTACAACAATAAAACCCAATAAATACTTAAACCTCATACGACTACCTCCCGTTATTAAAAACCTTACCCAGTTACAAATAATCGATACTGCCCAGATCAATCCCAGACAAATCTGCTTCAATAAAAAAAGAATCTTCATCCGCATACACAAGCTGCATAACGATATCTGCGTCGGAATCAGCTGTCGCCATCCTTCTTTGCGAAAGAATAGGGTTGGCAACAAACAATATAACGATCAATCCCGCCATCACACTGCCATAAACGAACCTTGACCTTCCTCCCCATCCGAGAAAATCTTGCCAGCAAAAAACAGGCTGCGCAATCTTATTCGCTATCCTGGCCCATACATGAAATGGCGCCTGCTCGATGACAGGTACAGATTTGATCTGGGCATCCACCTGTTGGGCGGACATTAAAAGTGCGCGACACGCCAAGCAACCTGATAAATGCTCATCAACCGTCTTTGTGCTTTCTAAGGAAAGGCGGCCATCCAGAAAATCTGTCAGCAGGATATCTTTGATCTGGCCACAATTCATAATAAACCTTTCTTCTGCGCGATCAGCGTCATGCGTGCACGGCTCAATCTAGAACGCACCGTATTCACATTGATATGCAAAACATCGGCAATCTCCTCATACGTCAACCCTTCCTGAGCCCTTAAGAGAATGCATACCTTTTGATCCTCATTTAAACACTCCAGAAGGTCCGCAACCTTACTCTGACCTTCTTCAGCGGCTATCTTTTGCTCAGTAACACTTTTGGTGTCTGCCGGGTCAAAACCCTCCATCCAGGGAACCTCAAACCTGTTTTTGCGTTTCTTGAGCAGATTCAAAGAACAGTTAACAGCGATACGGTATATCCATGTTTTTAACGACGCTTTCCCTTCAAACGTTTTAAGACTCCTATGAACCGCCAAGAAAACCTGCTGTGTTACCTCTTCAGCATCTTCTACACGGCTTAGCATACGCAAAGCCAAACGATAAACCATACCCGAGTGGCCGCGATATATATCCTCAAAAGAACAATCCTCACCACCCATGATACACTCCGTTACAGCCTTCTTTTATTTAGACAAGGGCCGATACAATAAAGTTCCCAACCTGATTAACTAATTGAATACATCTGAAGGACCCAGCGGATGACCTTGTCACCCCAGAAAAGACTAACGACTATGCCCATGGCCAGAAATGGGCCGTAAGCGATGGCCGTGTCCTGTTTTCGAAGCATTTTAACAAGGCCGGCAACGGCACCGAAAAAAGGTGCAACAAAAAAGGCGACACAGGCTAACTGCCATCCAAGGAAAGCACCCGCCATGGCCAAAAGCTTAACATCACCCCAGCCCATAACTCCACCCTCATCAACAGCATAAAGCATTTCAAAGATGTCTTTACGTTTAGGCTCAAAAGCATGCCCGAGTTTCAAATTGCCGACCACTTTGACCTCACGGAAAGCGGGCTGAAGATTCCCCAGCGCATCGATGTAACTATGCGCTTGAAGATCCGCCAATAACGCCAAAGGATCATCCACAATACCTTTAAAATCAAATTCAGTCACTATGCGCTTGGTAATGATCACTTCACCCAACAACCCTGTCACCCATAAAGAACAAGCACCGACAATGACACCCTGGAAAGCATCAGCTAAAGCCGACAAATAAACAGCTAAACCCGGGATCATGCGTGCCGCGACAAGCGCTGTCCACTGCAATGCCAGTAACGTTAAACCAACGGCGAATATCTCTTTGTCTTCACGTTCAAAGGGAAGTTTACGGCGCAGTATCTTGATAAGATGAAGCCCCATACAACTGCCAGCCAAAATAAGTGAAACGGTACTGCCTGTTAACAAAACCTCGGTCGCCGGCCCTTTATGAAGCCCCGGGATCAACGCACTTACCAATAAACCGACAGCTATACCTCCAACGCTGATCTCATCAGGAATAATACGCCACTCAATATCGACCCATGAAGCCACGATCAGTCCAGATAATAAAATAAGTGCGGGAATGATCGACCATGAAAGCCCTAGCAGAACATACGTCCACATAAAAATGATCGCTGTGAAATGTTCGACAAAGAAGTAGCGGAACGGGATGTGCGTGCGGCAGGCGCGACATTTAGCGCGCAGTAAAAGATAACTGATTATAGGGATGTTATCGAACCATGCGATGGGCTTTTTGCACTTAGGGCAATGCGACGCCGGAAAAACAATGGACTGGCTCCTGGGAAGACGGACAATACAGACATTAAGAAAACTGCCGATCAAGGCACCGCATATAAAAAATGAAACACGCAAGAAAATCTCAGCATCGACTAGCATTATTTCGCAGCACTCGCTTTCTGAAGTTCAGACCACATCTTATCCTTAATATTCTCCGGCAACTGCATCTCGGCCCAATGTTGAAACGCCAGAACCCCCTGATAAAAAAGCATCTTAAGCCCGTTAACCGTTTTGGCACCTTTGGCCTTGGCCATGGCTAAAAGCTTTGTTTGCGCAGGATTGTAAACCAGATCATAAACCATCATATTGGCATGCAACAGCTCTTCGCTGACAAGGCACGGATCCGTCGGCTTCATGCCAATAGGTGTGGCATTGATCAAAAGATCTGAAAGTTCAATGTCCAGATCATCGATACAATTAACGACTTCCACACGTCCAGTATCCATACGGGCAGAAAGATCTCTGATTAAGGCTTGAGCACGTTCCGGATCAACATCATAAACTTTGATCGAACGCGGTTTATCTGCCAGTAAACAAAAAACACTGATCAAGGCTCTCGACGCTCCTCCTGCACCAAGGATCGCGATCCTTTTATCTTTAGGATCAAACCCCTCTTCAGTAAGATGTGTTAAAAAGCCAGGGCCATCTGTATTAAAACCGATCAGCTTTCGCTCCGGCGTAATAACAACGGTATTGATCGCACCAACCTTGGCAGCAAAAGGATTCATCCCGTCAAGGAAAGGTATGACATTTTCTTTATGCGGCACGGTCACATTGAGGCCAAAAATAGGACTTTCTTTATCCTTAAGGCCCTTGAAGAAAGACTCTAGCGCTTCTTCTTTCATGGGAAAAAGGTTGTAGACAGCGTCGACGCCTAACGCCTTAAAAGCTGTATTATGCATTACAGGCGAAAGGCTATGCCCCAAAGGGTAGCCAACCAGTCCATACGTCGTTTGATGGTCAGACATAAATCTCCTAAGGCTGAAGGCCAAAATCAATGGCCTTGCCCTTTGTCTTTTTAGAAGCCGCCGCAATGCAGGCCTTATTAACCGCATTCAAATAAGCTTTAACTGATGCCTCAATAACATCCGTCGATGCGCCGATACCCATGATCTTCTGTCCGTCAAAATTCACACGAACACGAACCTCACCCATGGCATCCTGGCCTTCCGTGACCGACTGGATGCTGTAGTTGAGCAGTTTACCCCTCATACCAGTGACCGTGTCAATAGCCACATAACATGCATCAATAGGTCCGTCACCGGTAGCTTGCTGCTGAAATACCTTACCCGAAGACCTTAATGTCATCCTGACATCAGGCGGTATTTTCGTCCCGCTGGTAACGATCAAAGAATCCAACGTCCAGACATCCTTGACCTCCTGGACCTCATCCTCAACAATCGCCACCAGATCCTCGTCAAAGACCTCTTTCTTTTTATCACACAGGTCCTTAAACCGCCCGAACGCGCGCAGCAATTCTGCATCACTTAATTCAATACCCAGATGCTTCAACCTGGCCTTGAGCGCCGCACGTCCCGAATGTTTACCCAAAACAAGCCCGGTACCTGTAAAGCCGACATCTTCAGGACGAATGATCTCATAAGTTGTCGGCTCTTTCAGCACGCCATCCTGATGAATACCTGACTCATGGCGAAAAGCATTACCTCCCACGATAGATTTATTCGGAGCAATAACAAACCCCGTGTATTTACTGACCAAACGGGAAACGCGGCAGATCTCGGGGGTATTAATACCCGTGGAAACGCCAAAATAATCTGAACGTGTCCGGATCGCCATGACGATCTCTTCCATGGCCGCATTACCTGCACGCTCGCCGATCCCGTTAATAGTGCACTCAACCTGCCGCGCACCACACTTGACCGCTGCCAATGAATTGGCTACCGCCAAACCCAGATCATTGTGACAATGAACAGATATGATCGCTTTGTCGATATTCGGCACATTGTTACGGATATCTGTAATCAATTTTCCATACTGCTCGGGCATAGCATAGCCTACAGTGTCCGGGATATTGACTGTACGCGCACCCGCTTTAATAACAGCCTCCAGGACACGGTAAAGGAATGTTTTCTCCGAGCGTGACGCGTCTTCAGGCGAGAACTCAACATCATCGGTCCATTGCCGCGCCGCCTTGACAGCATCGACCGCCATTTGCACGATCTCATCGGGCGACTTCCTCAGCTTATGCTCCAGATGTATCTTTGACGTCGCCAGAAAAACATGGATACGCCCGCGCTTGGCAGACTTCAATGCCTCACCAGCCGCATCAATATCCTTCTTGATCGACCTTGCCAACCCAGCTACCGTTGAGTGTTTGACCTTCTTGGCAACCATCTCGACTGATTCAAAATCTCCTTTTGAGATCACAGGAAAACCAGCCTCAATAATATCAACGCCCAGCCGCTCCAACGCCAGAGCCACCTCCAGCTTCTCACGTTGATTCATGCTGGCGCCCGGAGCCTGCTCGCCGTCGCGCAGAGTTGTATCAAAAATAATAATCTTCTCTTCTTTTTTCATAAATACTCACTTTCAATAATAAAAAAGCCGCATGCTCTTAGGCATGCGGCTTTTGTCGGACTTAATTAGCACGCCTTATTTTTTTATCCAAGACATCATGCCACGAAGTCGCTTGCCTACTTCTTCAATAGGATGCTTATCCTGATCCTGACGCATTTTCACGAAATTAACACGGCCGGTTTTATTCTCCTTCATCCATTCACGGGCAAACTTCCCCTTCTGGATCTCGGCGAGGATCTTTTTCATTTCCTTGCGCGTCTTATCCGTAACAATGCGCGGGCCACGGGTATAATCACCGTACTCAGCTGTGTCAGAAACACGCTTACGCATGCCGGCAATGCCCTCTTCATAAATAATATCAACAATGAGCTTTAACTCATGTAAACACTCGAAATACGCCATTTCAGGGGCATACCCTGCTTCAACCAACGTATCAAAACCAGCCTTGATCAACTCACTGGTGCCACCGCACAGAACAACCTGCTCACCAAAAAGATCTGTCTCCGTTTCTTCCTTGAACGTGGTCTCAAAAACACCAGCACGCGTTCCACCCAGACCCTTGGCATACGCCAACGCCTCTTTTAATGAGTTGCCAGAAGCATCCTGATGAATAGCGACCAAACAAGGAACACCCTTGCCCTCTTCATACTGACGACGAACAAATGAACCCGGACCCTTGGGCGCGATCATCCACACATCAACATCAGCCGGCGGCTTGATCTGACCGAAATGAATATTAAAACCATGTGAAAATACCAGCGATTTACCGCTTTTCATATGACGGCGAATGGACTTCTTATAGATCTCGGCACATAAATGGTCCTGAGTCAGGATCACAATAATATCAGCCTTCTGGGCGGCCTTACCTGCGTCCATGGGCTTGAACCCGTCTTCAACGGCTTTCTGATAATTAGGGCCGCCTTCACGCTGTGCAACGATAACGTTAAGCCCGCTGTCGCGTAAATTAAGTGCCTGCCCGCGACCCTGAATCCCATAACCGACAATGGCAATGGTCTTATTTTTCAAAACATTCAAATCAGCATCTTTGTCATAATACGTCTTAGCCATTTCAACTTCCCTTCCTTTATAATTACCTCATCATCGTGATAAGGCGATAATATTCATTAAACTCTGCGAATGGCCGCTTGCGTGCGTCCACAAGAGGCACAATATTAATCTTATCCTGGATAACACCGATCGCTTTACCGGCGTTGCCTTTCAAAAGCTCTTCAACCGCAGCAACACCCAATCTTGTTGAAAGGATCCTGTCCAAAGCGCATGGATTGCCACCCCGCTGAACATGCCCCAAAACAACAGAGCGTGTTTCAAGGCCTGTCATCGTAGTAATAGACTCAGCCAAGGACGCTGCCTTAACAACCCCTTCTGATACCACAATGATCCAGCTGATCTTGCCCCTCTTGGCACCTTTAGTTATCCGATCGCACATCGCCGAATAATCCGGCTTAAACTCAGGCACAACCACATCTTCAGCCCCTGACCCCATCGCGACCTGCATCGCAATATAACCAGACCGATTGCCCATGACCTCAACAATAAAAATACGTTCCATACTATGCGCCGTATCGCGCACCTTATCGATGGCCTCTAATGCCGTATTGATCGCTGTATTACAGCCTATGGTCTGATCAGTACCATGAAGATCATTATCGATAGTCCCCGGTATACCTACCGTCGGTATACCCCATTTGGAATAAAGTTCGTTCGCCCCCAAATAGGAACCATCACCGCCAACAACAACAAGCGCGTCGATCTTGTGTTTTTTTAAGGTATTAACAGCTTTCTGCTGGCCCTTTTCCGTCCTAAACTCAGGAGATCTGGCCGTCTTAATAATCGTGCCTCCGCGACCGATAATACCAGAAACCGACCGAGGCCCCATTTCCATCATGTCATTATCGATCAGGCCCTGGTAGCCTCGCATAATACCTTCGACCTTAAGCCCGTAATTTATGCCGCTGCGCACAACAGCGCGTACAGCCGCATTCATCCCCGGGCCGTCGCCACCAGAACACAAAACACCTATTTTCTTGATCTTTGACGCCATTGTTTTCTCAATAACGATAATGTTCCGGCTTATACGGACCTTTAACATCCGTGCCGATATACTTTGCCTGTTTGGCCGTTAAAACAGTAAGTTTAGCACCAACATTTTCCAAGTGCAAGCGAGCCACTTCCTCATCCAAATGCTTAGGCAAACGATACACATCTACGGCATATTTCTTCTGCCACAATTCAAGCTGCGCCAAAGTCTGATTCGTGAATGAATTAGACATAACAAACGCCGGATGCCCCGTCGCACAACCAAGGTTAACCAAGCGGCCTTCAGCCAACAGAATAATACAATGCCCATCAGGGAAAATATATTTATCGACCTGTGGCTTAATATTTACATGCTTAATGCCTTTAATATTATAAAGATCATTAACGCCGATCTCATTGTCAAAATGCCCGATATTACAGACAATTGAGTGGTCTCTCATCTTCTTCATGTGCTCAGCCGTAATAATATCGCAATTTCCCGTCGCCGTCACGAAAACATTAGCTTCAGGGAGAGCATCTTCTATGGTCTTGACCTCAAAACCTTCCATCGCCGCCTGCAATGCACAGATAGGATCGATCTCGGTAATAATGACACGCGCGCCATAAGAACGCAGCGAATGTGCACATCCTTTGCCCACATCACCATAACCGCACACAAGCGCCACTTTACCGGCAAGCATAATATCGGTGGCACGCTTGATCCCGTCGGCCAAAGATTCACGGCAACCATAAAGATTGTCGAATTTTGACTTAGTCACTGAATCATTAACATTAAAAGCCGGGAACAGCAGCTTACCGTCTTTCTTCATCTGATACAAACGATGGACACCCGTCGTTGTCTCTTCAGAAACACCCTTGATCTTAGGCGTAATGCCATGCCAAAGCTTTGGCGTTTCTTTTAAAGTCTGCTTCAAACAGGCAAAAAGCAATTTCTCATCCTCACACTCGGCCTTAACATCAAGGACCTTGGCATTCTTTTCAGCCGCCAAGCCAAGATGCACCATCATGGTCGCATCACCACCATCATCCACAATAAGGTCAGGCCCTTTGCCGTCGGGAAATACCAGCGCCTTTTTCGTGCACCACCAGTATTCCTCAAGCGTCTCGCCCTTCCACGCAAACACAGGAATACCCAGATCCGCGATGGCAGCCGCTGCCTGATCCTGAGTTGAAAAAATATTGCAGCTGCACCAGCGGACATCAGCCCCCAATGCCACCAGCGTCTTAATAAGCACCGCCGTCTCAATGGTCATATGCAATGACCCCATGATACGGGCACCCTTAAAAGGCTTTTGCTTACCGTGTTTACGGCGTAACGACATCAGGCCAGGCATTTCTTTCTCAGCCATAGCGATCTGTTTATGCCCGAGATCAGCAAGGCCCATGTCTTTGACTTTATATTCAGCAGCTACCATTAGATCCCTGCATCTTTCTTTAATTTAGCAGCCACATCTGTCTTTTCCCAACGGTAAGCCGGATTGCCGAAATGGCCATAGGCAGCAGTACGTTGAAAAACAGGCTTACGCAGATCAAGCATCCCGATGATGCCCTTGGGCGTCAGATCAAAGTTCTTACGGATAAGCTCAACGATCTTCTGTTCTTCAATCTTGCCTGTACCAAACGTATCCACAAAAATACTCAAAGGCTCAGCCTTACCGATGACGTAGCTCAGCTGGATCAGGCACTTAGCCGCGATACCCGCCGCAACAACGTTCTTGGAAATATAACGCGCCGCATACGCTGCAGAACGATCAACCTTTGTTGGATCCTTGCCTGAAAAAGCGCCGCCGCCGTGAGGAACAATCCCGCCGTAGGTATCAACAACGATCTTACGACCAGTCACGCCCGTGTCAGACTGTGGTCCGCCCACAACGAATTTACCCGTCTGATTGACATAAAACTTTGTATTCTTGTCGATCAAATTCTTAACGATAGGCATGGCAATGACATTGATGATCTCATTGCGTGACTTCTCGGTGATCTTCTTGCCTGTCTTATCAAGGATCTTTTCTGTATGCTGGCACGCCAGAACAACAGAATCAATGCGCTTAGGCTGACCGTCAACATACTCAACCGTAACCTGGCTCTTACAATCAGGCCCGAGATAATCCAGCTCTTTGCTCTTACGGACATCTTCAACACGCTTGACCAATTTATGTGCTAACGTGATCGGAAGGGGCATCAACTCCTTGGTCTCATTCGTCGCATAACCGTACATAATACCCTGATCACCTGCACCACCCGCATCAACACCCTGGGCGATATCCGGTGACTGCTGATTGATCGCATTCAAGATCGCGCATGTATTAGCATCAAAACCATAGATCGGGCTAGTGTAACCGATACCATTCAAAACACCGCGCACCAGTTTATGAACATCGATAAAAGAAGTCGTCGTGATCTCACCGCCGACGATAACAAGACCCATGGAAATGAAGGTTTCACACGCGACACGGCCCTTAGGATCATTCTTCAGAACGGAGTCAAGGACAGCGTCCGAGATCTGATCACAAACTTTGTCAGGGTGCCCATTACCGACTGATTCAGATGTAATAAAAAAATTGCCTTTCACGTGTTCTCTTCCTTTCGTTAATTAATAAAATGAACTCTTCCTACATTTACTTCAAAAAACTTCTCTGCGCCTCATCATATGATTCCAAACTGCCGATATCATACCATTGTCCCTGAAATTTAAAACCAAAAACTGGACTCTTTTGGTAAAGCCACTGAATGCACCCGCCAGTCGTATCTGTTGCATGCGTTTCATCCACATAATGGCGGATAAGCGGCAAAGACTCTTTGGGGAAATAGTAAAGGCACATGGAGATCATACTCGACTTAGGAGCCGCAGGCTTTTCTTCCAAGGAAGTCATACGCCCAGTGGCATCAACAGCCACAACGCCATACTTGGTCGCTGCTTGAATATCACGAATATCATACGCCCCAACAGAAGCATGAGGTGCTTTAGAACGGGCAAATGCAATAAAATCAATGATCCCCTGATCAAAAAGATTATCACTGCCGGCCACAAGCCAATCAGTTTTGACCTTCTCTTTCTCTATTACAAAAAGAATATCCCCGACTGCGCCAAGCCGTTCTTCGGGGACTTTTGTCCCGTCAGTGATCACCTTTATGGGAAACGGCAAACTTTTCTTCTTATCCGCCCACACCTGAAGCAGAGCGACAAACTTGTCATTGGTAACAACACAGACTTCCTCAACGCCGGCTAGAGGAACGATTTTCTCCAGGACATGGTCAATGAGCGTCTTTCCACAAACCTCAAGCAATGCCTTAGGCGTGTCTTTAACAAGAGGATACAAGCGCGTCCCATAACCACCCGCAAGGATCAGAACCTTCACGCCGCCCTCCCATGATAATGATAAAATTCCGGGACTAATTTGGTAAGCTCAGAAGTCATGAACTCTTCAACTTCCTGACCTGTACTGAGACGCAATGCCTGCCGTGCCAACTCCTGAGCATCTGAAAAACGAATGCTACGCACGGCTTTCTTTATAACCGGGATACTGGATGGCGACATACTGAAAGAGTCCAGACCAAGCCCTAACAGAATGATCGCTAACGTAGGGTCACTCGCCATCTCACCGCAAACACTGACCTTGATATTCGCATCATGTGCCGCACTGATCGTGCGACGGATCAAACGCAAAACAGCCGGATGCCCCGGCTCATAGAACTGCGCCATTTTCTCGTTACCGCGGTCAACGGCAAGTGTGTACTGGATCAGATCATTGGTTCCGATACTAAAAAAATTACATTCCTTCGCCAAAAGATCAGCCGTCATAGCCGCCGCCGGGACTTCGATCATCACACCGACGGGCATATTCTCATTAAAAGGAATGTTCTTCTCGCGTAAACGCTGCTTAACTCCCTTAAGTATCCCGTTCGCCGCACGCAACTCACCGGGGCCCGCGATCATGGGATACATCATACCGACATTGCCATGGGAGGAAGCACGTAAAATGGCGCGGAGCTGCGTTTTAAATATATCCTGTTCCTCCAGACACAAACGGATCGCGCGCGAACCGAGAAAAGGCGTCATTTCTTTAGGCAGCTGAATGCTCGAAATAAACTTATCTCCACCCAGATCAAGCGTCCTGATGACCACCGGATTGGGAGACATGGCTTCAGCGATCTTTTTGTAAGCCTGATACTGTTCTTCCTCAGTAGGGAGATCCAGCCGGTTCATATAAAAGAACTCTGTACGGTAAAGCCCGATGCCTTCAGCGCGGTACTTCTTAACGGCAGGGATCTCTCCGTCCATTTCAAAATTCGCCATCAAAAGGATACGCCGCCCGTCTTGTGTCTCATTGGGAGCGTCGGGCATTTGCGCCACAGACCCCTCATACTGAGCGATTTTCTCCTTCTCTTTTAAATACAGCTCCGTCGTTTCTTCATCAGGATTAATAATAACGACGCCCTTACGGCCGTCGACAATGATCTGGTCCTGATTACTGATGCGCAAGGTGGCATCCTTAAGCCCGAGAACCGCCGGAACGCCTAAAGATTTGGCAATAATGGCCGTATGCGCCGTACGGCCGCCTACGTCGGTAACAAAACCCATGATCTTTTTGTCGAACATGGTAACCGCATCGGAAGGGGAAATGTCATGGGCAACAATGATCACGTCACCGGCAAGCTGATCAAAATCATGGGTGCGTGTCTCACCCATTAAATGTTTAAGTATACGACGGCCGACATCTTCAATGTCAGCTGAACGCTCCTTGATATAATCATCCTGGATCTTCGCAAAAACTTGAGCATAGCGCTTAAGTACCCTGGAAAAAACTGACTCGGCGCTCTGTTTCTCGGAACGGATACGCTTCTCCACATCCTCGATCAGCATTACATCTTCGAGCACCAAAAGATGCGCATCAAAGATCTGTGCGTCTTTAACACCGCCCTGAGCCGTGATCTTTTCCTTGATCTTAATGATCTCGTCTTTGGTACGGCTGATAGCCTCCTCGAAACGAGCCAGCTCAACAAGGATCTCATCATCAAAAATAGCGCGCTCTGGAACAATAAAGTCCTGCTGATCCATAAGGAATGCCGTGCCAATAGCGATACCAGATGCAGCAGGAATCCCCTTAAGAACTATTTCAGGCTTATTCTTCTTTGGCAAGATACGCCTCCAACTCAACAAACATCACTTCCGCATCATCTCCATCAACAATCATCGTGACTTCACTGCCGCAATCAGCCCCAAGCATTAACATGCCCATGATGGATTTGCCGTTAACCTCTTCGCCGCCCTTGCGGACCGACACCATAGAGGAAAACTTATTTGCTATTTGAACAAATACAGCTGCAGGGCGCGCGTGAAGGCCCTGTCGGCATTTAATAATTAAAGCTTTCTCAATCCTGGGCATATTTATCTCAATTTAACGCTTGATCACGCGATTTCGCTCGATCGCCGCGATCAAAACTTTTGTCAATTTATGCGAATCATGGCGGACATAATCCTTAACACCCAAAAGATCCTCAGCAAAAACTTTGTACCCCATGCTGCGGATTTCTTCAACATCAGCACTAACCGGTATCGAACTCTCTTTGCGATAACGCTGCAATGCCTCTTTATCCATGACCTCACAAACATTAACCACAACACCATCAATAATATTGCGGTTTGTATGGTTAATTAAAGCCTTCACATGCTCGCAAGCCGTATACGACTCGGTCTCACCCTGCTGCGTCATAACATTACAGACATATATCTTAAACGCCGATGAGGCCTCCATGGCCTCGGGGATCCCCTTGATCACAAGATTGGGCAGGACACTTGTATACAAACTTCCCGGGCCAAGAATGATAACATCTGCATCCTTGATCGCCTCAAGGGCCTCTTCAGTCGGCGCCGCATCAACGGGGTTCAGTGAAACACGTTCGATCGGGACACCTGAGCGCGGTATCTTGGCCTCGCCTTCGGCGATCTTTCCGTCACGGTAAAGCGCGACCAGATGAACATTAGCCACAGTCGAAGGAACCACCTTACCGCGAATAGCCAAAACCTTGCTTGTTAACTCAACAGCCTGGCGAAAGTCACGATTACCCACCTCATAAAGAGCTGTCAAAAAAAGATTGCCAAAGTTGTGCCCTTTAAGCTCTGATTTCTCAGGAAATCTATACTGAAAAAGATCACCCATTATCCCCGGAGCATCAGCCAGCGCGACCAAACAATTTCGGATATCACCAGGCGCGACGATGTCAAACTGCTCACGCAACCTGCCCGACGATCCGCCACTATCAGCAACCGTTACGATCGCTGTAATATTGGCGGTATACTCTTTAAGCGCCAGCAACAAATTTGATAAACCATGCCCGCCGCCGATAGCAACAATCTTTGGCCCGCGCTCTAAAAAACGTTTCTGATAAAGGATATTGACAAGATCCTGCTCGCGCTTCGGCAACAGGATCGTAATAAGCGAGATAAGCATTTTGCCGATGCCAAGGACCGTAAAAACAATCCCGCAAAGAACAATGACCATGCCAAACGTGCTTACAAAAGGATGTGGATATGCAGAGAAAAATGCGCCAATACCGACGATACAGACACCAAAGAGGGACGTAAATACCCATCGCTTGATCTGCATGCCGGGGTACAACCACTTAAGAAGATTGCTGGACATTGTTCCTTGTTCAGCTGAACTTAACCAAGTTGCGCATCTTCACGCGCAACAAGTTCGAGTATTTCTTTCTTATCTTTGACTGCCTTGAGACTGTCACGAAAGTATTTGTCTTTTAAAAGACGGGAAACACGGGCTAAAGCCTTGAGGTGCGGACCGGCGGAATCAACAGGTGCGGCTAGTAAAAAGAAAATATAAGCAGGCTCTCCGTCGAGAGCGTCAAAATCAATTCCCTTGCGGCTGATCGCCAAACCAGCGACAAGCTTATCTACACAATCCGTCTTACCATGAGGAATCGCGATGCCCTGCCCGATAGCCGTCGAACCAAGCGATTCACGCGCCATAAGAACGTCAATGATCTTGGTTTTGTTCTTTTTCTCAAAAGCACCGGCTTCAACCATAAAAGAAACCATCTCTTCGATCAGTTCTTTTTTATTGGTGGCCTTGAGGTCAGCGATAACAGCATCGGGACATAGGAAGTCGAGGATCTTCATAAAAGAATTTCACTCCAGGAAGGTTAACAAAATAAAAAGCGGCGGAAGGGGTTCGAACCCTCGACATCGACCTTGGCAAGGTCGCATTCTAGCCAACTGAATTACCGCCGCATATGATCAAAAATTAAAAAGAACTGAACAAAGTTTTTGTATTCTACCATTCGCAAAGCTTTAGTCAACAGCAAAAAGACAAATCAATTTCTAAATACATTAAAATAATGGGCGGAAGAGGACTTGAACCTCCATCCCTTGCGGGACCAGATCCTAAGTCTGGCGCGTCTGCCAGTTTCGCCATCCGCCCGGATTCTCAAGTGCTCTGATAGTTTACCCGACGACAGCTATGAGCGACCTCAATGCCTCATTACATTGAGAAAACTTCAAAACAACTTGAAATAAAAAATGGTGACCCACCCGCGACTCGAACGCGGCACACCAGCCTTAAAAGGGCTGTGCTCTACCAGATGAGCTAGTGGGTCACAAAATTTAAAAGAACAAAACAAAAATTAAATACTCATCAACTCTTTATTCTTCTTCTCAAGAATTGCGTCGACTTCTTTAATATATTTATCGGTCAGTTTCTGAACGTCTTCCTGGCCTTTGAAATCATCATCTTCAGATATAACGTTATCTTTTTTAAGCTTGGAGATCTTCTCATTTGACTCACGGCGGATGCTGCGCAAAGAAACGCGACCCTTCTCAGCCATATCCTTGACGACCTTGGTCATCTCTTTACGCCGCTCTTCGGACAAATGCGGCACGACTAAACGGATGATCTTGCCGTCATTGTTAGGCGTGATCCCAAGCTTCGAACTTAAAATAGCTTTCTCAATCTCTGCCAAAGCGCTCGGGTCCCAAGGCTGTATGATCAAGCAACTTGCATCAGGCGAAGAAACCGCAGCGATCTGCTTCATTGGCGTAGGCGCACCGTAATAATTTACCTGCATTTCCTCAACAAGACCTGGATGTGCACGGCCCGTACGCACCTCACTGAATTCACGCATCATGGCCTCAATGGCCTTCTTCATTTTGCTATCAGCTTCATGAACCGCATCTTTAACGCCCATAAGAACCTCCGTCAATTAGCTGGTCACTAACGTCCCGATCTCATCGCCCAGAACAGCCTTCTTGATATTGCCATCCTGCATCAAATTAAAAACATGGATCGGCAATTCGTTGTCCATGCACATACTGATCGCCGTTGAATCCATAACCTTAAGGTTCTGACGCAAGACATCCATGAATTTCAACCGGTCATACTTTTTAGCTGACGGATCTTTCATAGGATCCGCAGAATAAATACCGTCGACCTTTGTCGCCTTCATGATAACCTGCGCTTTTATCTCACTGGCGCGCAAAGCCGCGGCCGTATCCGTAGTGAAAAACGGGTTACCCGTACCGGCGACAAAAATAACAATACGACCTTTTTCCAAATGCCGCGCCGCACGACGCACAATATAAGGCTCAGCGATAGCATGCATTTCGATCGCTGTCATAACACGCGTAGGGACGCTCAAATGCTCTAAAGCATTCTGAAGCGCAAGCCCGTTAAGGACTGTCGCCAGCATACCCATATAATCTGCCACAGAACGGTCAAGGTCAAAACGCTTCGATTCAAGCTGACCCCGGAATATATTACCACCGCCGACAACGATCGCTACCTGCACGCCCATGTCACGGATCTCTTTGATCTGTGTGGCAAACGTCGCACAAATATCCGCATCAATACCATGGCCTTGCTTGCCTTGCAGCGCCTCGCCGCTAAGCTTAAGTAGGATCCTTTTGTAAATCGGCTTTGATTCAGACAACACTAACCCCTGTGGTAGCCGTTATTCACCGATCTTATAACGGGCGAAACGACCGATAATAATGTTCTCACCCATTTTAGCCACAAGTTCATTCAAAAGATCCTGAATGCACTTTGATGCATCCTTAACAAAAGGCTGTTCCAATAGACAAATGGCAGATGTATCAACGCCTGTAGCTAACAGTTCAGCAGGAACATCATCTTTTTTAATATACTTCGGCGCCATGGCCGCAATATGCATGGCAACATCTTTAGAAAATTGAATAAAGGCATCATTGCGCGCCACAAAGTCAGTCTCAGAATTGACCTCAAGAAGAACACCGATCTTGTTGCCATTATGAACATACGCCTCGATACGGCCTTCATTAGCTGCCCGTGAAGCCTTTTTGAGCGCCATCTGCAAGCCCTTCTCACGAAGGATCGCTTTAGCCTTCTTTATATCTCCACCCGCCTGCTCAAGAGCCTTCTTGCAATCAATGATGCCGCAATTAGTCTCTTCACGTAATTCCTTAATAAGATCCAATGACATGATCGATTACTCCTTTTCGACAGGCTTCTTAACAGCCTTCTTCTTAGCAGCTTCCTTAGTAACAACCGTCTCATCTAATTCGACAGCGCCTTCAGCCAGGCTCTCGAGAATGATCTGCGGTACAACACCTTCGACAACAGCAGCTGGAACCGTCTGTTCAACAACAACTTCAGCCGCAGGCGCCTCATGGCCGGCAAATTCTTTACGACCTTCAATAATGCTATCCGTCACAAGCCCGGCGATCAACCGAATAGATTTAACAGCATCGTCATTGGCAGGGATGGGGCAATCAATAGGGTCAGGGTCGCTATTCGTATCGATCATGGCAATGACCGGAATATTCAAACGCTTACATTCCTTGATGGCGATATCTTCTTTCTTAACATCGACCACAAAAACTGCCTCTGGCAAACGTGTCATTTCACGGATACCGCCCAGATCACTCAACAAACGGACCCTTTCCTTATTAAGGAGCGAGATCTCTTTCTTGGTCAAACGGCCAAAAACACCGTCTTTTTCCATACGCTCGATATCCTGAAGCTTACGGATAGATTTTTTGACAGTTTCAAAGTTCGTCAAAAGACCACCCATCCAGCGCGCATTCACGTAGAACATGCCGGCACGGGCAGCTTCCTGCTGAACAACTTCCTGAGCCTGCTTCTTGGTGCCCACAAATAAAAAACGCCCGCCCTTCGCCGCAATATTGCGCACGAAATCACGAGCCTCTGTCAAACAAGCTTCCGTCTTCTCAAGATCGATAACATAGATCCCGCTGCGCTCACCGAAAATGAACTTCTTCATCTTGGGATTCCAACGGCGTGTCTGGTGCCCGAAATGAACACCTGCGTCGAGAAGCTGCTTGATCAATTCCATCCCCATAACTACTCCTTTGATATTGCCCCGTTGTGTAATACAGAAGTGAAACGGAAGCTTTTGTCCCCGGGGTTGCCCCGGTTGAAGCGCATGGCCTTTTCACTTCCTTACACAGCCATGAACTTCGTTATTATTTAAAGTTGCGATAGTATAGCGAAAGAGGTTTAGAAATGCAAATAATTATTTACACTTATAACTAATGAACCTCGAACATCCATATTCGGGACAATACTACAACCTCTCAGGATGATGCTTAACAACCTCGCCTTTGACCATATAAACTACATCTTCCGCAATGTTGGTTGCGTGATCGCAGATGCGCTCCAAATGACGTGATATGAGAATTAACGGGACAGCACGTGGTGCGACAGAACCGTCCTTGACGATATAACCATGAACGACCTCGTGTTCAATGTTGCGCTTGAGCGTATCGGCCTCAGAATCCATAAGGATGACGCCCTTGGCCAGTTCTCCATCCCGATTAATGAAAGAATCGATCGCGGTCTTGACCATCTTCTGGGCAATGACCGAAAGGCGGGGGATATCCACCAATGGTTTTATCAACGGCTTATCAGCAATGTCCAGGACACGCTCGGAAATATCAACCGCCAGGTCCGCGATCCTCTCAAGTTCGGCATTAAGCCTCATCCCCGTGGCAATAAAACGCAAGTCCCTGGCCATGGGTTGATGCCGGGCGATGAGATCAAGGCATTTTTCATCAATGATGATCTCCAGATCATCAACACGCACATCCTGGTCAATGACCGACTGCGCCAGAACCTTATCCTGCGCACGCAAGGCCTCGACAGAACGGGCAATCGCCTCTTCAGCGAACGTGCCCATCTTAATAATGTCCTGATGCAGGTCTCTTAATTCTTCATCGAAATGTCGTTCCATGTCTTCCCTCTCCCTTATCCGTATCTTCCCGTAATGTAATCTTCCGTGCGCTTGTCTTTAGGCGCTGTAAAAATATCTTTAGTCTTGCCGAACTCGACCAGTTCTCCCAAAAGCATGAAGCCCGTATCATCGGAAATACGCGCTGCCTGCTGCATGCTGTGCGTCACTATTATTATAGTGTAATCACGCTTTAATTCATACATAAGCTCTTCAATGCGCGCCGTAGCCTGCGGGTCTAGGGTCGAACACGGTTCATCCATCAAAAGGACATCGGGCTTGACCGCAATTAAGCGTGCAATGCACAAACGCTGCTTTTGTTCCAACGACAATGACATGGCCGAACTTTTAAGCTTATCCTTAAGCTCATCCCAAAGCAGGACACTCTTCAGACCTCGTTCGACGATCTCATCCATCACATCCCTTTTTACGCGGCCGGTGTGGATCCGTTCACCAAAAGCAATATTCTCATAGATCGACAGGGGGAATGGATTGGGACGCTGAAAAACCATGCCGACCTTCTTGCGCAACGTCACAAGATCCGCCCCGTCCCCGAGTATATTATTGCCATCAACCAGAACCTGCCCTTCAGTGCGCACGCCTTCGGTTAAGTCGTTCATCCGGTTAAGGACGCGCAGCAGTGTTGACTTGCCACATCCCGACGGCCCGATAATGGCCGTGATCATCTGTGCCTCAAAAGACGCGTTAACGCTTTTCAGGGCCTGAAAATTACCATACCAAAGCTTCAAATCTTGTGTGACGATCTTAGCCATTATCCAAACTTCCCGATAATATAGTCATTCGTACGCTTGTCGCTGGGCGTTGTGAATATCTTGTGTGTATTGTCCAGCTCAATAAGCTCGCCGCCGAGAAAGAAAGCCGTCCGGTCACCGACACGCGCTGCCTGTTTGACGTTATTCGTCACCAAAACGATGGTGTATTTTTCCTTGAGCTTCAGCATGGTCTCCTCGACACGGGCCGTCGAAATGGGGTCCAGCCCTGAGCAAGGCTCATCAAAAAGGATCACATCCGGCTTCACGGCAAGAGTACGGGCGATGCATAAACGCTGCTGTTGCCCGCCGGATAATTTAAATGCGGACTCAGAAAGACGGTCCTTGACCTCATCCCAGATATGCGCCTCTTTCAAAGCCTCCTCAACGCTGTCTGTGAGCTTTTTCTTATCCTTAATCTCCTGCATCCTGATCCCGTAAGCAACATTCTCGAATATGGATAAGGGCAAAGGCAGCGGCAAGGCAAAGACCATACCTACCTTACGGCGCAGCAATTCAACGTCGATCTTAAGAATGTCCTGACCTTCAAAAAGAACCGACCCAGTCATGGTAAGATGCGGATTGAGCGCATTCAATTGATTGAGCGTCCTTAAGAACGTAGTCTTGCCGCTATTGGAAGGCCCGATCGCGCTCAGGATCTCATGCGCCTTGACTTCAAGGCTCACACCCTTGAGCGCCGGAACCGATTTGAACCTGATATTGAGGTCCCTTACGACAAACTTTACCATTTTTTGTTCTTCCTCAACTTCGAGCGGATAATGATCGCCACCAAATTCATAAAAAGCACTAAAAGCAAAAGGACCAACGCCGTGCCATACCTGATCTTCTCATCCACATTCGGCACCTGCGTCGATATAACATACAAATGGTACGGCAACGCCATAGCCTGATCAAAGATCGATTCCGGAAGCTGCGGCAGATAGAATGCCGCGACAGTAAACAGAATAGGAGCCGTCTCACCTGCAGCGCGCCCCAGCCCCAAAATAGTCCCGGTGAGAATACCCGGGATCGCATTAGGCAGAACAATATTACGTATGGTCTGCCACTTACTCGCCCCCAGCGACAAACTGACTTCCCGGAAAGAATCCGGAACGCTCTCCAATGCTTCCCTGGAGGATGTAATAATAATCGGCAGGATCATGATCCCCAGTGTCAGTGCCCCGGAAAGGATCGACGCTCCGAACTTAAAAAACACAACGAACAGGGCCAGGCCGAAGAGGCCATAGACAACAGAAGGTACACCCGAAAGATTAATGATGGCCAGCTTAATAATTCGTGAAAGAACATTTTCTTTAGAATATTCACTCAAGTAAATGGCCGCCAAAACCCCGATCGGCAAGGCAAAAACAATGGCGCCACCGACTAGATACGCTGTTCCTACGATCGCCGGAAAAATACCGCCCGCGCGCATCCCCTGACGGGGAATATCTGTCAGGAATTGCCAGTTAATAGCAGGCAATCCCTTCTGGATGATAATGACCACAATAAGACCGACCGGCACCACGATCAAAAGTGTGGCCATCAAAAGCAAAAAGAATGCGATCTTCTGGGTTAAATGTGGATTTCGTTTCATTGTTTTCTATGTAAAAATAAGTCCGCTGTAACGTTGATAATAAAACTGATTATAAAAAGAACAATACCGATCGCGAAAAGCGCAAAATAATGCTCGCTCCCGACAACCGCCTCGCCCATCTCCGCAGCAACAGTAGCCGTCAATGTCCTGACAGGGACCAGAATGCTCTGCGGAATAACGGCCGCATTGCCCGTGATCATCATGACCGCCATGGTTTCGCCGATGACCCGTCCGATCCCCAGCATAACCGCAGCCAAAATGCCGCTCGAAGCCGCCGGCAAAAGCACGCGCCAGATCGTTTGCCAGTGCGTCGCCCCCAAGGCAAAGGCACCTTCCTTATAATTCTTAGGGACAGAATAAAGCGCGTCCTCTGCGATCGAAACGATCGTCGGCATGGCCATAAAAGCCAGCATGATCGATCCAGACAAGGCGGTCAGCCCCGTCGGTAAATGCCAGACATTCTTAACCAAAGGAACAAGGGTCACCATACCGATAAACCCAAGGACAACGCTCGGTATGGCCGCCAAAAGCTCGATCCCCGCCTTCAAGACTTCCTTGATCTTGCCCGGTGCGATCTCAGCGATATAAACCGCACAACCGACACCAATAGGAATAGAAATAACCGCTGCACCAAAAGTTACAACAAGCGACCCCATGATCAGCGGCAATATGCCCAGTTTAGGCGGCTCTGAAATGGGATACCAGCTCTTGCCAAACATAAAATCAGAAGGGCTTACCATCTTAAAGACAGCAAGCCCTTCTTTGAGAAGAAACAAGAAGATCAGGACCACGAAAAATATCGCAGCCAGCCCGCACAGCAGGATCAATTTCTCTATAATGAGTTCTTTGATCTTACGCATGCGTTTTATTTCACAACCGGAACAAAGTCAGTTTTTAAAACGATATCTTGTCCTTCTTTTGACAGCGTAAAATCAACAAACTTCTTCACCAACCCCTCGGGCGTCCCGTTGGTATAAAGAAGCAAAGGCCTCGAGATCGGATATTTACCGTTGATGACATTCTCGATGACAGGAGCAACAAACTCCGCACCCTCGGCCTTAGCGATGTGAATGGCTTTCTGCTTGGGTGAAACATAACCCATGCCGTAATACCCGACAGCGGCAACATTGCTGGCCACTTCATCCGCAATAGCCTGGGAAGAAGAAAGCATCAGCGCGTTGGGTGCAAACTCCTCCTGCGAGGCAGGATCATTCTTCCTTAAAACATGTTCCTTGAAATAAACATGCGTCCCCGAATTAACCTCGCGTGAGAGGACCACGATCTTCTCATCAGGCCCGCCCAGCTCTTTCCAGTTAGAGGTGCGTCCCGTAAAAATGCCGGCCAGCTGGTCCAACGTCAAATTAGACACAGAATTAGCAGGATTGACCACAACCGCAAGCCCGTCCAGTGCCACCTTGATCTCATTCGGGTTAATGCCCTTGTCTTTAGCTAACCCGATCTCTTTTTCCTTAATATTCCTTGAACTCATCGCGATATCGCAACTTCCACTGATAAGGCTGGAAAGCCCTGT
>PEAF01000120.1 GCA_002753465.1 Candidatus Omnitrophota bacterium
GTTGCGCCATAGCATCATGCACCAGCTCCCCCCCACGGGACCCATGAAGCCCTCTCCCAATCAAGCTGTGGCAAGGCCTGTTTGAATTCGGAGATCTCCAGCTGCGTCAATGCCGGCTTCCCTGTGTGAGTGATCCTATTTGATTGCTGCGCCTGATCCAACCGCATACGAACAACCCAGGCGTGATCGTCAATCCCCTCAGGTACAAGGGGCGCATCCTGCGTCAATGTCAACATGGACATGTCCATGTTCAAACCGCCGGAGAAATATTTCTTCGGCACAACATCACCCGAAAGAGGATCTTTTTCATCCTTGATAAAATTATAAACGCCTTTCTTGAACGCTTCGACGTACAACTGCCATGTCTGCTCAGGGGCCGGTGCACACGTTTTCACATCTGTGCACGCAAGGCCAATAACCTTGTGTTGATCGACGTAGACTTTGCCCAGAAGGCTTTCTTTGATCCTGCGCTTATACCATGTAGCGAGGATCAGGGAATTATAAACCTGGCGCAATGGAGCAAAACTCGCCCCTTCATTAACTTCTTTTTCAAGAGCGGGAAGGATGATCTGGCGGATGATATCCTGTGTCATGTTTTGTGTAGGGGCGGACTTTATGTCCGCCCTTTTTTGGGAGGACACAAGGTCCCCCCCTACGCCCACCGCATTGCCCATCGCCAGATAATCCGACTCCAGCATGACCTTTAACTTTGCCTCAACGACATAGGCCGCGTCCTTATTCTCAAAAACAACCGCCTTGGCCGGTGTGATCCATACCTTGTTGAACGTATCGACCGGGATATCCGCTGTCCCGAATTTATCTTTTGCCTGACGGTACACTTCTGCCCAGAACTTCTTGCCCAGATCGCCTTCGGGATACATCAAACTCGCGGTAAGCTGTTTCAAAAAATAATCCTGCGCCAGAAGGTCCCGACCCATCTCCGTCTGACCGAACGCTTCCGGCGCAATGCGGTCTTTCTCATACGGTGACAGGTTGACCCAGAGATCTTTTTCAGGAACGGTCAATGAGGCAAGAAAATATTTGATAAGGTGCCTCGCATGGTCAGGTGATACGGGCACATCGCCCTGATGCAATATAAAGTCAAAACGGAAAGGGTTGCCTGCGTATACTTTGACGCCGGTAAGGAGCGAAGGATGAAAGGAATGGCTTAAGGCGGCCATCTCGCCGGGCTTAACCATCAAATTCTGGGCAGACACGGGCACAGCCCCGCCCGTACAGATAAATGCCAGCAACACAAAGGCTGTAATCAGTCTTTTGAACATATTAAAGTATAGAATATTACTTATACGTAAAACAAGGACTTACGTAACGAGGCGAAGGTTACCAAAGGATGTCATTTGGCAACCAGCCGAGAAATGCGCTATTTCAATAAGATGTACGGACGAGATAATTTTCGAGGAGTTTAAGAAACTTCTTCAGCGCCTGCGCGCGATGGCTCATGGTCTGTTTGACCGTCAGGTCCAGTTCGCCGAATGTTTTCTGATAAGCGGGGATCAGAAAAAGCGGATCATAACCGAACCCGTTGGTGCCGCGGCGCTCGCTCGTAATAATACCTTCACACGCACCCTCCACCACATCGATCAGCGCGTCTTTATCAGCGAACGCCATGGCGCAGCGGTAACGTGCCGTACGTTTTTCGTAGGGCACGCCGGATAATTCTTTAAGCAAAAGATCATTGTTCGATTCATCGGTCGCCTGCTCACCTGAGTAGCGCGCCGAATAAACGCCCGGGCGTCCGTCCAGGGCATCTACTTCCAGGCCCGAATCCTCACCCATCACCAGCACTCCCGTATGGCGCGCAATGACAACCGCCTTCTTGGCTGCGTTACCGCGAAAGGTCTCGGCGTCCTCAATGATCTCGGGCATATTGGCGTGATCCAAAAGCGACGTGACCTTAAAGCCTAACGGGCCCAAAAGATTGTCGATCTCGCGGACCTTGCCTTTATTCTTGGTGGCGATCAAAAGCTCTTTCATTTCTTACCAATAACCTTATTCTGAAGCACAAACAGTTCTTTAATCCCCTTCTCTGCCAGCTTGACCATGGCATCCATATCTTTCTTCGCGAACGCTTTGCCTTCCGCCGTACCCTGCACTTCCACAAAATTCCCGGAAGCCAGCATCACGATATTCATATCCACTTCAGCCTTTGAATCCTCGACGTAATTAAGGTCCAGGAGCGCCTTGCCCTCCTGCATCCCGACGCTAATAGCCGCCACCTGCTCGATGAGCGGGCACTCTTTAATCAGGCCGGCTTTCATGATCTTTTTCAAGGCCAGGGCCAGCGCAATATAGCCACCCGTGATCGACGCCGTACGCGTGCCGCCATCGCCCTGGATGACATCACAATCGATCTTGACCGTGCGCTCACCCAGCTTCTTCATATCCACCACCGAGCGCAATGAACGGCCGACCAGACGCTGTATCTCCTGCGTGCGCCCGGACCCTCCGCCTTTTTCACGGTTGATGCGCTGCGTGCATGAGCGCGGCAGCATGCCGTATTCCGCAGTCACCCAGCCCTGCCCCTTGCCCTTTAAAAAAGGCGGGACGCCTTCTTCAACAGAAGCGGAACAGACAACCTTGGTATCGCCGAAAGAAATAAGGCAAGAGCCTTCCGCATGCTTTAAATAATCCTTCTGGACCACGACCTTGCGCAACTGATCAGCCTTACGCCCGTCTAAACGTGTCATCACTTTTTCCCCTTATATTCGGCTTCGACCGCGGTATAGATCCCGCCGCGCGGATTCATCTTGACCGCGATCTTCATCCAGCGCGGCTTGCACGCCTTGACCATATCATCCAGCAGCTTATTGACCAGATGTTCATGGAAAATACCGATCTCACGGTAAAAAAGCGTATACATTTTCAATGATTTAAGCTCGAGGCAATCTTTACCCGGGCGGTAATCGACATTGATGAAAGCAAAATCCGGCAAGCCTGTCTTCGGGCAAATGCAGGTGAATTCCGGGATCTCCAGATGGATCGTGTAATCGCGATCGGCATACTGATTCTCCCACACCTCGATCTCCGGCGTCTTAAGCGTGCGGATCTTTTTCTGAAGGCCTTCATACGTGCTGATGGTTGTCATATTTTCCTTTACTGGATCTTCATGAATTTATGGAGCTGCGGCACAATACGGACATCGGAAAGATAATTAAGGAAGTAATTCTGGAACTCAATGCATTTGGTCATAACGCCTTGATCGATCTCGTAATGATTGGGCTGTAGGAAAAGCGGCATGGAAGGATCACCCTTGGAGATCATCTCGACGGTCTTAATAATATCCTGCATGTCGGTATTATTCGAAATGACGACCTTGATGAAAATATCCTTGCCCCAGGCTGTACGCAGGAATTTGATATGTTCATCCCACAGAGAGCCCATGCCCGTCGAACTCGGGAGCTTGACATCCATGGAAATAATATCCACATCCTCCACGATCTTTTTCAGCTCTTCATACAGGGTGCCATTGGTCTCCAGGAACACCTTGATCTTATGGACGCTGAGGATCGGAAGGAATTCCTTGAGGAATTCTGTTTGCAGCAACGGCTCGCCGCCGGTCAGGACGACCGAATGGCATCCCATCAACATATCCTCGATAGAATTCCAAAGCTCTTCCGAGGTCACGGACTTCACCCCCGGGGCATTCATGTCCCGGGCATGAGAGCTGTCGCACCAGCGGCAATTAAGATTGCATCCGGCAAACCTGATAAAGACCTGCGGCACACCGGCGTATTTACCTTCACCCTGGATCGAACGGAAAACTTCCATGATCTTAGCTTTGATCATACCTTATCCTCAACTCCTGCCTGATGAAAACCCTGTGTCCGCAACCGGCAACTGTCACATACCCGGCACGGCTTCTTATTCCCATTGTAACACGACCACGTCAGATGAAAAGGGACCCCGAGCTTCTGCCCCAGCCGGACAATATCAGCTTTGGACAGGTCAATGAGCGGCGTCATGATGCGCACGCCTTTTTTCTCAACACCTGCTTTAAGCCCCGCATCCAGGGCCAACTGGA
>PEAF01000031.1 GCA_002753465.1 Candidatus Omnitrophota bacterium
GCGTCAAGGTCGAGACCCTGAGCGATCTGCGCATGATCTATACGCCGGGCGTGGCCCAGGTCTGCCACCACATTGCGCGCCACCCGCAGGAAGCGGCGATCTATACCTCCATCGGCAATACGGCCTGCATCGTCACCAACGGCACGGCCGTCCTGGGGCTGGGCAATATCGGTGTGCTGGCGGCCATGCCCGTCATGGAAGGAAAATCCCTCATCTTAAGCCGCTTCTCGGGTGTAAGTTGCGTCCCTTTACTTATTGACAGTGACAAGGCATCCGTTATCGTCGATGCACTCGCCGCCCTGGCCAAGACCTTCAGCGTGATCATGCTGGAAGATATCAGCGCCCCGCTGTGCTTTGAGGTTGAAGAACAGCTCCAGAAAAAAGTCAGTATCCCCGTGTTCCACGACGACCAGCACGGCACAGCGATCGTGGTCCTGTCGGCGCTGATCAAAGGATTGTCCATGGTCGGCAAAAAAAAGGAAACAGTCAAGATCGTCATGAGCGGCGCCGGGGCTGCCGGGATCGCGACCTGCAAACTGCTTTTGGAATACGGCTTTAAGAATATCACCATGTGCGACCGCAACGGTGCCATCCATATCGGCCGCGACCAGGACATGAACCCATATAAGAAAGAGATCGCCAAGATCACCAACAGGAATAATACAGCTGGCTCTCTGGCCGAAACGCTTAAAGGCGCCGATGTTTTTATCGGGGTTTCGTCCGCAGGATTAGTGCATCCGGACATGGTTAAAACCATGGCCAAGAAAGCGATCGTGTTCGGATTAGCCAACCCTATTCCTGAAATATGGCCGCAGGACGCTCTCGCTGCCGGAGCGGCACTCGCGATGGACGGACGTACGATCAACAATGCCCTGGCCTTCCCCGGCCTTATCCGTGGGGCCATTAATGCCGGCGCGAAACATATCTCTTATGCGATGAAATTCGCCGCAGCGGAAGCCTTAGCGTCTTTGGCCGGCAAACATGACGTGGTGCCGAATTTCATGCACATGGCTGTGCACGAGAAAGTGGCCGAAGCGGTCATGGCCGCAACGCCACCGAACAAAGAGCTGATCCCCGAAGGCGGCAGAAAGGAATGCGAAGCCCATTGATTCCATGAAAAAATGATGTGTTCCGAAACTCTGGTGCTATAATTTTGTCTTCCCATGAGAAATAAAACATTTGAACCACAACTTTTGAGCATGCTCAAAGAGGGCTACTCGCTCTCCCGTTTTGCCAACGACCTTCTGGCCGGCCTGATCGTGGGCATCGTGGCACTGCCTTTATCTATCGCTTTTGCGATCGCCTCCGGCGTTAAACCGGAACAGGGCCTGATCACGGGCATCATTGCCGGTTTTCTCATTTCAGCCTTTTCCGGAAGCCGTGTGCAGATCGGCGGGCCGACAGGCGCCTTCATCATCATTGTTTTCGGCATCGTACAGCACTATGGCTACAACGGCCTGGCCATGGCGACCATCATGGCCGGCATCATCCTCATCATCATGGGCCTGGCGCGCATGGGTGATGTGATCAAATATATCCCTTATCCTGTAACAGTCGGTTTTACTTCCGGCATTGCCCTCATCATCTTTACCACCCAGATCCCTGATCTGCTGGGCCTTCATCTCATCAAAACGCCCGAGCATTTTGTCGATAAATGGACGACCTACATCCAGCAGATAACCGTAACTAATATAGAAGCCCTCATGCTGGGGCTTTTGACCATCCTGATCATTTTGATCCTCCCCAAGATCACCAAGCGCGTACCCGGGCCGATCATTGCGATCATTGCCACGACATCCCTGGTGCATGGACTCCATATCCCGGCTGAGACCATCGCCGGTCGTTTCGGCGAAGTTTCCAATCATTTTCCACCCATCCAAATACCCAGTTTTAATATGGCTGACTTCTCGCGCCTTATCCAGCCGGCCTTCACGATCGCCTTATTGGCCGGCATTGAATCGCTCCTATCCGCTGTTGTGGCAGACGGCATGATCGGTACACGCCATCGTTCCAACATGGAACTGATCGGCCAGGGCATTGCCAATTTATTCTCACCGCTGTTCGGCGGCATCCCGGCCACCGGCGCCATCGCGCGTACTGCCACGAATATCAAGAACGGCGGCCGCACACCTGTCGCGGGCATTGTCCATGCGATCGTCCTTCTTTTGCTCTTTCTTTTCTGCGGTAAATGGGCAGGGCTTATCCCCATGGCGACACTGGCCGGCATCCTGATCGTTGTTGCCTATAATATGAGCGAAATGCACCTTTTTGCAAAACTTCTGAAAGGGCAACGGAGCGATGTGCTGGTGCTTCTGATGACTTTTGCATTAACCATACTGGTTGACCTTACGGTCGCTATCGAAGTCGGCGTCGTCCTGGCCGCTTTGCTTTTCATGCACCGTATGGCCAAAATGACCAACATCACCCTGATCAATAATGACACCGAAGACCATACGCATGAATATGAAGGCGTACCTGAAGGCGTTGAGATCTTTGAGATCAACGGTCCGTTCTTCTTTGGCGCAGCAGAGAAATTCCGCGATACCATAGCCGAGATCAAGAAAGCACCGCGTGTCCTTATTCTGCAAATGCGGCATGTGCCCGCCATTGATGCAACAGCTATCAGCGCGCTGGAAAGTCTGGTGATACAGGCTCAAAAAGATAAAACCACCATCATTTTTGCCGGTGTGGGCAAACGTGTTTTCAAATCACTGAAGAATACAGACCTCTTGGATAAGGTCGGGATGGATAACATTCTGGCTGACGTCCAACTTGCCCTGGCGCAAGCCATCATGATCATTGATGAACAGGATAGTAAAAAATAATTCTAACGCGCGCCGTGAACCTTCTACTTCTTGGCGATCCATTTCCGGTAAATAAAATACGCCAGTACACCCGCCGCAACGACGATCAGCGTGATCTTGGTGAATTTCACCATGACCGCACCGAAGACCGCCAATAGAAAGAGCCTCGGGACAACGCCGATAAGCGTGCACGCCACAAATGGCAGGAAAGCCAGCTCCATGATCCCGGCGGCGATCGAAAAAACCTTGAACGGAATGAGCGGTAACACCCGCCCGATCAGCACACTCCACACCCCGTATTTCTGCGCGAACGCCTCAGCCTTGCGTACTTTTTCAGGAGTGATAAAGATATATTTCCCGAACCTTAGAATGAACGGCAGCCCTGCAAAACGTCCGATGGCATAGCCTACCATGGCGCCTAATGTCGAGCCAAGTGCGCCAAAGATCACAATGGATATCAAGGGCAGGCCGATCGCACCGGCGGCCGCGATCACCAGTTCGGAAGGGATAGGGATAACAGATGACTCCAGGAACATGGCCACGAACATGCCCAAATCACCATGATCGGAAAGCAGATGCTGGATCTGCGGCGGAAGTGTATGTCCCAACATTAGAAACTCCTTTTATATTTTAAAATAATACGATCATCAGGAATACGCCTGACATCTAAACTGCCCCCTATGGGTGCTGCCGGCAGGATCTCTTTCTGCGCATCAACCGTGACGTGATCGGTCACCCGGTACTCGCTGTCCATGGTCTGGACCACCGTTTTCTGATGATCGACCGGTGATGTGGTGACCGTAACACCATACCCCACCCCCAGCCGGTCGGTCAGATCTTTATTCAATGTCACACCCTGCTCGGTCTGATCCAGTTTATAGGAGATGCCCGAAAGACCAAAGAAGCGCGCCACCCGCTGGCCAGAGCCACCGAAAAAGAAATAATCAACGAAATCCCCCGCCACTTCAGGCGTCATTTTTTTGGTGGTCGAGACAGTGCTGAGTGAATCCCAGCGCTTGCCGGTCGTCAGCATGAGCATCAACTGTTCCTGAGGCAGTTGAGGGTCGGAAACCAAGGTCACCTTAGGTTCTTTGCGGGTGCCTTTGACCGTGATCTGAATGCGTGTGCGCGCCACCGTTGATGCCGCGCGTATATCAAGCTCCGGGTCAAGCGGATCCCCCGAGAACGTAAGCTGCCCCGAATTCAGGCGCAGCACCGAACGCGGCCCCCGTAACCAGCCGTTTTCGATCAGCAGACGCCCGTAAGTTCCCCATAAGCCGCCTGATTTTATAAAATAAAGATCACACTTTACGGGCAGATCCTGCAACACAAAACCGTTCTGCGGAATATGCGCTACCGTGAAGCTGCCCTTTAACACGGGGCGCGAAAATGTCCCGGAAAGGATCAAGTCAATATCCTTCAGATCGCCCTGAAGCATGGGGGGATGCCTGAAATGCCGTATCACTTTACGCAAGGCTGCCAGGTCCAGGCTTTGCGAAAACACATTCACGTCATAATTACTGCCGCGCAAAGCGCCATTGGCCACCACGGGATCAGCCTTGTCGCTCAGGATCCTGGCATTGATGATATTGGCCGATAACCCCTCGATCGATAACTGCGTCGCACGCATATCTAATTCCTGCACACGCACGATGCTTCCCTCCGCCAGCACCCACGGATGCCGGACTTCGACATTAAAGATGCGCATCCCTTTAAGGATCGATCCCTCAACGCGTTCGTAGGTGACATTACCGGGGCCAAGTAAACGGGAAGAAACTGAACCGATCAGGGATCTGATGCCCTGAGGGGTGCAAAGGAAGAATGCCGCAACTACGGCAAGGGCCATGACAAAACTGGTCATGAAAATTACAAGAAAACGCATCAACTTCATAAGACTCCTATTAATGCCCCCATCTTAACCCAGAGTCATAAAAAGGAAAATATATTTAGAAAATTAATGCGCGGCGATGGGGTCTTGCTGATACTTGGGACGGCGCAGGAAAAGTACGAGCGGGATAATGGCGATCAAGAGTACTGTGCATAAAAAGAATGTATCCACAAAAGAGAACAAACTCGCCTGAACCAAAGCCTTCTGGAAGATAACCGCATGCGCTGTCATGGCGGCAGAGGCATCCCCTGCGGCGCGCACCTGCGGTAAACTGCCGATATGGGCCAAGGCGGCCTGATACTGGGGATCATACGGGTTAGCCTGCTCCAGGTAACGCGCCTGATGATACTGCGAACGCTGCGCGATCACGGTCGTTACAAACGCCACGCCGAAACTGCCTCCTAAATTACGCAGAAGATTATAGACGGCGGTGGCATTGCCCATCTCGTGTTTGGGTACGCTCGATAAGGTCAAACCCGTCAGTGTTATAAAGACCATCCCCAAGCCAACCCCCTGCAAGGCACGCGCCCAGACCATATACTCAAATGTCGTCGACAAGTTGATCCCCGTCAGGATCCACGTCGAATAGGCGCACACCACGAGCCCTGCCAGTAAAATAACCTTGGGGCTCACCTTGGTCACAAGCTTACCGATGACCGGCATCACAAAGATCATGGCAATACCGCCGGCGGCAATGGCCTGCCCGGCCAACAGGGCATTATATCCCAGCAACTTTTGCATATAGATCGGCATCAGCACAATGGTCCCGAAAAGCACAAAGAATGTGATGAACATAATGGCATTACCCGATGCAAAAGCAAAATTGCGGAACACCCTCAGGTCAACCACCGGTTCTTTCGACTTTAATTCGACGATGATAAATGCCACCAGTGACGCTACGGCCAACGCGGCAAGTGTGATGATAAAAGAAGAGCTGAACCAATCCTCCTGCTGGCCTTTATCCAGGACCACCTGCAAACAACCCAACCCCAAGCTGATGAGGATAAGCCCCCAATAGTCAATCCGGTTCAATGCGACCCGGTTAAGGTATGTCGGGTCTTTGATAAAGGCCGCGACCAGCCCGATCGATGCCATGCCGATAGGAATATTGATAAAAAAGATCCAGTGCCATGACCAGTTGTCCGTTATCCATCCGCCGAGAATGGGCCCGAGGATGGGCGCGCAAATAACCCCGATGCCAAAAACCGCCATGGCCATGCCGTGTTCTTTGGGAGGAAATGTTTCCAGAAGGATGGTCTGGGAAATAGGCTGCAGCGCGCCGCCGCCGATCCCCTGTAAAACGCGGAAAAAGATCAGGCTCGACAAATTCCAGGCCATGCCGCAGAAAAATGAACTGACCGTAAAAAGTGAAATGGAAAAAATAAGATAATTGCGCCGGCCAAAAACACGCGAGAGCCAGCCTGAAAGCGGAATAACAATGGCATTGGAAACAAGATAGGCTGTAATGGCCCAGGTCGCCTCATCAATGCCCGCCGAAAGGCTGCCGCGTATATGATCGAGCGCCACGTTAACCACCGAAGTATCGACCACTTCAATGAAGGTCGGGACAATGACCACAATGGCGATCAGCCATTTATTCGGCACTTTTCCAACAGATGATGTAGTGCCGAATGAACCCCGGCTTTTTCTAAATGTAAACATAGTGGTAAGCCGCCTTGATGGCAAACGTACGTTGAAATGCCTGCGCGAACTTCGCAAAAGCAACGGTAGTGCCCAATTTGGGTTTATTAATGGGCTTCCCCGCAATGGTCACGTTTTACTCCTCTTTAACCCGTATCTTCGCGGTCACCGACATCCCCACACGCAGCTCATGGGCCTTATCCGCATCCTTATCAAATACGATCTTCACGGGTATGCGCTGGACCACTTTGACATAATTACCCAAGGCATTCTCGGGTGGGAACAAAGAGAACGCGGCACCTGTCCCCGCCATCATGCTGTGGACCTGACCCGAAAAAACACGTCCCGGGTACGTATCGACGCGTAACGACACGTGCTGCCCAACATGCACATGTTCCAGCTGGGTCTCCTTGAAATTCGCCGTCACCCAAATATCGTCAAGGGCAACGATCGCCATCATAGGCTGGCCCGGCTGAACCATATTGCCTTGCTCGGCGCTCTTTTTGGTCACCATGCCGTCAGCCGGCGCGGTAATACACGTATAACTTTTATTAAGGTTAGCGGCCTCCAGCGCGGCCTGGCGTGTTTCGATCTGCGCTTTTTCAAGCATCACCGTCGATCTGGCCTGCATAATGCCTTCCTGGGCAGCTGCGAGCTGCGCCTGGGCCAGGTCAAAACCTGTCAATGCCTTCTCGAGCTTCTCTTTCGATAAGACGCCCTGGCTGAACAGGCGCTGCGCACGTGCCTGATCAAGCTTGGCCTGTTTAAATACAGCGGCCTGCACATTAAAAGATGCCTGTGCCCCTTCGACACGCGCCTGCGCTTCGGCCACACGCGCGGCCTGCGCAGCGAGCATGGCCTCAGCTTCTTTGACCCTGGCTTGATAATCCGCCGCATCTATCTCGATAAGCACATCACCTTTTTTAACCGGCTGATTATCCGTTACGTGCACCTTCAGCACCATACCCGGCACTTTGGATGCAATGGCATGCACGCGCCCGTCCACATAAGCGTCATCGGTCGTCACATAGGCCATGCCGGCGATAACATGCATGATCCCCCACACTGCCAAAGCCGCCATCACAAGGCCGGCGATAACCCCTGCAACGCTTTTCCCCACATTAATGTTCCTCATGCCGCGCCTCCTGTCCATAAGCTTTCACAAGGTCTTTGCCCATCGTATAAAGGAACCTTGCCTGACTACGCTGATATTCATGCGCGCCGCGCCAAAGATCACCCTCGGCACTCGTGCGCATCACCAAGGCATCCAAAAACTCAACGGATGTCCCGGCGCCTTCATGATAACGTACCAAGGCTACGCGGGCGTTCTCCTGCGCCTCAGCCACGGCCGTTGAATTTAAAACCCGGCGTTGAAACGCATTGATCATTTCCCAATACGCTTTCTCGACTTCAAACCGTATGCGCTCTTCAAGCTGACGGCGCTGTTCAATAAATTGATCTTTATCCGCCCTGGCCTTGGCTGCCGACGCGCGTGTAAGCCCGCCATTGAACACACTTAACTTGACGCCGACCGTTGCATGCCAGTTATCATTACGGGCCTGATACCTGTTATCCGCATAACTGTATCCGCCGCTGGCAAATAAAGACGGCTTATCCCCGGCACGCAAGGACTTTTCATCAAAATCAGCCGCCAGCACAGCTTTATCCAGCCCGCGTAATTCCGGCCTGAGATCGATCGCAGTACGGATCGCTGCGCTCAATGTAACGCCTTCTTGTGCCAATGCCGGAACCGGCTCGACCACCAGGGGCTTTCCATCCTGCCATGACAATGTTTCTTTAAGTTTGGCCAACGACACCTTTTCCTGACTGCGCGCCACGATCACTTTCTGCCGGGCCCCGTTAAAACGCACCCGTACGGATAAAAGATCACTGCGCGTCGCAGCGCCTTCACGGTACAGGATCGCCACCTCACGCATATGGCCTGCCAAGGTTGTCAATTCATGGGCGGCCACATCCATCAGCCTGCGCGCCTCCAGGACATCAATGTATGCCATTATAACGCTCAGCACCGACTGATTCCGTATGCTTCCGGCCTCATCGAGCGTTCGGTCCGCAAGGATCTTCGCAGCCTGAAGTTTCACGCGCGTCGCGCCAAAATCAAACAATGTCTGATAAACATCAACGCCCAAAGAGGCAAACGACTTTTCTGAAGTATTAAGTTTCTGACCCCCTGACACGGCCGCCGGCTGATAGGCATAATAATTCTGCCCGGCCATAGCGTTTATTTGCGGTAAAAGCGGCGCATGCGCCATCCCCGCCGCCGCATTGGCGGCATCGATCGCTTTATCGGCGATACGTATATCATGCCCCTGGGCCGTAACACGTGCCACGGCTTCGGCAAGCGTCAGGGCTGATGCATCTGACACATGCATGAAAACGCAGACAATAAAAAACCCCAGGACCCGTCCCGCATAACGCATGCTACTTACCTTTCTTGGACGATGGTACCTGCTCTTCGAGCTTACTGATGACCTGCCCGGCCCTCTCCAATAACTCACTGAAATCCCGCACATGCATCATGCTGATGATCTTCTTCTCCGGATCAGCAAAGACCATGAGCTGCTCACCGGCTTTTATATTGAATTCCTTACGAAGATTAGCGGGAATAACGATCTGGCCGCGATCACCGACGTTCACGGATCCGTAAGCCTTACCCTTGAATATGGTCATCATAAATACTCTCCTTGTGTGAAATGTATGAAACATCACATTTGAAGTATAAACCATACAGAATGGGAAAAACAAGGCTGACCGAGGCTGGACGGGATATGTTAAGAACTACGGCGGCTCATCAGGAAAGGCGGTTGTATCGTCGAAGGCTTTAAGCGGCTTGTTTCAAGACATACTGATTGACCATGGCCGAGATGGTCTCAAGGCTCACAGGCTTGACCACAAAATCATTCATCCCGACGTCAAAACATGTCTCGCGCGTCGTTTTCATCATGGAAGAGGTGATGGCAATGATCGGCATTTGCCGGGAAAGTTCCTCACGGATGATCTGCGTCGCTTCTACACCGTTCATCTCCGGCATCAAAATATCCATGAAGCAAATATCAAATCCGGTGGCGCGCACTTTTTCAACGGCTTCCCTGCCATTCTTGGCAAAATCAGCCTGACAACCTATACGGCCAATGAAATTAGCCATAAGCTTCAGGGCCGTGGGGTCATCATCCACGATCAGGACACGAACGTCTTTCATTTCAAAAGCAGCCATATTCATTCCTCTGGAAAATCTTATGAAAACCGCCGGTAAATTCAGTATAACGAAAAAACACTGCCGCGCTACAGAAAGTGCTTCTAATTTGGCTCAGGATGGACGGTAACATCCGCTTCGGGGGATACGGCCATAATGGCCTTCTCTATTTCCTCTGTAAGGTCATGCGCCTGCTTGAGCGTCATGCCCGCATCCAGGAGCACATGCAAGTCGATGAATACCTGATGCCCGGCTGTACGCACACGCACATGATGGCAGTTAACAACACCCGAGATCTGTTCCGTGATCTTAATGACCTGCTCCTCCAACCCGGCCGGTGCGCCGTCCAGCAAAGCATCAATCGTTCGCATGCCCAACTTCCAGCTGATCTGCACGACAATAACAGCGACCACGAGCGCCGCCACCGCATCCGCGTAATGCAGAAAATTCCCGCCAGGGAAAACATTGCTTAAAGCCACACAGACAAGGCCCAGGATAACAACAGCCGAACTCCAGATATCTGTCGAGAAATGCAATGCATCTGCTTCCAGCGCCTGACTTCTGTGCTTCTTGGCGACCCTGAAAAGCATGCGCGAGCGTGACACATCGACCGCAATGGATATCGCCATGACAACGAATGACCACACCGTAACCTCAACCTCAACCTTGCCCGTTATCAGGCGCTTAACCGCCTCATTGCCGATCCAGAAGCAGGTGAACAATAAAAGCACGGTCTCAAACAAGGCGGAAAGATTCTCGACCTTGCCGTGGCCGTAACGATGCTCATGGTCGGCTGGCTTGGATGAAGAACGCACGGCAAAAAATGTCACCACGGCCGCCACCAGATCAAGCGCCGAGTGCGCCGCTTCCGCAATAATACCCAAACTGCCCGTACTGATACCCACCACCACCTTCATGGATACAAGCGCAAGCGCGGCCAGCACCGAACTTTTGGCCGCATGCTGCTTTTCCTGATCCGCGCTGGTCTCAACGACGGGCTTCTTTTTAAAGAAAAATGCCATACAGCCTTTCAACATCAGAACATTAAATTAAAGAACGTAAAGAACCCGTTCGCAAAATACACCAACCCTATAGCCCCCATCACAAGCCCGATGATCCAGGCATACCTCTTCTTAAGCAAAGAACCGATCGCCGAAAGCATGATAGCGATCTGAAAGAACATGACCGACATGCCGAAATTCCCGCCGTGGACCTTCAGCTGCCCCTGCTGAGCGTTCAGGCTTTCAGCCTCAGCCTTGATCTGCGCCTTTTCCTTTTCATAGCGGCCGGCCGTTTCTAAAGCGGCAGCGATCTTCTTCTCCAGTTCAACCTTCACCTCAGGCGCCGGTGATTTCAAAAGCTCCAGATCCAACAGATCCTTCTTTGTCTCCATCAAGCTCTGCTTGATGCTCTTGGATTGAAAATATGACCATTTGTTGGCTTCCTGCGTCGTGAGCAACCCTACCTTGGTCGAATAACCGCCGCCTTTAAGTGACCCGATCGCTGCACATACGGCCAGTATCGTCGTTGTTAATGCCACCCATTTGATCCATGATTCCTGTTGTTCCCCTGCCATAACATTCCTTATGTAATTGATTAGTGTTGAACGTGTGCTGCAGAACTGATTATTTTATTTTCCCGACAAATGCCTGCCCGTACGCCTGACACTTGGCAATCGCGGCATCATCAGGCTCCCATAAATTGGTGATCCCCTCGTCTACGACCTCAAAACCAATCTCCGCCAGTGTATTATTCAAGCGCTTCTGCGCCTCACCTGACCAGCCATAACACCCGAAGGCCGCCGTTTTCTTACCCTTGAACGCCAGGCCACGCATCTCCTCGAGAAAAGCGCCGACGGATGAAAGCGCGCATTTATTATGCGAGGGTGATCCTACCAGGACCGCCTTGCAGCGGAATACTTCCGTCGCCACGTCATTTTTATCGGACAAAGACAGATTCATCACATTGACCACAACAAGAGGATCTGCCAGGCGGATCCCCTTGGCGATCTCATCCGCCATTATGCGCGTACCGCCCCAGATCGTATCATAAACAATGGCGATACGGTTCTCCTTGTACGCATTGGCCCAGGCGGCGTATTTCGTGATCGCCTTAAGCACATCCGCCCCGCGCCAGCACGCGCCATGGCTCGTCAGGATCATATCAATGGGTAAATTCATCGCCGTGATCTCTTTGATCTTGGCATCAACCGACTTACCCCAGGGGGCAATGATATTCGCGTAATACTTCATATCTTCTTCCCAGAGAATGCACGGATCAACGCAATCCGCCCAGACAAGGTCGGTCGCCATATGCTGTCCGAACGCATCATTCGAGAACAGGATATTATCACCTGTCAAATAAGTGAACATCGTATCCGGCCAATGGAGCATGGCCGCTTCAATGAATTTCAGCTGTTTGCCGTTACCGACGTCCAATACATCCCCCGTACGCACGGTCTTGAAATTCCAATCTTTATGGAAATGCCCTTTGATGGACTTCACTCCGTTGGGCGTGCAGTAAATGGGCACGTTCGGAATAATAGCCATCAGTTCTTCCAAAGCACCGCTATGGTCGATCTCGGCATGCTGAATAACAACAGCGTCGATCTTTTTGATATCGATCGTATTAGAAAGCTCACGGATGAATTCCGCGGCAAAAGGTTTCCAGACCGTATCAATGAGGACAGTCTTTTGTTCCTGAACAAGGTACGCATTGTAGTTCGAGCCGTAATGGGTCGAGAGCTCGTTCCCGTGGAACATGCGCAACTCCCAGTCCACCTTACCCACCCACTGCACATTATTTTTGATCAACCTGGCCATATATCACCTCATGGACGTCATCCCGCAGGTAAACCTGAAGGAGCTATACTTTATTAGAATTTATTTACTGATATTATACGATACCCATGTCCGAGTCCAGTACCTTTCCCTGAGCCTTCATCCAATGTGGTCGCCGGCATTATCATACGCCCTCAAGCGCCTTGATGGTAGCGCGAATATCCTGCCTGGAGTGACGGAAAGACAGGAACTGCGCTTCAAACTGGGACGGGGGCAAACTGACGCCGTGCTGAAGCATGGACCAGAAATACCGGGCATACTGCTTGGTATCCGCGGCCTTTGCGGTCTTAAAATCCGTTACATGCCGCCCTGTGAAGAAAACCGTAAAAAGCGACCCCGCCCGGTTAATGGTGACCGGAACCCCTTTGCCTTTGAAATGCTCATCCAGGCCCCGGCAAAGGGCTGCCGCATTCTGATCGAGTACGGCATAATCTTTGGTTTTAAGCACGGCCAGCGCGGCCAAACCCGCGGCCACGGCTACCGGATTACCTGAAAGCGTTCCCGCCTGATAAACATCCCCCGAAGGCGCCACATGGTCCATGATCTCTTTCCTGCCGCCATAAACGCCGATCGGCAAACCTCCACCGATGATCTTGCCGAGGCATGTCAGATCAGGCTTGATCTGCTGCAGGCTTTGCACCCCTCCGAAATGAAAGCGGAAACCTGTGATGACCTCATCGAAGATCAGCACAATGCCATGGCGGGACGTCAGTTGACGGACTTCCTGTAGGAATGAAGCCTCAGGCACAACAACGCCCATATTGGCCGCCACAGGCTCAATGATGACGGCCGCGATATCTTTCGAATACTTAAGGATAAGCTGACGGAAAGAAGCAATATCATTATACGGGCAAACAAGCGTATCACGGCTGAGACCGCGCGTAACCCCCGCACTGCCAGGAATGCCCTGCGTGGCAGCGCCGGAACCGGCCTTGACCAGCAGGCTGTCTCCGTGGCCGTGATAACAGCCGTCAAATTTGATGATCTTGTCCCTGCCCGTGAATCCACGGCTCAAACGGATGGCGCTCATCGTCGCCTCAGTCCCTGAACTGACAAAGCGCATTTTATCGATCGACGGGATCGCGCCGCTGATAACCCTGGCGAGTGCGGTCTCAGCTTGTGTCGGCGCGCCAAAACTGGAGCCTGACTTAAGCGCCGTGTGCGCTGCCTGAATGACCGCGGGCGCGGCATGCCCCAGGATCAAAGCCCCCCAGCTCATAACATAATCGATATAAGAATTCCCATCCTCATCATAGATCTTCGCGCCGGCGCCCTTTTTAATAAAAAGCGGCGTACCGCCCACTGAACCGAAGGCGCGCACAGGGCTGTTAACGCCACCCGGAAAAAAACGCAACGCTTCCTGATAAAGCTTTTGTGACCGTGGAAACTTCATGCGAGGATCTCCTTCAAATTGCTTTTGACCTTCTTGAATTCCCTGAGCGTAGTTTGAACTTTGTATTCCTTGATGCCAGACTTACGTGCCATGTCCCTGATCAGGGCCTGCACTTCTTTCTTATCCCTGGCATGGACCATGGTATACAAATTATACGGCCATTGGGGGAAAGTCCTGCGGGCATAGCAATGCGTGACCTGCGCAAAACCGGCCAGGATATTCCCCGTCAGTTCCAATACAGCCGGATCAATCTTCCAGGCGACCAGCGCATTGCATTTATAACCCGCTTTAAAATGCCCCAGCACCACGCCGACGCGGCGGATCAGCCCGGCCTTTTTGTAAGCCTTGATCTTTTGCAGCAAAGCCTTTTCAGTCAGCCCTGCCTGCGCTGCGGGCGCCGCATAAGGCCTTGGGACCAGTTCGAGCGGTGCGCTTAAAACAAACAGGATCTTACGTGGTATTTTCATCGCATTATCTCAACTCAAATATGGCCTGGCTTTTAAAAACGCGCTCGGTCCTCAGATCCAGCATATCTTCAACACCGCTTTCCTTACGGATCCTGGTGAGGATCGCTTTTAACTTGCGCTCCGACGCTGCGCTGAGCGTGAACCAGACATTATAATCACCATCACGCAGATAATTGTGGCTCACATTCGGGCAGGCATTAATGATCCGAACAACCTGATCCAATTGCCCCACCGGAACGCGCATGGCGATCAGCGTTGAAACGACCCCCAGTTTACGCAGGTCGAACATGGGTGCTATATACCTAATAAGGCCCTGGCGCTCGAATTTTCTAAAGTACGCGAGCATCTTTTCTTCCGAAAGCCCTGCCTGGCCCGCCAACAGCCCGAAAGGGCGCGCATCGAGCGGAAAATCAGTCTGTAATCCCTTCAGAAAAATCTTATCTTTGGCCGTTAACATGTCAGTAAATACATTCCGGATCAAAATCCATATAATCGCCCGTGGCGGCAAAGGCTCTGGCACGGCAACCGGCACAGGATGTCTTATGCTGACATCCGCCGCAGGCGCCATTATAGTCACCCGCACGCAGTTCCTTGAAAAGAGGGCTCGACTGCCACATCGCGCTGAATTTCTGATCCCGCACATTCCCCGCCTTGATCGGAAAATAAGGGCAGGGATGCACATCGCCGTTGGGCAGGATGCAGCAATAACTGACACCGGCCAGACAGCCGCGCTGGAACCGAGTTGGCTGGCCCATATCCTGTGCCAGCGGCACGAACTGCGGCGCACACACCGGCTTGAGCTCGATAGGAACCTCGCGCTGCTTGAGCATGATCTTCTTAAGAAGGTTCTGATATGCGTCGGATGGGATCACCGCCGCCAGGTCCCTGCCGCGCCCGGTCGGCACAAGAAAGAAAATGTGATGCGCCTTCGCGCCGAGGGTAACGGCCATATCTGTGATCTTCATCACATCGTTGACATTGTAGGTCGTGACCGTCGTGTGGATCTGAAAATCAAGCCCCTCGTCAAGGCATGCTTTCATGCCCGCGATACTGGCCTGCCAGGCACCGGCTTCCTGACGGAAATCATCATGAACAGCCGCATCCGTGCTGTCGAGGCTTATCCCGGCGCGCGTCAAGCCGGCTTCTTTAAGTTTCCGGGCGACCATGCGATCGATCATCATGCCATTGGTCCCCAGCACGGGGCGCAACCCTTTGGCCTTCGCGTGAGCGATAAGCTCATAAACATCCGGCCGCAAGAGAGGTTCACCGCCGCTGATAATAAGGATCTTGAACCCTGCCAGCGCGATCTCATCGATCAGGGCCTTGCCTTCCGCGGGGCTTAGCTCATCCTTGTCCTGTGTGCCGGCGTCGCGATAACAATGACGGCACTTCAACTGGCAAGCCTTGGTAATATTCCACGAAATGATCATGTCCGCTCCTTCATCCACCGGGCCATATCACAGGCATGATAAGTGATGATAATATCGGCACCGGCTCTCCGGATGCCGTTCAAAATTTCCGGGACCATCTTCTTTTCATCGATCCATCCATGATGCGCCGCTGCCTTGACCATGGCGTATTCGCCGCTGACATTGTAAGCGGCAAGCGGCCTGTCAAACCCGTCTTTGACACGGCGGATAATATCAAGATAGGCCAAAGCCGGCTTCACCATGACAATATCGGCTCCTTCACGGATATCCGCCCTGACCTGTGCCAGCGCCCTGGGGGCAGAAGCAGGGTCAAGCTGATAGGCCCTGCGATCGCCAAACTTCGGCGCTGATCCGGCAGCATCGCGAAAAGGTCCGTAGAACGATGAGGCGAACTTGGCGCTGTAGCCCATGATCGGAATATGTAAGAAACCATTCTTATCGAGAATCTTACGGATAGCCTTGACCTGGCCGCGCATCATGGCCGAGGGTGCGACCATATCAGCCCCCGCTTCGACGTGCGAAAGCGCCGTAGCCGCCAGAGATGCCAGCGTCTTTTCAAGGTCAATGAGCTCTGCCAGAGAAAAAGCACCCTTCAAGCGATGCGCACCCTCCCTGATGATCCCGCAATGGCCATGGCTTGTGTAAGCGCACAGGCAAACATCGGTGATGACCAGAATTCCCGGCACGGCTTTCTTGATCGCACGGACCGCTTGCTGAACGATACCCTCGGCGTCATAAGCCGCTGTCGCGGCAAGATCCTTCAAGGCCGGAACGCCAAAAAGAATGACTGCGGCCATGCCCAGCTTCTTAGCCGCCGCCACCTCTTTCACCAAAAGATCGACCGAAAGCTGACACACGCCCGGCATGGAAACGACAGGATTTTTCACGCCCTTCCCTTCGACGACAAAATAAGGCATGATCAAAGCTGCCGGCGCCTTGGCTGTGCGGGGTAAAAGTTTCTTAAGAATGTGTGTGCGGGACGGTTGTTGTCTCATAAACTTTTAAAGGACGGCGTTGGTGTTTCAAAAACTTCTTCATCGGTTAAATAACAGCCAGGGTCATCACCCCAGACATCCCCCGAGGCCGCCCATGCGCGGACACGCAGGTTGCCGTTACAGATATCCAGAAATTTACAGCGAGGGCATCTGCCTTTCAAAAAAGGCTGGCGGTCCTTAAGCTTGCCCATCAGCTCATGCGACGTATCCATCCAGATGTCACCGAACTTTCTGGCCCTGACGTTGCCGAAGGAAACATTTTGCCAGAACTGATCGGCATGCACGTCCCCCAGATTGTCAATGTTGGCGATACCGATGCCAGAGGCATTGCCGCCGTTGGCACGCAGCCAATGATAGACCTCCTGCGCGCGTGCCGGATCGGTACGCCTGAGCTTCAAATAAAGATAGGCACCGTCCGCATGATTATCCACGGTCAGCACTTCTTTGCTGACCCCGCGGGCGGCAAAGGAAGTCACCCAATTATAAATGTCATCCAGCACCCGCCGGGTATCGGCGTGCCCCAGGTCATTTTTCTTCAGGTCCCCGCCGCGGCCGGAATAAGCCAGGTGGTAAAAGCAAATGCGGTCCACAGCCTCTTTCTCGACGAGGTCAAACAATAATGGCATCTCCAGATAATTCTGGCCCGTAATTGTAAAACGCAAACCAACTTTCTGCCTGACATTGACCAGATTCCTGATACCGTTCAGGGCCTCGTCATACGCACCGACCTTGCCGCGGAAACGATCATTATTCCTGCCGATGCCGTCAAGGCTTACGCCGATATATTCAAACCCCGCCGCTTTGATCTTCCGGGCGACATCCGCTGTGATCAGCGTACCGTTGGTCGAGATCACCGTGCGCAGCCCAAGGCCGCGGGCATAAGCATTAAGCTCAAAAAGGTCCTCCCGCATCAAGGGCTCGCCGCCGGAAAATAAAAGGACCGGCACATTAAACGCCTTAAGGTCCGTGATCATGGCCTTAGCTTCGTCCGTCGTCAACTCCCCGGCATAGGCCTTGTCCTTCGAATCGGAATAGCAATGAACACAGTTCAGATTGCAACGGCGCGAACAATTCCACACCGCGATAGGGCGACGCTTGGACGCATCCAGATCACGCCTGTAACGCAGCTTGTCCCCGTAAGAAGAAATGTCACCCAGAAGGCCTGTAAAACTGATCATGCTGTTTTTCTTTCCTGATAATGATCGACCAAAGCCCGGGTCACGCCTTCGATGGTATATTCCTTGCTTTCAACGGTCACCGGCAGCCCGGCTTTCCTGGCCGTTGCCGCGCTGACAGGGCCGATCACAGCCGTAATAACATTTTTGGTCAATGCTTTGAGCTTACGCGGCGCGAAGGCACGGACAAAGCTGTCCACGCACGAAGAACTGGTCAGCATGACCGCGTCGATCTTGCGCCCCTCAAATAACCTCCGTATGCGGCCGTAGTTGACGATAAGCGGCACAGACCTA
>PEAF01000032.1 GCA_002753465.1 Candidatus Omnitrophota bacterium
CCACCTTGATCTCATTCGGGTTAATGCCCTTGTCTTTAGCTAACCCGATCTCTTTTTCCTTAATATTCCTTGAACTCATCGCGATATCGCAACTTCCACTGATAAGGCTGGAAAGCCCTGTGCCTGACCCTCCACCCGTAACAGCAATAAAGTCACCCGGGTACATCTCCATATACTTCTCCGACCATGCCTGGCCGAGATTGACCATGGTATCCGACCCCTTGATCTGGATCGAATTCTTGCCTGATCTGGCAAATACCGGCGAAGCGATCATAATAACTGCCAAAAATACCAACCATTTCTTAAGCATAATGTTCTCCTTTTTTTAAAATTATATTCTTTCATCATTAAGGAGAAATGAATTATTTGTTAAATCTATGTAAAATCGTGGGAACTGCCTGTTGGCAGATAGGTAGGGCTATTTAACTTCCATCATGCATCCAGTATCACAATCTCTCCGGATGATGCTTGACCACCTCAGCCTTGACCATATAGATCACGTCCTCAGCAATATAAGTAGCATGGTCACACACGCGCTCTAAATAGCGTGCCACCAGAATAAGGGGCACCGCACGAGGCGCCGTCGCAGCATCCTTGAGCATGTAACCGTATATCAGTTCGTTTTGTATCCTGTCTTTTAATGCATCGGCTTCAGAATCCATTAAAATAACATCCCTGGCCAAAACAATATCCCGGGCGATAAAAGAGTCAATTGCCGTCTTGACCATTTTCTGCGCCACCAACTCCAACCTCGGAATATCTACAAGTGGTTTCAAAAGAGGCTTATCGGCAATTTCCATGACACGTTCGGCGATATCGACCGCGATATCTGCGATCCGCTCCAATTCCCCGTTGAGACGCATCCCGGTAGTAATGAACCTCAGGTCAACAGCCATGGGCTGATGGCGCGCGATCAAGTCCAGGCACTGCTCATCAATGATCAACTCCTGATGATCGATCTTAGTATCGTCATTAATGACAGCCTGTGCCAAAACACTGTCCAGGCTCTTGAGCGCAACAATGGATCTGGAGACCGCCTCTTCGGCCAGGGTCCCCATGGTCAATATCTCTGTATTCAATTCATCCAGTTCCTGCTGAAATGGCTTGCTCATATTAACCAAACCTTCCTGTAATGTAGTCTTCCGTGCGCTTATCCTTCGGACGCGTAAAAATGACCTCAGTCTTGTCAAATTCTATCAATTCACCCATGTAAAAGAACCCGGTAAAATCAGACACACGCGCTGCCTGCTGCATATTATGCGTCACGATAACAATGGTGTAATCTTTTTTAAGTTCAAGAATAAGCGCTTCGACTTTTGATGTTGATATCGGGTCAAGCGAGGCGCAGGGTTCATCAAAAAGAATGACTTCAGGCTCAATGGCCAGGCAGCGGGCGATGCAGAGCCTTTGCTGCTGGCCGCCGGAAAGGCGCAAAGCGCTGTCGTGAAGTCGGTCTTTGACCTCATCCCACAAGGCGGCCTTCTTAAGAGAGAGGATAACCCTCTGCTCGATCAGCCCCTTATCTTTTTGCCCATTGACTTTCAGGCCATAGGCAATATTCTCAAAAATACTTTTAGGAAAAGGGTTAGGCTTCTGAAAAACCATCCCTACTTTACGGCGTAGATCAACCGGGTCCATGTGCTCAGCAACAATAGACTCGCCATCTATAGAAATAACCCCCTCAAGTTTAGAATTTGGAACAAGTTCGTTCATCCTGTTGAGCAGGCGAATAAAGGTCGATTTCCCGCAACCCGACGGACCAATGATCGCCGTCACCGCGTGATCATAAATATCCAAAGTTATATCTTTAAGCGTCTGATTACTCCCATAATAGAAATCAACATGTTCCGCTTTCATCCTGATGTTATTAGCCATGCGCAATTCCTTTTTTTCTTAAATGATAGCGAATGATGATCGCCATAAGATTCATGGAAAATATCAGAACGATCAGAACGAGCGCAGTCCCATAGGCAATAGGCCGGACCAACTCGATATTGTGATGCTGGGTGGACATAATATATAAATGATAGGGCAGGGCCATAAACTGGCTTAAAATCGAATTAGGTATATCAGGAAGAAAAAAGGCTGCTCCTGTAAACAAGATCGGCGCCGTCTCACCCGCCGCACGCGAAAGCCCCAAGATCGTCCCCGTCAACATGCCGGGCACGGCATAAGGCAGGACATTGGTCCATATCGCCTGCCACTTAGTAGCGCCAAGCGCCAGAGATCCCTCACGGTAGGCGCGCGGAACGGTCTTTAACGCTTCTTCACTGGCGGTTATCGTCAAAGGTAATGTCATGAGGCCTAACGTGGATCCGGCCGCAAGAATCGACGTTCCGAAATGGCAGGCTTCAACAAAAAGAGCCACCCCAAAAAGACCGTAGACGATCGACGGAACACCGGAAAGGTTACGGATGGACATGCGGATGAACCGTGTTAAGCCATCATCTTTCGCGTACTCATTAAGGTATATGGCACAACCCATACCCAGAGGGACTGAAAGCAGTGCCGTAATGATCGTTGTAAAGAAAGTGCCGACGATCGCAGGAAAAATGCCCCCCTTGGTCATGCCATCTACCGGTGGCTTGGTGAGAAAGTCCCAGGAAATAACCCCCGCCCCTTTCGTAATGATGTCATAAAAAATAACGATAAGGATCATGGCCACGCATGCCATGCAAAGACGCAAGGTTAAGAATCCTAATGTTTCCGTGATCTTGAGACGCTTGGGCTTTTTCACTGTAATCTCGTGTGTTTATGAAAAATAATGTCTGAGATCAAATTGATAATGAACGTGATAATAAAAAGAATTAAGCCTACGGCAAATAACATATAAAAATGTGTTGTGTAGTAAGCCACTTCGCCCAGTTCAATAGCAATAGTCGACGTCATGGTCTTGACCGGTCCTAAAAAGCTGTGGGGAAACTCGGCGGCATTGCCGGTGGCCATCAGGACCGTCATGGTCTCGCCGATAGCCCGCCCCATGCCCAGCATGCAAGCGGCCAAAATACCGGAAGCCGCTGCCGGGATCTTGACCAGGATCACGGTCTGCCAGCGACTGGCCCCTAATGCCAAAGAGGCCTCCTCATAGGAGCGTGGCACGCTGGTCAAAGCATCCTCAGAAAGGCTGATGATCGTCGGTAAGGCCATGACCGCCAAAAGGATTGAACCATTCAGCGCATTCAAGCCGTTATACGTTCCCGTTAATTTGGAAATGACCGGCCCGACAAGAACAATGCCCAGGAACCCAACGACAACAGAAGGTATGCCGGCCAAAATCTCGACGGCAGGCTTGGCGATTTCACGCACACGAGGACTGGCCACATCCGAAAGATATGCCGCCGTGCCGATCCCCAAAGGGATTGCGACCACCAGCGACCCCACCGTCACCATTAATGAGCTGACAAGCATAGGCAGCAGACCATAAGTCGGCTGGTCATAGGCGTCAGGATTCCAGATGGGCTTACTTAAGAAATGCGCGATGCTGACCTCTCGAAACGCCGGGATGGCATTCATGAGAAGGAGCATAAAAATACCGGCCAAGATAGCAACGACAACTATCCCGTTCAGGAAAAAGAACCATTCAATCAGCTTTTCCTGATGCTTGCGTGTAATAAAAGGTTTGATCATAAAATTCATTATCCGTAAACTGCAATTTAAAAAAGGGCAGGCCATCACATCGACCCGCCCTTTAAGATACACACTTAATCACTAATCAAAGACCGAACTTGGTATTGGCAGCCTTATACTCCGCCGATATAGGATAGAAACCCTCTTCTTCAACGATGCGCTGTCCCTGTTCCGACAACTCAAAGCTGATGAATTCCTTGATAGTCCCCTTCGCTATTCCGTCGATATATTGATACAGAGGACGCGCGATAGGATAGTCGCCAGCCTCAACAGCGGCTTTATCCAAAGGACTCTTGTATACTCCACCCTGTTTCATCGCCACATCCAGCACGGTGAGACCAGTGGCGCTCTTGGCATACCCAACACCGATATAACCGATACCGGAAGGATCTGCCTTGACCGCTTCAACGATCTGGGAATTGCCGTTCATGGTATTCATCTTCGGTGAATATTCACCCTTGAGGACCATTTCACGGAAAAACCCATACGTGCCTGAATTTGACTGGCGACCATAAAGATTGATGGGCATGCTGCTGCCACCGACCTCAGACCAGTTCTTTATCTCACCGCGGAAGATCGCGCCGATCTGATCGACGGTCAGTTTCGATACAGCATTCCCTCCGTTAACGACGACGCTTAAACCATCGATCGCAATCACGATGCGGCTAGGAGAAACTCCGGTAGTGCCAGCACTTTCTACTTCTTTAGCGTTGATCGCACGTGAAGCATTGGCGATCGAGCATTTCTTATTCACCAGAGCCGCAAGACCAGTTCCGGATCCGCCGCCCGTAACTGATATTTTGACAGCCGGGTTCTGCTGCATATAAACTTCGGCTTCTTTCTGGACGAGGTTGATGATGGTATCCGACCCCTTGATCTGGATCATTTCCGCCGATGCCGCCGTAGCCATAAAAGCCGCGGCAAAAACTGCTACACCTACATTGAACAATTTCATACAATCTCCTTATATTTTTTTATAAACACTGCCCGGGTGGCCTCACAGGACCACCCATGGCAGTAAATGCATTAGAACTTAAGATTCCAGTCAACCTGCAACAAGTTCTCCGGAGCACGCCCCATGGAGCCCTTGCTCAGCAAGAATGAATGATAAAAATCAAGTCCGAGGCTGGTATTCTTACCCAGTCCGTACTCAAGGATCCCTTCATAGGACTGCGTATTGCTTCTGCCCTTCCCATAACGATCTGAATCCGTAAAAGCATCGATCCAAGCATTGCGACCGAGTTTGGATGTAGCAAGCTTCATCTGCCATTGACGCTTATCACTCACTTTTTCATAACCGAACTTCACACCCGCATCAAAACCACCACGACCTGTAACATTCTTTGGAACACTCACATTGTAAATATAATCACCGAAAACCGCGACATACGGGATCGCCTCGCCCAAGAGATTCTTAAAGCCGATCTCCATGCTGGGATTAAGGGCATCATAACTATAAACGTACGTGCCATTGGAAACCGTGTTGTCACCTTTTGAATAAGTGAACTTCGTCGCGCCTTTTAAACCAGTAAAGGCATAGTAGGCCAAGCCAGATTTCATATTCACGTCATTGGTAACATCCCAACTTAAACCCGGCTGTAACCCGATCAAACTTGAATTCTTGCTCCCTGCACTGCCTGGATTACGTAAGGCAAAGAACATATTATTCATGAATACACTCAAGTCAGGCGTAACATTGTAATTCAACTTAAGAGCAGCGCCCTCAGGCGTGATATCACCCTTCCAGATCATGTCCCACGGATTCCACATAGGATTCTGGAATTTACCGGCCGTAAAAGTGGCATACGGAGCAGGTGAATATTCTGCAAAAGCATAATCGAGGACAATATTCTTGGGTGATGCCGGATCATTATCAGAATTTGTGTCCTGACCACTCGAGCCTAATGTTACATTGCGTGAACGCGGATCGGTCGATTTACCTGTAGCAATACCGATACCCACCTTCACCTGGTCATTGACTTTGGTTTCAACGCCTAACCTGACGCGCAATCTTTCCTGATTTACATACTTTGCGCCTTTACTCTTAAGAGATTCAAAACGAACCCTTGTATCCCCCTTGATCTTCGTTGTCTGAATCCAAGTGGGGATAGCCTCATTCGTGCCCTTGGCATTCTGCTTGGCCACATCCTGCTTGGTTTCATCCATCAGGATCTGTGCCTCATTCGTTGTAAGAACGCCTTTTTCAACGAGCCTTTGAATAAGAAGATCAGTCTCACCCGCGTTTGCAGTACTGGCAACAACTCCCAGCACAACAAACCCCAACGCTAACATTGTTCCCCACTTTTTCACCATCACTTCCTCCCTTTTTTGAATTTTACTTTTCGAAGTTGATATCAAAAGAATACAGGGAGAAAGTAACGGGATGATGAAGCTGGTGTGAACATCCTGTGAATTGTTTAAATATGTGAAAATGAGGACTAGACGGTGGGAATGGTAATGCTAAAGATCGATCCTTTGCCAACCACTGAGGAAACAAAGACTTCTCCGCCATGCGCATGGATAATATGCTTGACGATAGAAAGACCGAGACCGGTCCCGCCAAACTCTCTTGAACGGGCCTTGTCGACACGGTAGAAGCGCTCAAATATCCTAGGAAGGTCATTTTCCGGGATGCCGACACCCGTGTCCTCGATGTCGACACGGATCATTCTCTCCTGAGGTTCGGCGCGTACGCTTACACGGCCTCCCTGGGGAGTATACTTAACGGCATTGTCGATCAGGTTCAAAAGGACCTGGACAAGCCTTGACTCATCTGCATTGACCCGAGGCAGACTATCCGTGATATCCACCGTGATATTAAGCATTTTCTTGGCCGAAGTTTTCTCCAAGATACCTAAACAACGCTTAACGACCGGCAAAAGTGCGACGGGCATCAAAACCATCTGCATCTTGCCCGATTCGATCTTTGCCAGATCCAGAAGGTCATTGATCAACCCTGCCAAGCGATCGCTATTGTCATGGATAATACCGATAAATTCCCTGGCATTCTGACGATCATCGATCGCTCCGTCCAGCAGCGCTTCGGCATACCCTTTAATACTTGCTACCGGCGTACGCAATTCGTGTGAAACATTAGCCACAAAATCCTGCCGAACCTTCTCCAGTCGCCTGATCTGGCTGATATCGTGAAACACAAGCACAGCGCCGTCAAATTTCCCGCTGCGCATCATCGCAACGGCATTAACCTGACACATCCGCTCTTCGGGTGTCAGTAAGACGATCTCTTCACTCGCTACGACGCTTTGCCCCGAATGCAGGCGGCTAAGGATGTCCAGGACAGCTGTATTACGGATGACCTCAGCCGGCCGTCTTCCTTCCGTATGGGTGTCAATGAAGAAGGTCTTTCTCAAGGACGGGTTCATCAAAAGAATCTCGCCTTGTTCATTAACAACCATCACGCCTTCGGACATGCTGGAAAGCACGGCATCCAGCTTTTCACCTTCATGCCTTAAGCTGGTAATCATCGACTGAATCTCATCAGACATATATGTGATCGCGCGGGATAGATCACCAACCTCATCTTTTGAAACAACAGACGGTTTCTTGGAGAAATCCCCCTTGGCCATGCCTTGTGCAATATCCGCCATCTCGCGCAGAGGACGGGAAACGAATACCGCCAGTGAAAAGGTAACCCCCAAACTCAACAAAAGAACTAAAACCAACGAGAAAAAAAGCACCTTCTGAAATGGTCCCTCAAAATGATCCACCTCCGTCAAGGGGATAGCAAATCGCAAAATTCCGGCAGGGTTCTGTCCGCCAAAAGGAATAGCCGCATAAAGAAGATATTTCTTGATCGTATAACTAAAACGCCTGCTTTCCCCGAACCCTTGCTTTAATGCCGCCAGAACCTCAGGACGGTCCGCATGATTCTCAACAGTTCTAAGGCGTTCGGCGTTCAACTCAGAATCACCCAAAACTTTACCATCCCGGGCAATGATCGTTACACGCAATCCAAGGACCTTGCCCATATCATCTGCCAAACCGTCCGCGTCGGCCAAACCTTCGCGGTCCTTCAGATGTGACTCAACAAGGTCCCGTCCGAGCGTCAGCTCCCGGCGAAGGCTGGCCTTAAGATTGGAATCCAGGTAAGTTTTGAGCTGGAAAGAAAGGTAAACGAAACCAACCAGAAGGCCGATAACGACCGCCGACCCGAATACTGCCGTCAATTTCCAGGGAAGATTAACCCTCATCATCATCCTCTGTAAAGCGATAACCCACACCTATGACCGTCTTGATCAGCCTTCCGGCAGGGCCGATCTTCTCGCGCAGGCGCTTAATATGCGTATCAACGGTCCGGGTGCTGATCTCATGATGGACATCCCAAATATCGGCTAGAAGCGTTTCTCTTGTTTGCACGCGACCGGAACGGCGCATTAAAAGTACCAGAAGTTCGAATTCACGCGGCGCCAATTCAACAACAGCATTGCCCAACGTCACGCGATGAGCCAGGACATCCACGACCAAGGAGTCGATCGCCAGCATATCCTTCTCGGAATCCTGAGGCGTTCTGCGTCGAAGGATAGCCTTAATACGCAAGACAAGCTCACGTGGGCTGAAAGGCTTGACGATATAATCATCCACACCCAGTTCAAGCCCGACGATACGGTCCACCTCTTCGCCTTTGGCCGTAAGCATGACAATAGGAATGGACTTGAGCTTATCATCCTGGCGGACAATACGGCAAACCTCAAGCCCGTCCATGCCGGGCATCATAATATCCAGCACAACCAGGTCAACCGGGCACTTAATGAGCGCTGTGAGCGCATCCTCACCGGAGAATACCGCTTCACATGAAAAGCCGGCTTTCTCGAGGCTGTATTTGACCAGCCGAGAAATATCCTTGTCATCTTCTACGACCAATATTTTCTTCACATCAACTACCTTCCGTCTATTTTGTTCAGATTAGCATACTTTGAGAGATCGAATACGATCTTCACACTTAAAAAGTATGACATGTCCATGTGAATAAGGCGTAAATGCAACGTTAAATTCCTGTAAACTTCATTACACCAGACCATCTGCAAAGAAAATATTAACTTATGTAGGAAGGGAGAACCAGAACCTGGAGCCAAAACCATCGGTGCTTTCGACCCCAACGCTGCCGTGGTGCAGCTCAACGATATGTTTAACAATAGAAAGTCCTAGTCCTGTGCCCCCAAGCGCGCGTGAACGCGCTTTATCGACCCTGTAGAAACGTTCAAAAATGCGGGGAACATCATTATGAGGAATGCCGATACCGGAATCTTCCACTACGATCCCAATCCTTCCCGCCATAATGTTGCTGGAGATCCTGATAAATCCACCGGGCTTGTTGAACTTAATGGCGTTATCTATCAAATTGGTCAAAACCTGCTCCATACGCCCCGGATCAGCTTTAATCATAAGGTCATTCGGCAGTTCATTGCTGATTTCCAGCCGCAACTTACTGATCTGAGCGTGATAATTGCATACAACCCTTTGAACAAGTTTTTTGAGATCAAATTCTTCGGACAATAAGAGCACCTTCTGCGATTCGATCGTTGAGAGATCTAAAAGATCTGTGATCAACTGATTCAAACGCTCCGTGTGCTCGGCAACGATCTTCAAAAACTTCCGGCCGTGATCCTTATCCTCCAAGGCGCCGTCTAAAAGCGTCTCTACATACCCTTTGATCGACGTTAGCGGAGTCTTGAGCTCATGTGATACATTAGCCACAAAATCCTGGCGCATGGTCTCAAGCCTGCGTATTTCCGTAATATCGTGGATAACAAGCAGGCATCCGCTAACAACTCCCTTTTCAAAAACTGGAGACGCATTGACCTGAAAAATTTTTTTTACCGGGTAACTGAGAGAAAGGTCGCTGGAAAAAAATTCGCCTTTGGCCAAAACCTTCTTTATGATCTCAAAAATATCATTGTTACGAATAACCTCAAGAAATATCCGCCCTTCCGCGCCCTTATGGGTTATACCAAAGACCTGCTCAACAGCGGCATTGATCGAAACGACCCGACCCGATCCATTAACCACAATGACCCCCTCGATCATACTTGAGAAAACAGCCTCAAGGTGCTGGTTCTTGGTCTGGATCTCCCGGATCTTATTCTCAAGGTCCTGGGCCATTTTGTTCAACGTGACGGCAAGCTCTCCGATCCCCTCGTGTGAGTCTTGCGGTATAGTGCGGCTAAAATCTCCCTCAGAAAACCGCCTCACAACGTCGATCATTTTCTTGACCGGCTTCATCGTTTGAGCAGAAACAACCAACCCCAACCCAAACGCCAGGAAAGTTGACAGAAATATGCCAAAGAAAACATGACCTCTATGCAAAAAAAATGGAACAAGAATGAAGGAGATTAAAATGACCAGGAAATATGAAAGAATCAGTTTGAAATGAAATCGTTCCTTGAACACGTGGGGCTTACTCCTGTGCATTGAATCGATACCCGTACCCTTTGACCGTAACGATCTTCACCGCCTCGGCTTTTAACTTCTTGCGAAGCGTCCTGATATGGACATCGACTGTTCGTGTCTGGATCTCGGCAGCCTCATCATATCCCCATATAGCATCGAGCAGATGTTCCCGGGACAGCACCCGGCCTTTTGCCTTGATCAATGTTGTTAGGAGTTCAAATTCCTTGGCCGTCAAATTAACCGGTTTATTCTTAATACAGACCTGGATCTTAGAAAAATCAACCGCCAGATCCCCGACATGGAAAGTTTCACTGGAGCTTACTTTTCCATCCAGGCGCCGCATGATAGCCTTGACCCTTAACACAAGCTCGCGCGGGCTGAAAGGTTTGACCACATAATCATCAGCCCCAAGTTCAAGGCCAACAATACGGTCAACCTCTTCACCTTTAGCTGTCAGCATCATCACAGGAATATATTGCAGTTTTGGATTTTGCTTGATGCGACGACAGACCTCAAGCCCATCGACACCGGGAAGCATAACATCCAAAAGGATCAAATCGACCGCATGCTTGGAAAGAGCTGCCAATCCCGCCTCGCCGGTCATGGCAACCTCGCAGGCATAACCAGCCTTCTCCAAATTATACTGGATCAGATGGGCAATATCATTTTCATCTTCAACGATCAATACCTTTTTCTTATCCATTAAAGTATTTTATCAGAAACATGAAGACTCATGCAAAGAAACAACCGAATTTATTGCCTAAATTCAATCTTGAATAGTTTTTAAAAGCTAAGTTTCTTGACTAAAGATCCTCAACGAAAAGATGCCGGTGTCACTGTTTGTGAAAGAGGCTGTTCTATCAACATTGGAGGTAAACCCTCTGCCTTGTGCGAATAAACACCCTCACCTGCGACACGGACCTTTTCAAGTTCATCTTTGAATACCTTCAATTCATCTTCTATCCTGGGGATCAACTCACCCCTAACATCCGACTCAAAAGCCGTCAGCGCTCCAGCATTGGCATCGACCTTCTGTTCGAGTGTCAACGTCGTTGCCAGGAATTCCTTCTGCCATTCACCATCCCGGCTTTTAGCTTGACTCAAGTCGTAATTCAAACCATCAAGCTGACTTTGAATATCCTTAAGCGAAACAGCCAACGCCTGTTCTTTCACCACATAAGCCTGTATCTGTCCATTAAACGCCTGGATATCAGAAACGAGTTGATCGAAAGATCCACGGTCAGATGAAACCTGCCCTTCAAGCCCATTCAACACTGCATTCTGTTTTTGAAAAGCACGATAAAGTAATAGTTGAGAAACCATAACCCCTCCTAAAATAATGACCGGAAGAATAATCCCAAACCATTTATTTCTTGTCAGAATTTCTTTTGTTTCCAAAAAACACCTCCAGAACTTCAAATAAACAAGAATGCCTTTGGACTATCCAATGGCTGGCACTCAATAACCTGAAAACTAAAACCGCGGAATAACTGCAAAAGCTGAGCCGGAGCCGCCGGATAGCGCACAGCCATGTCAGCGACAGGGACATCCGATGACCTGAATTCAACTGCGCTCACCGCATCCGAAAGATCAAGCCCGCCGTTCTCGATCCCGGCCTCACTATTATCCGGCCTGCCTGCGATCGCATCCGTAAATCCCGCCTCGTCAAGCCAGCCATGCACTTTACCAAGATCATCCGCGCCCTTGATATGGACCAGCTCCGTAGTCCCGCGGTAAGGCAGGATCGAATTAACACTAAGCTCCGCGCCCGCCCTTTGCCTCGCCTCAAGGAACATGCGATAGAAAGGCTGGAATATCCTGCGTGCTTCTTCGGGGTCATTAATACCATACTGTTTTTTAATATCAGAGAAAGCAATGCGTGAATCCAAATAATCAGGAAGGATCTCATCTTTTGATTTCAAAAGATTGTTCAGGATATCGATCGTCATCTGCACATACTTCAGCCGTCCGCGCAAGTCAGGCGACTGCCTTAACCCATCTAGGACTGTCCCTAATACCCCGACAGTCCTTGAGCTGAAAACCATGATGCCAGACAAGGCCGGGAACTGTTTTAATGTGTCGCGCTTCAGATCATAACGCTCCCTCAAATATTGCAGGATCTTATTACGATAAGTCCTGCCCTGATCGGTCTTTTCCAGCTCCTTGATATCAAGCTTCTCGAGGACCTCCCGAATACGGACCCCGTCAGAAGCAACATCCATATTGACCAAACCCAAACCTTTAAGCTCATCTACACTGACCCAATCGCTTAAAAGGTCCACGTCCTTGTTAGACGCCTTGAGCATAGGAGCAAAATAAGCATCCCTGCTGTAGATCACCACGTGCCCGCCACGCTTTTTCATGGACGAGGCGATGCGATATCCATTAACGATCGACCAATCCAAAACTGTATCATCCTGGGCCTCTTGGTTGCCGTGCAACACGAACATCACGCGCACATCCTGCCAGGCAACGCCTTTAAGGCGCGGATACTCCTTAAGGAAACCCTCATCTTTTAACATGTCCTGAACTGAGCCCATAGCGTTCAAATAAACATTACCGCTGCCGTTAAGGGGATGGGCTACCACGACCACCGGCATATTGTCCCTGAACATCTTTCCCCGTCGGCTATCGACATACTGATGAAGATCAGAAACCGCCCCCTGGTCTTCAGGAACAATAACGACCATATCCACACTGGGCGACTCCTTCGGATCGATTTCTTTCCTAAGCTGTACAAGCCCCTCATGCACCGCCAGACGGACGATCTTTTTCGTTCCATCTTCATCTGCATCATTCAAACCAGCACTCAGTGTTTGACGTAAACTAGAATCAAGCGCCTTGATCACCAAAGGCACCACATCATTCCATGACATCTGCATGATGTTAATGTGCGGCACCCAGAATATGAGCAGGCTTATGGCTATGCCCAACAACCCTGCAAAAGACGTCCCTACGCTGATCGAGCTGATCCCCAGGAAACTGAAGAAAAACACCCCGGCCAAACTAAGAGGCACAAACATCAGTCGCAAACGGCTGATAAAACTCCGCATCTTATGTTTATACCCGGCCCGCGGCCTTAAAGAAGATGTGAGATTGGCGGCCTTTTGTACTGACTCTGACAACAATCCCATGCTTTGCTGGAATATCTCTTTCCGGTCCTGATCGGTCCCGTAAAGACCGGGCATAATGACATCACCCTGATCGAGCAGAACAGGGAGATCATTTTTTATCTTCTTCCCTGACACGCTTAACTGATAGCTGTACAACAAACACCAGCGAAAGAACGGATAGATCCTGGTTCGCTCGACCCAATGCTCATCAGGAAATTTATAGCTCATCACCTTGTCGATGATTCCCCGGTACTCCAGGATCCTTAAATACGTGGTCACATAAGCAACCATATTCGTTAAAACACGCACGTCTTGCACCAGGGCCGACACCTGCCGCGCGTCTAAGCCCTGATGCTCTTTCAAAACTACATCCAAAATGTTCAACGTATCGATCGCCAGAAGATTAAAATAACTCAATGTCCCGTGATACTGCTCATTAAGGACAACTCCGCTGTCACCGGTCTTACCCATAAGCTCGGATGAAAACGGGGTCCTGGCCAGTACATGGGAAGCATTATTAAGGATGTTGTTAAGGTCATCGGCAATGTCGCCAGAGGGAAGTTGCCCCCCGGAATTTTTCCACTGGTAAACTGTCTCCTGCCATTGCTTTAAAGATGCACTTACGTTCTCGGGCAACCCCTTTTCAGGAATGCGCACAACAGAGGCTACCCCCTGCCCATTAATGCTGTCGACCGAGAACTCTTTGCGTAAGAGTGCTATAAGCTCATCGGGATTCAACTTCTCCAGCGATCTTTTTCTATTGAATTGAAAATAACCGAAGATCGAAAACCCGATGCCGCTGATCCACAAGACCACCTTCGCAAGCAAAGGTATACTTGGAACACTCTGGTCGTTTTGCTGCATCTTCTCGATCAGCTGATCCCGCCAATCCGTGATCTCACGGACGATGCATTTGGTCCCGGTGCCACCCTCATTTTGCACGCGCTCTAAATATGCGGACACTTCCTGTGGATCATTGGCTGAAGCAAGATGCTGCCGGAGCTCACTGATAAGCGACAATTCCTCTGGCGCATAAAGCGGCTGAGCCGAGAAAAGGCTTACCTTATGCTTCATGTTCTCCTCAACGAGGCCGAGCGCCATCTGGGTCGCAACGGCCTTGATCTGGTGCTGACGCATTTCATCCCCGCGCGGATCACTCACTGTATGAAGTTCAGGAAACGTATACGTCTTAAGCCTCACATTCAGCGGCCATGCTTCCTTAGTCCGTTCCGCCATCTTCACCAAAGCACGCCGCATGATATCCGTTGCCCCGGGATTATCAAGCGCCAGCACATCTTCTCGGAGGACATCGATCCAATTACGCGCATCGATAAGGTCAGACAACGTATTATCTGAAGATGCGACATAAGCCTCAAGTGCCAAAATGCGGCCCTGAGGCGTCATCATCAAACGGTCAAGGGCCACCCCGCGTAAAGAATTTTCCGACTGAAGGATCCGTGCCAACTCAGGCTGGCTCTTTGTCTGCGCGATATACGCCTTTTGTGCTTCAAGGTCAAGCGCAGTAAAATGCGCCAGGGATGATGTCTGATTCAAAGTCTGATCCGGGAGCGCATAAAAAACATCACCTGACGCTGATGGGGCCTTAACTGACGTGAGAAGCATCTTGACAGCCTTCTCGGCCCTAGCATACAATTTTGCCGGAAGCTGATCCTTCAAATGATCCGACACCGGTGATGTGGTCAGGAATCTGCGGTTTATATCCTTAAGCTCTCTGAGCATATATGCCGCGTAAACATCCCTCTTGGTAAAGAAAAAGGACGGAAAGTCATTGAACGGCCCCAGATGAAAAACATCATCCACATTATTGAGGGCCTCACGCCGGCAGATCTCATCGTGCACCAACTGGGCCAGCTTCTCGACCCCAGGCCCCTTACTTGCCATAAGTGCCCTGTATGTACGCGCCAAACTTGTGGTGGTCCAGTAGGGGCTCTGCAATAAACGCGCCTTGCCGACGGGGTCAGCGGATCCCAGGGATAGATACGTCAACAAGACCTTACGCACCGCATCAGATGACAACTGCGTATGCAAAGGCCCCGTCTTACTCGCATAATTCAATTCAGACAGTTGATTGAACACCTGAGGGCTCTGCGTAAAAATGTCCCCGAGGACTTGGAACCCGGATGCCGCAAGCTCAGATTTATTCTGCTTGATCGCCTGGTCAATGACATACAATAAAAAGCGTGGGTCAGCTCCGTCACGATTAGACATATGCAATAGCAATCTCCGGACAACATCAGGATAGGGTGAATTCAACACGATCTCTTCAGCCGCACTCAAAGCTTTGCGGTCACTCTGCAATTGCCCGAGAAAAAGGTCCACCGTCTGCATACGGACCATGATATTGGGATCCTCGGTAAGTATATTCACAACACCCTGAAACTGACCGCCGGCAGTGCTCTGAGCACCCGCCATGAGCGGCCAAAGATCCCCGACAGGCTGACCGGTCGTCGTGCCTGTGGCGTTCAATGACATGTAATTCACTGCCCCTGCCGCAAGCGTGCCATTAGGCATAGATGAAGTATTTGAACCCGGATATTGATCCACCCACAATGAAACCCCACCAGACGCGGTACCGGCGGTTACAACGCTCAGCCTCTGTGTTGGCGCCGGGCCAACAGCCCCTGCCACAGAAACAGCCCCCTGTTTAACCAAATTCTGCGTCGCTGCGGCTGTCACTGGCGACGTTATACTCTTTGAACCTTCATTCACCCTGGTCTGCCCCTGACCTAAGGCCTGCAAACTCCTCAGTTCAGATTCGGCCTTGAAATACTGAGCCACAAGATCTATACGCTGCTCGGCAGCCTTGATCATTTGAATACGGTCCTCAACCAACTGATCGGCCCTGTAGATATCAGGCCGTCCAGCCTTGCTCTGCCATGCCTTCAGAGCATCCTGATAAACAATATCAGTTTGCTCGATCTGCCGGCTCAAGTCTCTGAGGCTGGCCACGGCTTTCGTCAACTCCATGGCGATCTCTGCCTTGGTACGATTCACATTAAGTTCCGCACGATGCTTCTCAATCGCCACGACCGTGTCACGTGCATCCCTGCCTGTATCAATGATGGGCAATTCAAACTGAAGTGAACTGTTTGCTCCCTGTTTCAGTGAACCTGTGCGCATGACAGAGCCGGAGACCAGGTCGTACATCGGGTTGAAATCTTTACCATCAGAAAGGTAGAGCCCTGACAGATTGATCGCTGGCAAGGCATTGTTATTCTGAAGTTCAACCGTCTTTTGCACGGCCTCAAGCGCCACCAAGGCCTCTTTCAATCTATAGTTACCGCTTCCATCGCCGGTGAGCTGAGAGACCAGCGCAATTTTATCTTCCTTTGACATCCCGGGGAAATTTCCCTCCCAAGGTAAAACAGGCGCAATGCTCTCCGGCAAATTCCCCGATGACGCACCCATCATGTGATTCAACTCAATGGTCCTTTGCTTCTTCCTATTCTTCCACTCCATGATCTGAGAACGAACGTCCTCAATCTTCCGGTCATAAGCCTGTTTCTGCGCCGTAAGAGAAAAACCGCCATTTGCCTCACGGGCGGTAATAATATCCTTCGCCTTACTAAGATCCGTTGCCAACGCCTGCAATTGAATAATATGCTGATCGGCCCGTGCAACCTCGATATATAAAAGCGTTGCCTGATGGATACGTCCTGCCACGGCATTCTCCATATGATGCTGGGCGATCCTGGTCATATGAAGGGCCAATTTATGTTCTTTATCCTTCTTCCCTGTTATAAGGTCCATGATCTGACCGCCGATCTCAAAAACAACCGGTAACGCTGCACTGATAGCATTACCTGATTCGATACCCGCAACGATGCCATTGATCATGCCGCCTAATCCGCCGCTGTAGGTCAGCCGATTGTTGCTGTAATAAACACCGGCCTTCAAACTAAGACGCGTACTGTTGGGCAAAGCCTCTTCCGCCTTACGACGCAGTACATCCAACTGCACATCTCCCGTCAAAAGATTATTGCCGGCCACCCGTGTAGTAAGTTCAACCAAATTTATTTGTGCCCCACCCGCTGGCAAAGGGCTTGGAGGAACAGGTAATCGTGTTTGACCGGTCGCCGCTGTCCTGACAGGATCAAGCGGGATAGGCACTCCCAGAAAAGGGGCTGGTTGAATAAGACCCTTGGCCGCTTTGTAGGATCCTCTGACATGAAATGCTTTATTCTTTTGTTGAACCTTAACTGTCTTCTTATTTATGCCGCTAAGCAACGTCTTTTCGGCATCAACAGGAACAATGATCTTGACAGGTAAATTCCCCCAGAGGATATTGTCAGGGTCATCCGCCATGACCTCAATAGCCTGCACTGCCCCCAACTTCATCTGACGGCTCATCGGCGTTTTGTTCACCCCGCCAACTATGGCTACCATGCGTTGACCTGAAGGCGCTTCAACCAAAACCGGATCACCAACCTTAATATTAATGCCCACGGGCAAAAGAATGGAATTGCTCACATCGTTAACATCCCCGATCACGGTCTGGCGGGTCTTGATGCGCAAAAGCTCGGCCCCTTCAGAAAAGGACGTTGAACGCACCGACGCACTGGCCGTAATAATACCGCTATCAG
>PEAF01000121.1 GCA_002753465.1 Candidatus Omnitrophota bacterium
GGCTTGTCATCAACAAAAGTTATGTATAATTTTCCCGACTTAGCCTCAAGCATGCTCTGGCAAATACGCGGAACGCTTTTCTCAACACGCGCCGCACGCTTAATGCCCTGACGGGCAAATGTCATATCATGCAGGCGATCGAACAAAGCAATATCAGCGCTCTCACGCGTTTCAATGCCCGGAGCCTTGGCGGCCTTCTTCAGATCCCTGACACGGAATTGTGCATACCCGGAAACATCATAAGGGTCAGATATATTGAGCAAGCCCGTATAGCGCGTCGTGATCTGATAATACCCTTTTTGCCGCTCATGATAATTAAACCAGTCAAAAGCGCGCGTATCGACAAGGTCCCAGTGGCAATAAGCATCAAATGCCTGATACCGTTCGAATATATAAGAGGCAAACGCTTCCGAAGCGGAGAATACGGTCTCATTTTTACTATATTCATTCAAACCCGAGAAATCTTTAAAAATAATGCCGGCTAGATGCTGACAAGGCATCACAGGACACCCTTCTTCCGTTTCCACGCACGCCATACCTGCGACGTGGTCGGACCCTTTCCAGCACGCGTAATAACGGACCTTCTCGCCGTAACTCTCGAGAAAGATACGCTGGTGAAAGATCGTTCCCTGCGGCGAAGCCTGAACGAACATATCCCACTGGTCTGCCGTGCACTCTTTTATTTCCATATATTTACACTCACACTATTCAAGAATACGCCGCCCATCTTAACCCGTCTTGGAAATCTTTGCCTGGTGTTCAGCAAGGAGTGGCACCGCCCCCAGCACTTTCTCATAGGCATTGACAATATCATCCAGGTCAGACTTTAATACACCTTTATGAACTGCCGCTCCACCGATCAATTCCTCATCCTGCATACGCTCCGCAACAGGGCAAAGACCTTTCGCATAGCTGACCTTGATATCCTTATTAAATGAGCACGTGAACGGACAACCCTTGGTGCCGTAGGCAATGCGCTGCTGGTAAAGCGGTTGCAGGTAAATCGGCTCGACATATCCCGATTTTGCAGGAACGCCCTCGGCACGCAGTGCTGCAACAAATAAATCACGATTTATCCCAACAACTTTCGCATCATACCGCACAGGATAACCGTAATAACCATGCTTCAAGCCCGGCTTTAACGACGGCGGCGTAATCCCCGGGAAGAGCCTTAGGCGTTGTGTCAGGTAATCTGCATTCTCAACGCGCACCGCAGCCAAATCATCCACTTTCTTCAATTGCTCGCTTGCAATGGCTGCCTCGATCTCGCACATGCGATAATTAAAACCGATCATGTTAACAATATTCTTGATACCCATATCCTTAACAACAACCTCGGCATGATTACGAATCAACCGCATCCGATCAGCCAACTCAGGATCATTGGTCACGCATATGCCACCCTCACCACACTGGATAGTCTTATGAACATTAAGGCTGAATATTCCAATATCTGCCAAAGTTCCTGCCGGCCGACCATGATACGAAGCCCCATAAGCCTGTGCCGCATCTTCAATAACCTTAAGACCATGCTCCCGGGCGATCTGCATGATCTGATCAGCCTCAAACGGATGGCCGAAAAGATCGACCACGACAATAGCCTTGGTGCGTGGCGTAATGGCCCGGCGAACAGCCTCTGGATCAAGACAAAATGTATCCGGAAGAATATCAACAAAAACCGGAATGGCATTGTATACCAAAACACAGGCGGCCGATGCGCTCATCGTATACGGAGACACCAGAACCTCATCCCCCGGACCGACACCAAGAGCCCCCACGGCGACATTCAGTCCTGAAGTCGCTGAATTGACACTTACAGCATGCGCCACCTTAAAATGCTCCGTCCATTCGCACTCCAACTTCTTGACACGTTCACCGCCCAAGAAATCCGATGACCAGGCGCCCAGAAATCCGGACAGAACCCCGCTATCCATCACATCCATAACCGCACGTTTTTCCTCATCGCCGATCGTTTTATACTGAGGAAAAGGATTGCTCCTAACCTTAGGCCCACCGAAAATGGCTAGCTCTGCCATAAAACGTCTCCTGTATTCCTTGTATTGGCCAGTTCCATAATGGCCATGCCTGTTTTTCTTATCGAACCAGAAAAGTCTATGCCACTTGGTATACGTGCCGCTTCTTGTAAACCAATCACCTTCTTGAACCACTCTCTTAATTCCTGCCGCTGCGTCACGGAAATGGAAAGTCCCATACGGTTACCATAGAACATGTCAGGAAAACTTTTGAAATCCCTTTCGATCTGGACACTCAAAGACAATTTTCCTGCAAGCGATGCCTCCAAAAGGGCGGTTGACGTCAAGCTAAGCACAACATCAGCCAAGCCTATCAGCTTAGCAACACCCAAGTCCTCAATCATGTGGCACGTCACAAACGCAGACACCTTTACATCTTCAACCACATATTTTAACGGAATAGGCTCTCTGGGATGCGACTTAACGATAAGCTGCGTCCTGACCTTAAGCTGCTCGCTCACATCGGATAAAGCCAGCAATATCTCTTTTAACGTTGTCCGCTGCGTAAACCCTAATGGCGGCCTTTCATAAAGCGAAAAGCGATCTTCTTTAATATCGTTCTCAGGCGCATTGACCGTCTGCGAAAAGAATGCAACTGTCCTGATGTCCTTATCGAGCCCCATCGTCCCTTTCAAAACATTAACAGTCTCCTTATCCATAGCCCGGATCGTATCAACCGCTTCCTCAAGGTGCGGAGCTCCAACAATCACAAGCTTCTCGGGTGCAAACCCTGCGGCAATCATCTCGGTACGGCAAAGCTCATCCATGACACCGATCTGATCCGGTATGACCTGCTCAAATACCCCGTCAATCTTTCTCCGGAACCGTTCCGGATAATGCGCCCAATAATCCATGATCGCAAAACTGGGCAAGCAAAGATCCCTGGCGCATGCCCTAAAGTTGTGCTCGATCATGTTATACGCCCCAGCACCTGTCACAACGACTGATGGCCTAAACTCACGCAAGAGACCCACGATCTCGACACGCCCCATGAGATCATCCGCATTGTCCAAGTCAAAACCACCCTCATCTTTCTCCCACAACATGGCCGCTGGGCCAGAAGCAATAACTTTAACCCGCGCACCCTGCGCCTTTAAGTGGCGAGCTACCGGGATCAAGGCATTCGTCACACCAGGGTCGCTTGATATGAAAATAATGAGACCCATTTATTTTTTCTCTTTCGCCATATCAAGCAGCTGGGAACACAAACTCAATACCTGCAATGCCGTGTCCCCACTCGAAAGCACCGGAACATCTCCTTCTAAAGAAAGGATGATGTTCTCCAACGCTACTGTCATGGGATATTTCTTTAGAATGAACGGGCCCTCATCAGCATCAAGCCGACGATGTCCTGGAAATTCAGCATCGTCCTTAACACGCCAAAATTCGACCACCCCGCCACGCTTAACTATGATCCGACCCAGGGAACCAAATATCTGTATCTCAAACAGGCTGTAAGCGCGCTCATCGGTCCCTATCAGGTAAACGGGAACGCCGCCAAATTCAACCCGCGCATCCAGCGTAAGATCAATAGCATCGTAATCAGCCAGACTATCAAAAACCTCCGCCTGAGACGCCTGCCCAAACCAAAACATGAAAAGATCGATCGCATGGGAGCCGCAATGATTGATCCCCTTACCGTAGAATGCCAATGCCTTTTGTATCTTGCCAAGTTCTTGACCGTCGATCAACTGCTTTATTTGTTGATATCTTTCGTCCCACCGGCGCTGATAATTAACCGCCAGTTTTACCCCGCACTGGGCGTACCGACTAACAATGGCCTTTGCTTCAGACAGCGATGTAGCTATGGGCTTCTCGCACCAGACAGCTCTGACACTGGAATATTTCAAACATAACTCAAGGACCTTGACATGCGTTACATCGGGTGTACAGATGCTCACAATCTCAGGTTTA
>PEAF01000122.1 GCA_002753465.1 Candidatus Omnitrophota bacterium
TACGGGTGTTCTGGATCAATCCAGTCGCTGACCTCCTTGATCACAGCACCCTCCAGAGCGCAATGACTGGCACCCGGTATCCTGGAAATGACCACAGCCTCCGACCCGAACCGCTGAATATCGCGGCAGATCCGCGATGCCCGGTCTTGCGCCGACCCTACCATAGGATCAGCCAATGCCATACGGGCCAAAGCCTCCAAAGGATGCATGTCCGTCGGGATCTGATCAAGTGCATGCGTAAACAAATACTCAGTTCCGCAGATCCGGCCGCCGCATGCCTCGAGCATATTCATGACCCGCAGGTCAGCGACTGGATTGATCCAGAACACCCGTACACTGTCAGGAGCAAAATACCCGACGCTCACGCTAACGCGTTGTTTTACGGTTTCAAGCAATCTCTCCAGGACAATCATCACCTCATTGCGGTCTGAGCAAAAGTGTATGGCCATCATTTCTGCCACCAGCAATTCCAAAGCAGGCAACGGCGACCGCTCGGCTGTAAATACTATTTCCCGCAATTCCGCCAGACACATGCGTATTTTATTAGCGCTGACAATGCCATCCGATAACATGCTGTCTGTTAATGTGATCCCGGTTTTATTAGCAATAGCCTTAATGATCCGCGTTAGCTCACTTTTTACAAAAAAGATCTGATCCGCCGTCGTATAAAAGCCACCGGGAAGCTTGACCCGATCTTCACCAAGACACGGTTCCCGCCTTTGAGGGATCTCCCACCACAGGATCGGATGTCCCAAACCTTCCACCCTTTGAGCAATAGCTGAAAAATCATCACACGTAGCGCCAACGCTGCACAGGAGAAGGTCCGGTATCGGAAAATGCACCCCCGTAACAAAAGCGCCCAACATGGCGCGTACGGGACAGAACGAACTGTCCACGCCCAACCGGTCCGCTATGGCCAAAAGGCCATCATCAACATCCATCAAACAGGGTATCCACCAGGCTCCGTCCGGATAGAATGCAACAAGATCAGGGTGGGCATAGACCATAACAGGTAAAGTACCCAGGTCTTTCATCGTGCCGATCAGCGCCTTCCCGGAGGCTCTTGCCTGATGCAAGCGATCCTCCTCTGTCAGCAAAAAGTTCCAGAGGTCCAAAGACGCGCAGGAATTATCAAACATTAAACGTTCGATCCCTTTATTCCCATCCTTCAGATGACGGCTCAGTCGCCCACCGTACACGGGCTCATTAAGCCCGGACGATGCCATCAAGGCATAAGCCTCATCCCACTCATCGAGTGTTATCTGCCGGGGATCAGCCATCACAGCAAACCCTCCATGAAAGCCTGAATACGGTTTTTAGCGCGCGCACCGATCTCTTCCCCGTTCAGCTCAATATCCAATAAAGGTACAGGCAAACATTTCCGGAACCGCTCAACTTCCGCATGCCATTTATCGCACCAGACGTAACGGATAGAAACAATCCCGCGGATACCATTGTCTTCAACCTTCTTTTTCATCCACTTGAAGATCTTGTCATTAGGTCGGTCTGAAATATCGGGAAATGCCCCGAAATACGACTGCGCCAGCACTTGTGCGGGCTCATCTTTCAGACGCTGCACATCAAATCTCGCCGGCAGCACACGTTCTCCCGTTTCCGTTGCATTCACAACAATGTCAGCCCCGTATGCGGCGAAAACATCAAATAGATCAAAATGATTTCCCGTCAAAGGGCTGCCGATAAATCCCAGAGGAATAGCTTTATGCGCACGGCGATCCTGACGGCGGCCCTCACTAACTTCTCCCGTCTCAGCAAAACAAGCCAGTTTTTCAGCGAAACTTTTTCCTGACAATGCACCTTGCTGCGCTAAAAGCTTTTCCCGCTTACCTTCATATCCCAGCATAATGGCGGCCAGATCATCCGTGCATGGCTTGATGCCCCCCAGGGATACAAGAAAATGGCCCAAACGCTCAAGCTCACTGGCATAAAGCTTTTTAACCCCGGCGGTCTGCCAGGAAGATGGAACATGCATCAAAAAACAAGGGATCTTCGTCCATAAATTGATCAGATCAGCCCCTCGCCTCATCTGATCACAGGTCGTCGTAAGGATGATCGCCCTGACCCCTGGGTCCCCAGCCGCCTGATTGATAAAACCACGCATATATGGACAGACGCCGGCTTCCACGTTAATGGGAGGACTGATGAACAAGGTACGGTTATAATTCATGCAGGAGCGACGGCTTGGCACAAAACCATGGGCGGCAACCCATTCAGCTGGTATGTACGGGCTGCTATAAACGACGGCATTCCCTGAATGCTCCGTTTTTGTTGTTTTAGCCATGACAACGCTCCTTCATGGCTTCACCCATGGAAGACTCACGGCCGCCGACTGTCTCAAAAAGGGATTGGACCCGCAAAGCAATACGCGCTGAATCAGAAGGTGAATAATCTGTTTCAATACGCAGGTACGGAAGATTTAACTCATCTTCTGCCAAACGTTTTACCAGCGATGATTCAACATCATAAGTAATGCACGTGCGCCAGACCAGTTCAATGACGCACTGGGCCTTATATTCCTGCGACAGCTTCCCAAGGAGTTCCATTCGCCCCTTATTCGGTGTCATGACCGAACACGGTAGATGATAATACTTAGCCGCGATCGCACGGATCAGATCAGGGGCATCGGCGTCAATGTCATCCAGCACAGGCTTGACACCTGTACAATTCTCCTGACAGACGACGAGCCCCCCGTTATCCTCGATAATATCCATGACACGTTCCGCACCGCGGGGCAAGGGCACTCCGGTCAGAAGAACCCGCACACGTGAATTGGCCTGCGGGTTCAAGGCACGCCCGGGCAGCATCCTCAAAGCCTGCTCATATTGCTCAAGGTCTCCCGGCATGCCGGCAACTGTACTTTTCATGCCCAGTAATTCGCGCCCGGTCAAAGGCGGGTTTGAACTCTTCATCAAAGCCGCCAGATCCCTTTTTAAAGCACGCTCCCGGTTCATCACAGCAATAGCACTTCTTAATTTCCCATCCGTAATGGTCGTCACAAATTGCTTCTCGAGGACACTTTTTAACTTATTCATTTCAGCGACCCAGTGCTCAAAGGCATCCGTATCTTCCGGCTTCTGCGGCAACTCCAGCACATGCATCTTGTGACGATCCGCAAGAAGCTCATACATTTTCTTCTTCCCGTCACAGGTGGTTTCCGCAACGATAAGATCGGCCATTTCCAGGAACGGATTTGCCTTTTCAAGGCTGTATCCGAACGTTGACTTGATCAGTGAACATAGATTGGATGGCAAAACCCGCTCAGCCGGCTCGACCATCTCACCTGATCCGCCGCACAGACAGACCGGGACGCCACCCGCGGCCATGATCAGCTCCCGCGGTGTGAATTCACACATGATCCCGACGATCTTAGCTCCCCGTTCTTTACAAAATTCAGCATATTTCAAGCCATGACTGACCTGGTCCTGAAAATAGGCCAATGGCCCTTCCTGCTTAGGGATACCGGCGTTCGAGCCGCAAGCTGTTTTCACAGAGCAGCCCGCTTCCGCCTTATTTATTTCCGATCTTTTATTCCCGCAGCATCCGGACATGGAACCCTTTATTATTTCTTTGTAGCCACGAACCTGCCCTGGATCAATTTGCCCTCATGGGCAAGTTTCTGCATGAACAGCATTTCATCGGCCATACCCTGCATGAGGGCCATATCAAAGTTAATGATCTTTAAAGCATCATAGGTCAACTGCTTAGTAAGCATATTGATATACAGATCAATATGAGAGGCGAACTGCCGCGTATCCTCAGCGACGTTAACGTGACAGCCGTTGCAATCCAGCAGCCTTTTATAATCTGCAATGTTCAGGATATTCGGGAATTTCATAAATTTTAATAAGCGCTCAGACTCCTCAGCCGTAAGGGGAGAATCTCCCTCAACCCAATCGGTGAACGCAATAGTACCGCCCGTC
>PEAF01000033.1 GCA_002753465.1 Candidatus Omnitrophota bacterium
AAAGCGTCAGAGTTTTTTTATGGTTTTTCTTATGGGATGGGCATGAGTTCATCTATGAATAAATTTATAAACGGGGTTGATTCGCAGGGCGTATCTAAAGAATCTTATGAAGAATATTCATCAAGCTTTCATGAGTTCTATACACAGATTTCTGGTAAAATTATGGTATTTGATGAAGATTTTAAGACGGCAGGAAAGAGTATTGAAACAATTCTTAAGGAAGTGATTCCTATTGTTAATTTTCATGGGGATTTAGAGAAAGAGCCAATTGAAACGTTAAGAAATATCGTATCAATGATGACTATTTCTTTACCGTCAGATTCATCTTTGGAATTGGAGGACCTTCGAGCTTTTTATGGATCGTTAAAAGGGAATTATAGGTATAATAAGAGAAACCATTGGAATTTAGAAGTTTTGCCAAAGCTAGTTCCGGCTTGGCCTGAGTATCAGCGAGGATTGTTGTATGATTTGTTGTATAAAATTTATCAGCAAGATGCGGATGCAGGCAAGGTTTTTCAATCAGTAGGAAAGAATCAGGATAATGCGGCTTTGAATGGTGGTATTGACTTGAATCCATCTAGGATTGACTTGAAGACCAAAGATAATGGCGAGGCAATTAAGTTTAGCCTCGACCCTGGTATGCTTCAGCGATTGAAAAATGCTTCTGGTGTAACCCCAATCATTATTGGCATTCATTCACTGGATAGCCTGCTACCTTCATGGGTGCCCCTGAGTTTGCGGTGAAATAGTGTTGTTTAATAAACGGCAAGTGGCTTTAATTATTGGGGTGAGGTCAGTCATGTTGTGATTCCCATGACCATTGCCATGCTTACGGAGTTGATCCGGCAGTTACAGAATGAAAGCCGTGAGTTCTGCCAGAAAAGAAATTGACGGCAAATTGTTTCATGGTATTATCTCTAAATTCGTTCTTTTATATGCCTAAGAAACAAAACAGCAAGATACTAGCAGTTTGGTCTAAAACAGGGCAAACGTAAGCAAATGTAGGTAATTAAGCGTTTGAATCGCTATGGATTCATTGTCGTCACTGTTTGATGTAAATATATGGTGTTTTAAGACTTGGAGAGGTGGCAGAGTGGCCGAACGCGGCGGTCTTGAAAACCGTTGACCCAAAAGGTCCGTGAGTTCGAATCTCACCCTCTCCGCCATTTTGCTTCGCAAAATGACGCCGGCATTGGTTAAGCCAATGCCGGCGTCTCATTCTTCAAAAGCCGGTTCAGAATTAAAATTCCCAGCCGGCTTTTTCATCATGATCCGCGAGATTGTGAGGAATTCGGCCTGCGGCATCATTTCTCACCCTCTCCGTTTTATTTGATTAGGGCATTCTCGATTAACCTCGTGGATGCCCTTTTTCTTTTTTAAACCCGTAGAAATAACTGATAGTTATATCAAAATCAAAGTAAGTCATTTCAAGATACATCAAGTTGTCTGGAGTGGCTTTTTTATCGTCACCGCAAAATAGTCCTTATCTTGCATGGGGACTATTTTGCTATATTTTTTGACCCTGCATCTAGGTAAAGTGCGGGGTTTTTTGTTTTTTACGTCGATAAATTACACTAATAAGGCGGTTGGATAATATTGCTTGTCAATTTTAAAAGGGCAGAGTAGTATTTAAGATAATCAGGACAATCTAGATAATCTGGAGATTGTATGAGATTTGGAGAAGCTCTCATAACTGAAGGTTTGATCAATGAAGGACAGCTTCAAATTGCCCTTGAGGTACAGGGCAAGACCAAAGAGCGTTTGGGGGATCTCATTATCAAGATGGGGTTTGTCCCGCATGACAAAATGTCGCCATTTCTTGCACGCTATTTCCATCTTCCTTTCATAGACCTTAAAACAATTTATAAAGCGATCCCTGCGGCTGTGATCAAGCTTGTTCCTGAGGAGTTAGCCTACCGGTTTATGATCATACCGGTCGCCAATGAGGAAGGTGTCCTTAGGCTTGCCATGTTCGATCCGCTGGATCTTGTGGCGGAAGACACAATACGTATGAAAACAAAGATGAAGGTGACGCGAACGGTTGCCTTGGAGGAAGATATCCGGTTGGCGATCGAATATTGCTATCACCAGCTGCCGCAGCTCCAGGAGCATGTCGAGAATTTCATGGACCAGGAGCCGGCGGCACCTTTCAGTGTGAACACGGATGATCAGCTTAGAGGTGAGGCAAATGACCCTCCGGTCGTCAAGTATGTCCATCAGTTGGTTGTTCAGGCCGTCAATATGGAGGCAAGCGATATTCATATTCATCCTAAACAGGATACGGTTGATCTTAAGGTGCGCATTGACGCTGTTTTGTGTGATTTTGATCCACCTCCTAAAAGCATGTTTTGGGTGATCGTGACCCGTATCAAGATCCTTGCAGGTTTGGATATTTCCGAGCGTCGTCTGCCCCAGGATGGGCGTTTCAAGATCGTAGTAGGGGCGCAGGAGGTTGATATTCGTGTTTCGTGTTTTCCTACCATTTATGGTGAAAGCATTGTTATGCGCCTTTTAAACACGTCCAGTCCTCTTCTGGGACTGGAGCAGCTGGGGATGTCAGCGGTAGATCTGCTGCATTACCGCAGGGCTATTCGCAGGCCATATGGTTTGATCCTCGTGACCGGGCCAACGGGCAGCGGTAAAACTACAACCCTTTATACGACCCTCAATGAGATCAAGTCTGAAGAAAAGAACATGGTTACGATCGAGGATCCTGTCGAATACCGGCTGCCCTTTTTACAGCAATCCCAGGTAAATCCTGTGATCGGGTTTGATTTTGCACGGGGACTTCGTTCTATTTTAAGGCAGGACCCGGATATTATCATGGTGGGTGAGATCAGGGACCGGGAAACAGCGGAAATCGCGATCCATGCATCGCTTACGGGGCATTTGGTTTTTTCAACACTACATACTAATGATGCGGCAGGTGCCGCTGTGCGTTTGGCCGATATGGGTATCGAGCCTTTTCTTCTCGCATCGTCTTTGGTGGGTATTTTAGCTCAGCGTTTAGTGCGCAAGATCTGCCCTGATTGCCATGAAGAGTATCAGATCGCGCCAGAAACATGGAAAAACACCGGATTGAAAGGGGATAGGTTTACAGCATATCACGGGCGTGGTTGTAAGAATTGTTTTAATCGCGGATACAAAGGACGTACAGCGCTCTTTGAGGTTTTAACCGTTAATGAAGAAATGAGAGCTTTGATCAGCAAACGCGCCTCAAGTGACGCAATCCGTAATCTGGCGTGTCAGCGCGGGATGATGACACTTGCCGAATGTGGGATCGAGAAGATGAAAGCCGGGATCACGACCATTGATGATGTTCTGAGGGTGACCCAGGAATTTCAGGAGATCTAGGTATGGATTTTGAATATATTGCCATCGATAGCAAGGGCAGGCGCGTGAAGGCTTTTATCAAAGCTGACTCCATATCGGCCGCGGTCAAGACGATCGTCTTGTCTGTGGGTAAGCTGGTTAAGATCGTGCCAATGAAAAAGAGGCGACACCCTGCTTTGGGTGGGCATATTTTTGGTGAGCCTCGGCGGGTTAGTGTCAAGGAAATGGCTATCTTTACGCGTCAGATGGGTGTGATCCTGAGTGCGGGTGTTCTTTTAAGCGATGCCCTGGAGACGATCGTGGTTGATATGGAGAACCAGCATTTTTCCGATGTTCTGCAAGAGGTGCTGTTTCATATTCGCGGGGGGGAGAATTTTTCCAACGCTTTAGCGTATCACCCTAAAGTCTTTTCTCCGTATTACATGGCGATTATCCGCTCGGGTGAGGAGATTGGCAGCCTTGGCTCGACGATGTCGAATATGGCAACTTATATGGAGCAGGATGAAGCCATGCGTTTAAAGTTTGTCGGCGCTATCCGCTACCCTGTTTTCTTGCTTTCTTTTGTCTTTTGCATTGTCTCGGGCATTGTGCTCTTTTTGATCCCGCGGTTTAAGTCCATATTTGAGGGGGCAGGTCTCAAGCTTCCGCTTTTAACCCGTATCGTTGTGAAGATTAGTGAGGTTGTTCTTAGTAATATTTGGCTTATCGTGATCGGTGTGATGGTGTTCGCTTTTTTGATCTCATGGGCCCTGCAGAATTTTAAGATCCGTTTCATGGTTGATTATCACATTATCCGTCTTCCGGTCATTGGCCGACACATTCATAGGGCGTTGATTGCCCGTTTTTGCCAGACTTTAGCCATGCTTTTAAAAGGTGGGGTAGGGTTGATCAGCGCCATCCCGTTGTCGAATGGAGTTGTGGTGAATCTTTACCTGAACCAGGTGATCACGGAAATATTTCATCAGGTGACAGCCGGGGCAACTTTGAGCGATGCCATGCGCAGGCATAAGGAAATGCCGGTCATGATGGTTAAGATGGTTGCTCTGGGCGAGAAAAGTGGATCTTTGTTCGATATGCTAAGACGCATGGGGGAATACTATGATCAGGAGGTAGAGGTATTCCTGAATAATATTAATTCGGTCCTGGAGCCTGTTTTTATTATTCTGATCGGCGGAGTTGTGGCTATTGTAGCTGTTTCATTGTACTTGCCGATTTTCTCAATATCAACGGCAGTGCGTTAAATAAAGGGATCAGATATCAAACAGAAAAGAGTGAGAATAATAACAAAGGAGGGGGTATGAAAAGGTTAAGGGTAAAAGGTTTTTCCATGATCGAGTTGTTGGTAGTGCTATTGATTATTGGTATTTTGGCAGCCGTAGCCGCGCCGTTGTTTTTGCAGAATACTGATCGTGCGCGCGCTTCGGAGGCTGTTGCCGCGATGGGATCTATCCGTGAGGCGCAGAGAACTTACAGGTCTCAATTTGGAAGTTATATTACGAACATTGTGGACGGAACAATATATTTTGGTTCAACCGGCGCTCAACGGGACCTCTTGGGGGTCAATATACACGGCGCCAAGTATTTTTCACCGGGAAGCTATACGATCAGCACAACATCTGCTGGCGGTGCGATAACTAATCCGCTTGATTTCGTGATCCTGGCTAATGGAGCTAACAGTGTTGCACTAACGTCAGGTTCAGCCACCGATGATGGCGCACGGAACAATACGGATGTTGCCAGTTTGCAAGTGCAGATGGATAACTCGGGTGCGACGTATTACAAGGTTGGTGCAGGTTCGTGGACTAGTTATTAATAATATGTTCATTCATATTAGAAATCATAACGATCAGGGGTTCACTGTCGTTGAATCCCTGATTGCGCTGGTTCTCCTGGGAATCATTGTGATAGGGGGCGCTGCATTCTATTTTCAGGCGAGTGCCCTTTATTACACTGGATTACGGGCCCGGATGGCGGCGTCGATCGCTTCTTCGCGGATCGAATATTGCAAGGGACTTGGATACGCAAATTTGCCGACACCCTCAGGAGGTTTGTGTCCTGCTGCGGCATCTCCTGTGGCTGTTCAGGTGGGTTCTGTTTCAGGGAGTAGCGCGGTCACTTCAAACGGAGTGACAATTACTGAATCGGGGGTGGGTAATGTTACTTACCAATTGGTAGTGGCAGCTGTGAGTTGGATCGATCCTGTAAAAGGGGCTCAGGCGGTTACTGTTCAAACCTATGTGGGGCCATGATGGGAAGATCAAGATTAGCGTTCACGTTTACTGAACTGTTAATTGGGGTCGTTGTGGGGGCGATAATTTTGCTTTCACTCGCGGCCATTGGTCAAATGTCGTGGGGCACTTATGGCGACTTGCGGCGGAAGTCGGGTGTTTACAATGATATTCAGTTCGTTCAGGATCTGATCACAGGTTCTGTGCGAGTGGCCATAAATCCTTTGGGGATAACGAGCGGTTGTCTTCAAGTTGATACGGCATATTTTCACATTAGTGGAGCTGATTTCGTTTATGGTGCTTCCTGCGGCGGGGTAACTAGTCCAATAATTTCCGGCGTTACGGGTTTGGCGCTGGATCTTACGGGATCAACCGCATCGCAGGCGCATGTGCAAATAAGCGGGGCCAAGGATGGCGTTGTTTTTGCTAAGGATTTTTATGCTTCCAGGAGGTGCCCATGAGAAAGTCTCCAGGTATTATTATGCCCTTGGTGGTGACCTTCATGGCGCTTTTTATTATGGTCGGGTTGGGTTCCCTGCAGTATGGCGGCATGCAACAGGCGCAGTTAGTTAAAAGTGTTGGTTCAACGCAGGCATTGTGGGCTGCAGAGGCTGGTGTCGAGCGTTCCAGGCAGGTGCTTAAAGCTGTGACGGGATCGACCATTTATCCCATTGTCATATCTGGAGCAGATGCCAATATTTCAACAGCTGATTATAACGTTTCAATCACATTACCCGCTTACAAGCCCTGGAGAGTTGTTGCTATGGGGCATCCCATTGTCACACCGACGATCGTACGGACTATCTACGCCACTTTGGGTTACGGGGGGCTGCTGCATGCTATTTCAACGACAGGTACTGTTTCCCAAAAGGGGACGCCGACGATCAGTAGCTTGATCGAGCATGTGAATGCGGTTACGTTTGAATCGATTTTTGGGATAACCTTGGCTCAGGCGGCTCAGAGGGCTGTCACAGCTGCAACGTATTATGATTTTACGGGTTTAGCGACCAAGAATGTGAGCATTCCCATGTTCACTAATAAAATAGCGTATGTCAAAATGAATGGTGACCAGACACTTAAGTTGAGTGGGAATGGAACGGCCAGTAATTTGCTGATTGTGGAGGGCGGGACCCTTGATATGTCTGGAGGTGGGGGAAGCAATGTGAATTTTACGGGTATTATTTGGATCGAGGGAGGGTCTTTCAGCAAGATTTCCGGAAGTGAGCTTGTTAATGGCTCGATCTACATCAATAGTTCGCCTATAACAAATACGGTGGTTAATGGCGGGTCAAACTTGACCATAACCTATGATCAGGCTGTTGTGAATACTGTTCTTAATCTGTACGGAGCCGGAACGCTTAGGCCCAGGATTTTGTGCTGGGCGGAGGTCGATCAATGCTGATCAGGCATATAAACAGATCTGAAGTTCAGTTTGAAGTATCTTCGCCAGAAGAGTTGCTGCTGGCTTTAGGTGACAGTGCGCATTTAAAAGAGGTGCATTTTGCCGAGGTGCGTGTTTGGGGGCCACACGTTCTGACAAGGCCGTTCCATTTTCCAAAGACATCATCAAGGGCCCTGAGGTCGGCGCTGCGCGCTGAGGCGGCGGAAGTTTTATCTTTGCCTGATCAGGATGTTGAACTGGCTTATCAAGTATTAACTCCGTTGAGTGAGATCGTGCAGGGTATTTATACGGCGATGCCTCGACAGGCAGTGCTGGCTTACCGGGATTGTTTCAAGGATAGCCGTATTATTCCTTTGTCGATCACATCCGCTTTGGTTGGTGCGGTAAGGGATTTCCTGAAAAAGGGCCTTGATACCGGAACTGATTATTGTTTGGTAGCTTTATTACGGGAGGGTGTGGTCGGTGTTGTTGTTTTTTCTGACAATGAACCAATGCTTTTTCGTGAGCTTTATGACGTCAATGAGCATGATCTTGAGGGGCAGATCGCGGATACGATCCATTATGCCTGCAGCCGCAGCGCCAATAAGAAGATCAATCAAATTTATATTACGGGAGAAACGGCCGGGCATGATGAATTGGTGTCCTGGATCAATTCTCAGGAGCAGCCGGTTGCGCTAGAGGCTTCCCGAGAAAAAGCTGTTTGGATGGTCAATGAGGATGCGCTTAATCAGCTCAGGCATTACGCTTTGAGCCGCAATGAGCGCGGGGCTATCATTTTGGGACTTTCAGCTTTTATAGGTGGGTGCGTAATTGTATTAGCGGTACTGGGTCTTAGATTAATGGTGGATCATCTTGCCGTGCAGCGCGCTGATGCATTAGTTAATGCGCGTGACTATCAAACAGCGTTAGAGCTTCAGGACCAGCTAAGGCGGTTGAACCATGATAAATAAACTTTGTTATTCATTCTTTAAGGATCTTACGATCCGGATGGTTTCTTGCACGGCCTTGATCGGTGTGGTTTTGTGTGTTGTTTTAGGGCAGGCTGTTCTATGGCAGTGCCGGGTCGTTAAGGAAGTTTCTCAGCAAGAGGCTTTGATCCGCGAGATCCCATCCTTGCGGGCAAGGATTTCGGCATTCAGTGTCGTGGGGGGGCTTTCTCTTACAGGGATTATTTCCGGTAAGATGACGCCGATGGTCGTTATTAACAGTCAACTGTTAAAAGTCGGGGAAGAAATTGAAGGCCGCAGTATTGTTGCTATTTCCGACCATGAAGTCACCGTGTGCGACATAAAGCTGCCTGATAAATGTGAGAAGTTGGTTTTGAGTCAATAGAGGTCCAGGGTTTTGCCAGAATTAATTTATAGGAGGTGCCCGTATGAGAATCAAGTTAAAAACAGTTGCGATGACCGTTGTTCTGTACGCAGCGACTGTCCTGGGCGCCCAAGCCGTGACAGTAAATAATCTGACTTTCAAGGATGTGGATATAAAAGTTGTACTTCAGGCTATATCCCGTTTAGCCACAAGTGATGGCGTTGATATTAATATTGTTCCGGCGCCTAATGTTACGGGCACAGTAACAATCGATTTGGCACAGGTTGACTGGGAAACTGCTCTTACCGTGATTTTGAAAACATATAACCTTGACGCCTACCGTAAGAAGAACGTGATCCTGATCTCACCGGCAGGTACCGGCGCGGCCCAGGAGGAAAGGGTTGCGGTTCAGGTTAAGGTTTTTACGTTGAAATATGTTGATGCTAATGATGTACAGAAAGCGATCTTGCCCATTTTATCAAGTAGCGGTAAGACGGCGGTACTTGAGACGACGGGGCAATCGGGCTGGGCCTTTGGGACTGAAGTTGGCAAGAAGTCTGATGCGTCCGGCAGTAAGTTAAGGCGGACAAAGATCCTGATCGTATCAGATTCTGCCGAGCGCTTAGATCAGATCGCAGTCCTGGTTGATCAGCTTGATGTTATGCCCAAGCAGATTTTGATCAAGACCAGGATAATGGAAGTTAATCACGATCTACTGAGGGATTTGGGCATTGAGTGGGGGACGGGGGCGACGGGTGCTGAGTCAGCTCCATTGCAGGCGGTTGACAGTGTGAGTAAGAGTTTCCTGATGGCATCACATTCACTGGCTCCGGCGCCGTCAACTTTCCTGCCGCAGACCACCACGTTGACGACCGCCAATGGCGGACTTGCATTGATGTTTAAACATATCAGTGGCACAGAGTATCAGGCGATCATGCATGCTTTAGAGGAGAACACTAAGGCTAATACACTTTCTTCGCCGATCCTGATGACATTGAATAATCAGGAAGCCACAATCTTGATCGGGACAAAGTTTCCTATTATCAAGACAGATGTGAGTACAGAGACCAGCGCCATTATTGGCGGTTCTTTGCAGGAGTATAAAGATATTGGTATTCAGCTTAATGTGGTCCCGCAGATTTGGGGGGAGAAAGAAAACTACATTAATCTGATCGTTCACCCGGCGGTTTCTTCGTATTCAACGACGGCCAAGGTTTTGGGCGGCGTCAACGGTACAACCACCCTTGTTGAATATCCAATTATTTCTACCCGTGAAGCCGAAACGCAGTTGATCGTTCCGGACAATGGAACGGTCATGATGGGGGGGTTGTTGAAAGACATCAAGACGAAACAGACGATAGGGATTCCGTTCCTTTCCAAGATCCCTCTTCTGGGGGCTTTATTCCGTCGTCAGGTTGATACAACGGAGAAGGTGGAGCTCATTATCTTTATTACGGCCCATATCATGACACCGGAAGAACAGGTATCTCCTGAGATCATTGATACAGCTGCCATGCAGCGAGAATTCAGGAAATAAGAGGTCTTATGTATTGTCAGTTCTACGGATTTACGAAAATGCCCTTTGGCATAACAAGTGAGCCGCATTTCTTTTTTGAAAGCGCTTCGCATCGCGAGGCTTATGCCGCGATTGAATACGGCATCAGCCAGCGTAAAGGTGTTATTTTGATCACTGGAGAGGTGGGGACAGGCAAGACGACCCTGTGCAAGAAACTTATGGACCGGCTAGGACGTGGCGTCAGCGCTTCCCTTGTTCTTAATCCTTATTTTAGCGATAGAGAGCTTTTAGAGGCTATTGTGCAGGACTTCGGGATCGCGACCGAGAAAAAGAGCCGACTGGAGATTGTTCAGGCACTGAATGCCTTCCTGATTGAAACGCACGCCCAGGGAGGCAATGCCGTTATCATCATTGATGAAGCGCAGCATCTTAGTGCCCGACAACTTGAGCAAGTACGGCTCTTGTCCAATTTGGAGACCTCTGACGAGAAGCTTTTGCAGGTTGTTCTTGTTGGTCAGCCTGAATTGCTTCAGAAGCTGGCGCAGTATCGCCTTCGGCAGATTCGTCAGCGCATTTTTGTAAAGTATCAGTTGATGCCGCTTCAGGAGGCGGAAGTGCATCAGTATATGGACGTGCGATTTCAGAATGTCGGGAAGGATGATCTTGCTATTGATGATAAATGTTACCGGATCATCTATGAGTTTTCACGAGGTGTGCCGCGGCTTATCAATATTCTGTGTGATCGGGCTCTTTTAATGGGTTATGTGCGGGATAAATCAAGCCTGGATGAGACCATTTGGATGGATTCTATCAAGGAGATCGTATGAGTACAGTCTATGATGCTTTACGAAGGGCGGAATTGGAGCGAAAGAAGATCGCTGTGAACGGCGATCCTGCGATAGGTTCTGTTGAGAATAAGAATAACGGCTTACCCGAGAATGTGAAAGTTATTTTGCTTTTACTGGCAGTTACTTTTGTATTCGGGGTTGTTGTTTATCGGATTAACAGTGCTCGGGCGGCTTTTTCTTCTAAGAGTGCTTCTGTCAAGGTGGCAACAGCTCAGCCAGCCGTTGTTGCGCCGAATAAGGTTGCTGTGTCAGCAGGATCTGTCAGTGCAAAGCCTGTACGTGCGCCAGGAACTTACGGTCTGGATGGTGTTATAAATGCCGGGGCAGCATCAATGGCCATTGTGAATGGGCGACTTTTGAGGGTCGATGAGAATATAGACCACTTGATCCTCAAGAAGATTTCGCCTAATGCGGTAGAAATGCTCAACACCAGGGATAACAGCTTGGTTGTCCTGAAGTTGTGACGCGGTTCAAATTGCTAGCCGTCGCGTCCGAATTCATACCAACCCGAACCCGGGGGCTTTACTTGAGCCCTCGGGTTTGTTTGTTGTTACGGCTGGGTAAAATCTGCGTTTAGAAAGCAGGATGATCGAAAGTTTGAATCTTGGCAAAAGTTGTAATTAGTGTGGTATATTTACTTTATGACAAAAAAATCCAAATATATTCTAGTTACGGGTGGGGCAGGTTATATTGGTGGGCACATGGCCGGAATGCTCCTGGAGGAGGGTTATCGTGTCGTTATATTCGATAACCTTTCTACAGGTGTCAAGACCTGGGTGGCCAAGGGCGCTGAATTTGTTAAAGGTGACCTGTGTAACATTGATGATTGCCGGAAGGTATTCAAGAAATATCCGATCGACGCTGTTACGCATTTTGCAGCCAGGATCGTCGTCCCGGAATCCGTCGCTGAACCTGTGATGTATTATCGTAATAATGTCGGCGGCACATTGAATTTGCTGCAGGCTATGGATGAGGCCAAGGTCAGGAAGATCGTTTTCTCTTCGACAGCAGCCATCTATGGGAATCCGGCCAAGGTTCCGGTTGTTGAGACAGCCCCGGATTGTCCGTCTAATGCCTATGGCGCATCGAAATTCATGGTGGAAGATATTTTGCGTGATGCGGCACGTGCCGGCCGTGTGGAATTCATCGCTTTACGTTACTTTAATGTTGCCGGATGGGATAACCGGCGTGCATGGCCCATCAAGGGGCGTCCTGTCCCGACGCATCTTATTTCCAATGCCATGAAGGCGCTTCACGACGGCGGTGAAATGACTGTTTGCGGCACCGACTATAAGACACATGACGGCACGGGCGTGCGTGATTTTATTTATGTTGTTGATCTTTGCAAGGCGCATCTTTTGGCCCTTAAGGCTTTGGACAAGGGGATCAGGAATGAATCTTTTAATCTGGGTAACGGCAAGGGGTTTTCCGTCCTTGACGTTATCAAGACCGCGGCGCGTGTTTCAGGGCGTCCCGTTCCTTATAAAACGGGTCCTCGTCGACCGGGAGATGTGATGACGCTGATCGCTTCTTCGGCAAAAGCAAAAAAGATCCTGGGCTGGCAGCCTGTTCATGACCTGACGTCCATCCTTGAGAGTGAATGGGCGAGAAAACGCTAGTTCCTGCGCAACGTGAGTGGACCCTATAATGCTTTAAAGAAAGCTATTAAATGGTAAAAAGATTTATTCCGTTCCATCGTGCGTATATAGGCAAAGAAGAGATCCGTAATGTCGTTGATGTTTTAAAGTCCGGCTGGCATACCATGGGTCCCAAGACCGTTCAGTTCGAGGAACGGTTCAGGGTGTATACCGGCGCAAAGTTCGCGATCTCGGTCAATTCCTGTACCGCCGCGCTTCATCTGGCGCTGGAAGCCGTGGGGATCAAGGCCGGTGATGAAGTTCTTGTTCCGGCCATCACGTTTACCGCTTCGGCCGAAGTGGTTTGTTACTTCAAAGCAAAACCTGTTTTGGTTGATGTTCAGCGCGACACGATGAACATTGATCCTGCCCTCATCGAGCAAAAGATAACCAAAAAAACCAAAGCCATTATTGTCGTAGACTTTGCCGGTCAACCGGCTGATTATCAGGAGATCCGCAGGATCGCGCGCAAGCACGGGCTTTGCATCATTGAGGATGCGGCACACACTTTGCCGACGACCTACAAAGGCAAGCGTGTGGGTACGCTGGCGGATATCACCTGTTTTAGTTTTTACGCCACCAAGACGCTGGATACCGGTGAAGGCGGCATGATCACGACCGATAATCCAACTTGGGCGGCACGCATGAAGGTCATGCGCCTGCATGGGATGAATAAAGATGCCTGGAAGCGTTATTCCAAAGAAGGCAGCTGGTTCTATGAGGTTGTAGATGCCGGCTTTAAATACAATACGACCGATATCAATGCGGCATTAGGCCTGGCGCAGCTTGACCGGCTGGAATGGATGGGTGCTCGGCGTGCAGCGGTAGCGGCGGCATATACCAAAGCATTCACGTCGCTTCCTGAACTTGGTCTCCCTGTAGTCAAGTCAGACCGTACAACGAGCTGGCATTTGTATGTGCTTAAGCTTGACCTGAAGGCGCTAAAGATCGGTCGTAATGCCTTTATCCAGGAGCTCAACGCCCTTGGGGTCGGCACCAGCGTTCATTTTATTCCGCTTTACCGGCATCCGTTTTACCGTGATACGTTTAAATTCCGTGTAAAGGATTATCCCAACAGCGAGTGGTTGTATGAGAGGATATTCTCGTTGCCGATCTATCCCGGGCTTAAAAAGGATGAAGTTAAATATATTACTGACGGTGTCAAAGCCATTGTGGCGGCTAATAAGGCATGAAGATCTACCAGCGTTTTGGTAAGCGATTGTTTGATGTGGTTTGTTCCCTGGTGGGGATCATGATGGTGAGCCCTCTTTTTTTGGTCGTTCCTGTCCTGATCATGCTGGATTCACCCGGGACGGTGTTCTTCCGGCAAAAGAGAACAGGTCTTAACGGCACGGAGTTTAATTTGCTTAAGTTCCGGAGCATGGCGCCGGATAAAGACAGGGAAGGCAGGGGGTTTGAACCGGGGTCGTCGATGCGCGTGACGCGTATCGGGAAGGTCTTGCGCAAGACCAAGATCGATGAGATCCCGCAGCTGTGGAATGTTCTTGCCGGGGATATGAGCTTCGTGGGGCCAAGACCAGAAGTCGAACGCTACAGGAGTTTTTATTCCGGGGCGTTTGCCCAGGTGCTTAGCGTACGTCCGGGCATTACAGACTCGGCCTCGATCAAGTACCGCCATGAAGAAGACATTTTAAAGTCAAGTCAGGATCCTGAAAAAATGTACCGTGAGGTAGTGCTTCCCGACAAGTTGCGGATCGCGCTGACGTACGTACAAAGCGGCATCAGTTTCAGTCATGATATGAGGGTTATTTTCCAGACACTGGCATCAGTTGTAAAGAGGTCCCAATAATGTTAGTTAAGAATTTCTTACGGTATCGAAGGATTTTCATCATGCTCGCGCATTTGCTGATATTTTCTTCAGCTTATTTTCTGGCATTCCTTTTGCGTTTTGATTTTAGTATTCCCGCCGAGGAAATGAGGGGGTTTTTATTTGCGCTCCCGGTGCTTATGGTCATCAAGTTCATTGTATTCGGTTATTTCAGGCTGTTCCGCGGGTTATGGCAGTATGTGTCCCTGGAAGATTTCTGGCAGATCGTGAAGGCGAATTTCATCACGTCAATTGCCTTTGTTGTTGTTATTACAGCTATCGGCGGGCTCGGATTTCCGCGCACGGTTTTTCTTTTGGACCTGATCCTTTGCCTTGGCATGACCGTTGCCCTGCGTTTTTCGTTAAAAGTCCTTAAGGAGTTTACGGTCAGACGGGGGATCACGCTTAAAGATTATGACATTCTTATCGTCGGAGCAGGTGATGCGGGCGTTATGCTGTTTAACGAGGTCCGGCGCAACCCCAGTATGGGCCGTGTGGTCGGTTTTATTGATGATGATCCGAGAAAATCCTTTGAGGTTATTTTGGGGGTCAGGGTCATCGGCGGACGCCAGGATATTCCGCGTATTGTCGAGGCGCGTGAGATCGACGAGATCATCATTGCCATTCCTTCAGCGAATGGTGAGATCATGCGTGATATTCTTTTTTATTGCGAACAGACCAAGGCGCGCATCAGGGTCGTACCCGGGCTGGACAAGCTTATTTCCGGTGAGATGGAAGTGAAGCCGCGCGCGGTCCTTCCCGAAGATCTCCTGGGGCGCGAGACGGTCACGATCAATACCGACGCGGTACGTGATTATGTAACTGGAAAGGTTGTCCTGGTCACTGGCGCCGGCGGGTCCATTGGTTCTGAAATTTGCCGTCAGGTAGCGGCTTTCACACCGGCTGAGATCATTCTGTTTGATCATCATGAGAATTACGTTTATTTTCTTTCCGTTGAATTTAAGAGCAAACATCCCGAGCTTAAGGTCAGCACGGTCATCGGGGATATCCGTGATGTAGGGCTCTTGAAGAACCTTTTTGCCAAGAAACGCCCGCAGGTCGTATTCCACGCCGCAGCGCATAAGCATGTGCCGCTCATGGAAGAAACCCCTATCGCCGCGCTCAAGAACAATATTTTCGGAACGCGTAATATGATCTATGCCTGTGCGCACTACAGGGTAGAGCGCTTTGTCATGATATCGACCGATAAAGCGGTAAACCCGATCAACGTGATGGGCATGTCCAAGCGCGTGGCGGAAATGATCCTTCAGTCAAGGGCGGTGCGCGCGCGCACCAAGTTCATGGCGGTCCGTTTCGGTAATGTGCTGGGTTCGGCAGGGTCCGTGGTGCCGCTGTTCAAGCGTCAGATCGAGAGCGGCGGGCCCATCACCGTGACGCATCCGGATGTGAAGCGCTATTTCATGAGTATTAAGGAAGCGGTCATGCTTGTGCTTCAAGCGGGCGCCATGGGTAAGGGGGGAGAGTTATTCATCCTGGATATGGGTGAGCAGATCAAGGTGATCGAGATCGCCAAGAACCTGATCGCTCTTTCGGGCCTGCAACTCGGCAAAGACATTGAGATCAAGTTCACCGGGCTGCGTTCCGGTGAAAAGCTCGAGGAAGAGCTTCTTTTGGATAAGGAAAAAGATGAGGTAACACAGCATGACAAGATCTTTGTCAGCACGAACGGCGTTTTCTTCGACCGCCGGAAATTAAACCTTGATCTTAAGAAGTTGCTCCGTTTTACACAGACGATGGATGATGTGGGTGTAATACCACTCTTAAAAGAGATCGTTGCATCGGGTAATAGATGAAGAAGGAGTATGACATGCGTCTTTGGGCTTTGATGGGATTGGTATTTTTAGCCGGTTGCGGACAGAGTGGCGTTACGCCTGCGGATAACGTTATTGCCAGGATCAACAACTATTCTTTGACGGTTGATGATTTTAAGCGTGAAATGGGTTTATCCTTGTCCGTGATCAAAAATTATCCGGACGTTCCTGCCGCTGAGTTCAAGGCCAAGCTTTTGGATGAGATGATCGTCCGTCAGCTTTTACTGGAAGAGGCCCAGAAGATGAATGTCGACAAGGATACGGCTTTCATGCGCGAAGTGGAAGGTTACTGGCGTCAGGCTTTACTCAAGATGATCGTGGCGCGAAAGACTGATGAGTTGATCGGCAAGGGTAAAGATCTGGACCGGGTGGTGCACGACGTCTATGCCCGTGAATCTGTCCAGTTGGAGCTTGATATTGTGACGCTGGCGGACGAACAGAGCGCCAAAGAACTGTCGGCAGCCGTTGACGGGTACGATGATCTTATTGCACGCCTTGGGGCTAAGGTTGTTGCACATCCGGCAGTCAGTTGGTGGATGGCCGGGGACTTTTCATCAGCGATCGAGGAGATCGTCTGGGCTTTAAAGCCGGGGCAGGTCTCAGCGCCGATCTTCTCGGCGGAGGATGGCGGCTGGCTTGTGGTCAAGGTTGTTTCACGCCAGGATGTGAATGTCAGGCCGTTCGCGGAAGTTGAAGCCTCGCTGCGTAAAAGGATCGCGCGGGACAGAACGGGGGCTGCCATGGACCGCTGGATAGGTGAATTGCGCAGCAAAGCGCGTATCGAAAAACACATGGATATCCTGGAAAAGATCGATCTAAAAACCTCTGTGAAGGCAGGAGGCTCGAATGTCCGTTAAGACCGACCCTAAGATCCAACGCAAGATCCTGATCGTGGACCATGATTTCCAGAAGAAGTTCATTTTTCAGTTTTGGGCTTTCGTTGCCTGTGGCACGGTCCTTTCGGGCTTCATTATTTATCTGATGTGCGGGCGTTCGATGACCACCGTTTTTCAGGATTCACGCCTGAAGATCATGAGCACCGCGGATTTCATCTTACCGAGTTTCCTTTTGAGCAGCCTGGTTGTGGTCCTTGTTGTGGGTACGGCAACAGCTTTTTTTGCGCTTTTTGTGTCGCACCGCATTGCGGGCCCGGCTTATCGCATGGTGCAGGACCTGTCAAAGTTCACGTCAGGGGATCTCCGGCAGGATTTTCATTTGCGCACTAAAGATGAGCTTAAGTCACTCGCACAGGGGCTCAGTGATATGGGCAAGAAAATCCGGGCCGATGTAGCGGTGCTCAAAAACGAGGTAGATCATTTGGATAAGATCGAGAAGGGGCTTCCGCCGCAAGCTGTCGAACGCTTAAGATCCATGAAAAAGATACTGGGCCAATATCGTGTTTAAACTATTTTCAAGTTTGGTGGCTGTCGGCTTTCTTGTCTGCGCTTTATGCGGGCATTCCGGCGCTCAGGATAATCTTCCCGGGCTTAAGGGTGCTCAAACAGACGGCCAGGCCTGGGTTGTGATCAAAGGGGATTCACTGTCCCTGTATTACCTTCCGGGTGCGAATTTACGTAAGATCGAATCCAGATTACGCAGCCGCTATTTACCCGTTTCACCGCTCTACCGCGATCTTTTGCTGAACTCTTCATATCCCGTTGAACAGCGCATCAGTGCGCGGCTTCAGCTTCTCTTAATAAGGGTCAAGGATATTCTCGGGATGAATCCAGTGATCAC
>PEAF01000034.1 GCA_002753465.1 Candidatus Omnitrophota bacterium
GCCCCACAGCCCTCTGAAATTCTCAAGCCCGATGAACGTCTTGGGGCCGATACCCTGCCACTGATGCAGCGACAGATTGAACAGCTCAAAGCAGGGATAAATATAAAAAATTGAAAAAATAATTACAGCGGGAAGGACGAACAAGAAGTTCTTGAACGCATCGAGAGGTAGAACACGGCCATGCCATTTATGCGCCTGCGAAAACATGCATTCCTTAATGTTTTGTTTTTTCCAGTTGATGCGCCTTGACCTTCTGGATCTCCTGGGCCGCCTGCAGCGGGGTCTTTTCGCCGATCATGATCGCCTGTATCTCCTTGACGAACGCCTCGACGACCACCGGATCTTCATTCAGCGCCCATATGCTCGGGTGCGTTGAATTCTCCATGGCCTTGGCAAAGTCCCCCAGAACCTTTGTAACAACGGTCCCGGCTTCACGGTTCGCCGGAAGATTATGGGTCTCTTCAGCCAGGAAAGCCTGCTGTTCTTTGGCCGTCAACCACTTCAAAAAGGCAATGGCTTTAGCTTTATTCGCCGACTTGTCATTGACCACAAACGACGATCCGGCCCCGCCCCAGACCTTCATGGGCCGGTCTGGCGTGACCGCTGGCAGCGGAGCTACGCCATAATCAAGCTTGTCGTTCATGGTCTTGTAAATATTCACACCCCAGGATCCGTCGAACGAAAAGGCCGCGCGCTCAAGGGCAAAATCCTGTTCGGCGTACTTATTGCCCTTGGTCACGATGCCCTCGATGAAAGCCCCGTTATCGGCAAGCCTCTGGAAAACAGTGAAGACCGTGATCCAATCCTGATCCGTATACGGCACATCCCCGCGGAATGTCGCCATGACCTTTTCTTCCCCCATGATATTAAAGGCATAATTGGACGCAAAACAATCAACGATCCAGCGTTCGCCGAAACCTGTCACGAACGGAGCAATGCCCACGCGCTTTAAAGCCTGAACAGCTGAAAGGAAATCCTCGAATGTAGCCGGCGGCTTGACAATCCCGGCTTTCTTCAGCAAAGCCCTGTTATAGACCATCTGCATATTGGATACATCGATCGGCACGCCATAAATACCGGGCTTTACGCTGTTCGCATTGCCCTCGACAAAACGATTATTGTCAATGGCCTTGGCGTAAAGGCTGTTTTCCCAGGCACCCGCATCCGCCTGAAAATCAGCGGTCAGGTCGGCGACATAGCCCTCTTTAATAAAAGCGGCCATGATACCTTTCTTGTCGAGGATGCCATAAACATCGGGAAGGACATTGGCCTGCGCGGCGGCGATGATCTTTTGACTGTAAGCGTCGGAAGGCGCGAATAGGGCAAATTTGACTTTAATGCCGGTGGTCTGTTCATATTTCCTGGCCAGCGTCGCCAGGGCTTCTTCACGGTCAGTCATCCAGTGCCAGACGGAAATCTCATTGGCAGGCTTTTTAGGCTCGCCACATCCGAACACCGTAAGGACCAATCCTATGATACAAAACCTTGCCAACAACCTTTTCATGCGCGCTCCCTTATAAGGTCGATAAAAATTTATATCATAAGTATAATATAAATTTTAAGAAGAGGCATTGTAACATCATGAATTTCTTTTGTCAAAAATATCACAGAGCGTTAACTCATAGGAAATCAAAGAGTTAGGCGCGCCAGAGTCGCCCTGACCTCTACATCCTGCGACCCGGCGATGATCATTTTGCGGGCTATTTTAATACCGCCTGATACGGCCGGCTTTATATCAACCACGCGGCCGGCAACATCCACCGATGCCACTTTATACTGGCCGGCTTCAAGCCGTTGCGGATTAATATAAACCACGCTCAAATTCTTCCCGGCAAACTGCAGAAGCACCCTGGCCTGCCCTTGGGCATCAAACTCTTCCGCCACTAATTGTGGTGCCAGAACCAAATCCCCCGCTTCACCCCGCACGCCGTACGCCTGGGTCAAAAGGGTCAGCACATACCAGCTGGCAGAGCCCGTTAGAAAATGATACATGCCGCGGCCTGTGCCGTCGAAATATTCCGGAACACCGGGATAGATCTTGGCCCGGTCCGCATGCCGGCTCATCGTGTAAAGAGAACGCAACACCTCATGGCCTTCACGTGCAAAACCCCGAACATACAGCGCATACGCGTACATGACCACCATATGGCTGAACACCGCGCCATTTTCCTTCGTGCCGAAAGCAAATCCGAACGCACGCCCCAACGCCAGATAATGCCGCACGCCGAAATCCGTATTCAAGCGGTAACCGCCCAGCGCCGTGTCTTTAAGGAACCGCTCTACCGCCTTATGCGTTTCGGCGACCTCCGCGTGCGTAGCCACCCCGTGCATGAGCGGAAAAACCTGGCCTGTCAGGGTCATGCGCACATGATCCTCTTTCGACCCTTCCACGCGCGCACCGTTATTATCGTAATATCCGTTGAACCATGCGAACTTTGCGCCGCCGACCGTCGCAGAAACCTTTTCGTGCTGACGAATATGCGCCGTGATCCACTCACTTTTCCGGCGGAGGTCCTCGGCGATCTTTAACGCCTCGATCTCGACGACATCTCCCGAAAGCTCAGGCTGTACCGCCGTAAAATACTCTTCAAAAAGCCTGCCGCGCTTGGCAGCAGCGTCGTTGTAGTCCACGGGTTTGCCCAGGGTATCCAGCAGGATGAGCAATTCTTTGGCGACGGTGACTTTCACGGCCTTCCCGGCTTCCACCAAACGCTCGAGCATTTTAGCGATGGACAAAAGGTTCCCGCTGTAAAATGACATGAACGCAACACTCTCGCCACGTTTGAAAGCCATATCCAATCCGTCATTCCAGTCAGCGCTTTCCAGACGGATAATATTATGCTCACCCACATTAAAAAACGGCACCAGATGCTGGATGAGGACATGTTCCAGGACCGTGCCCTGATACACATGGCCTTTTTTGTCTTTGTGCGCGTTGCCGTACGACGATGTCCAGTCCGCATTCTTTTCAAACGTGCGGTGCATCTGCGGGTCGCAAAAATACGGCATTTTCTCAAAAATAAACTCATCATCGCCCGTCTGGTCCATATAAAGCTGGATGGTCAGAAACGGCCATACCCCGTGGTCCATCCATACGCGCGTGATCGCATTGCGGTCGGCGATGAATTCGCCGGGCCTCTGCCCGATGATGGTCGCATTCGAACCGTCGACGCGCACGCCGGCGAAGTTATTAAGCAGATTTTCACGCACCAGGCCGGGTTCAATGAGGATCAGCGATAACAGATCCTGCCATATATCGCGCCAGCCCTTGCCGCCCTTGCCGTAATCATGGTCCGGCAGGAACGAACAGCCGAAGATCCGGCGCAAGACAGGCTGTAATGTGACCCAGCGCATCCATGCACTGAAATCCGCGTCCCCGTTGTCAAAAAGTATCGACGACGTCTTGGCCTGCCAGAAATCCTTATTGGCCCGCAGCGCGGCATCAAACTTGGCGTTGGTATCAAATGACCTGAAAGCCCTGACGGCCTCATCATGGCTGGCGGCAACACCTATCCCGACGATAAAATCCCTGGCCTCTCCCGGCTTGAGCGTGACATCCGCAAAGCGCAAAGCGCCCGCCGCTTCCCTGCCGTGGCACGCCGCTTCAGAAAGGACACGCGGCGTTTCATTGAACTCCACCGCCCGCGGACAGTCCGCATCGCCTTCATCCCCATAAAAATCATCCGCGGTCGGGAAAGACCCAGTCGGCAAAGCCCCGTCGCCGGCAACCCCCAGGACCGCATAAACATCGTGGCCGACCTTGTGGCCTTCTTCATTAAAGCGCATTGTCGGCGCCACCATAACACCCTCTGGCACCTGGGTCACGCGGTTTAAAAGCGCGGTCACATGTTCGTGGTCATGCTTGTTGGCCAGAGACCGTCCGAACACCGGGATAACGGCCGTCGGTGTCAGCGTCACATCTTCTGCGGACACATTACGCACGCAAAAGCGCGTCAACTCAAATTTCTCGCCGGATACCGGCACAAAACTGAGCGCTGAAAGTGCCAGCCCGAAGCCTTTATCCGTGCGCGTCAGCTGATGCCAGATCTGTCCGATCTCGACGCTGGAACTGTCACCCGGCGCTTTTGCCGCTATGGCCCTGAAGCCTTTACCGTTAACGTACACAAAAAAATTGCGGACCGGCGCACGCAGGTCCTCCCGCGAAGCCGGCTTGGTCAGATAACGGTTTTTATCAATTTTAATATCTCCCGCGAGATACGGCGTGATGGCTGATTTGACTGAATCGCCGTCGATGCCGCACAGGGGCGCATAAATAAGGCGCTGCGCGGTCAAGCTGGATGAGGTGAATGTAACTCCGTCAGGCAGGAAAGTATACGGCTTCGAGGAAGGCATGCAATAAAACTCCTAATAAATAAATTATTGTAAGGAGCGGTAATTCTAACGTAGCTTAAAATAAATGACAAGGAAAAATGATAGGGAGAAACTATGCGGCAGTTTCGTGAACTTCGTTGGCAAACTTCACAAGCCGGTGCAATTTGAACAAATTCACTTTATGGAATTCCATCCCCACCTCCCAGAATGAGGGGGCCTCGGCCCTCGACCAGCAAATGCGGCCGTTGAGCGGCACAGGGGCCATGCCGTCAGGAAGTTCCACTTCGATCGAGATGACATCGTCAATAAAAAACCGTTCGCGCGTATGCAGGCGGACGCCTGATGCGGAAAAGTCCCTTAGGGCAACATCATCGCCGTAATCGTCGGGAGAATTCTTAAATTTGGTGGGAAGTTTTGCCGAGTAACGCTCAAACAGGCGGCGATCGTCAGAAGAATCCATACGCCCTCCTTCAATCATCCATTCATCTCCCGGTGGAGGAACCTTGTATTCAGCGTCTGATCAATATCTTCACGCGAACCATCAATAACATCGGCGAATGTCAGCCCGATGCGATATTGTTCGCTGTCCGTTATCTTGCGCACCCACTTGACTTCACCGATAACCAGGACCGGCTCTGTATCGGGCTTAAGCGCCAGCTCGATGGCAACGCGTTCATTGAGCGCAATAGCATGATCAGAAATAAATCCGATGCCGTTGCTGCTCAGGTCAAATGTTTTTGTATGAGAGAATGCCGCACCCTCTTTACCGTCCACAGGAACGTAACAATCAAACCGCTGCGTTTTTCTTTTGTCTGTTTGGTTTGTCATATTTTTATTTTAATACCCTTGTTATTATTTGCAAGACATTTCTTGCCTTTGTTGTTGCTATAAACTGTTTGATTGCATCAACTTACAAAATTTTGTCAAGTTTTCAGTCAGTAATACAGCTAATTAGTTTATTAATATATTTAATAAAGACCCTTAAAACCTTCATGCCATTCAGAACTCGTTTAATATGTTGAAGTTACATGCCAACATTGCTATCCCCAAGCAACCTAAGTATACCATGAAAACGCTTCCTCGCAACCCCAGCCAGCAAAAAAAGTAAGATTTTTCACTTTGTTTCATTTCCGCTGCTATATAATCTGTTCATGGCCAAGAAAAAGATCGAAAAAATGCCTTATCAGGAATATCAGGCTCTTAAATTAAAAGAGTCAAAAATGTGGTTCAAAATGAAGCCGTACCCGTGGCCTGTGCTGGTTGCATTATTGATCCCTTTGAGCCTTTTCATCCTTTTGATCCTTTATTATCTCTTTGCTGTACGCAACTTTCCGGAGTAACTATGAATTTTACAGACCTGTGTTTTGCCGTTATTGTCCTCATCCTGGTACTTACCGGTTATGCGCGCGGCTTTTTGCGCACCATTATCGGGCCGTTCGCTTTTATCATCGCCACCGCCGCCGCCTACTTTTATTTTCAAAAGGCCAAAAACCCGATCTTCGCGCTGAGCATCGCCATCATGGGCCCCATCTTCCTCGGCTGGCTGACAAATATGATCCTCGACAACACCCTCCTGCGCAATAAGCTGCCCAAGATCTCAACCTTAAGCCACATCGGCGGGGCGATCTTTAATGCCTTATGGGGCGGCGCCTTTTTCCTGTCGATCCTCGCCGCGCTGATCATCATCCCTCTGGACACGTTCGGCCTCGGTGACGTCTCCAGCAATGCCCGCAACTCCTTCACCTATAAGCTCGTCAAAGAACCTTTTCAGTCCATGGGCATTGTTCCGCCGGCTGAAGCAAAGGCCTGCGTTTCCGGCGCCTGCACCATGTCCAGCGATAAGAAAGCAGAGCTTGCGGATGATGCGGATATCCAAAACATCATGAACGACCCGCGCGTACTCAAACTTGTTTCAGACCCCGCCATGATGGCGGCCATTGAAAAACAGGATGTCGCCGCTATCATGACCAACCCCGTCATTTTTGAACTTGGCCAGGATCCGGCATTCATCGCCAAAGCCCTGCGGGCATACCCCAAGATCAAAGCAGCAGGCGATTCCAAAACAACCCGCTAAAATACGGCGTATATAAAAACCCTCCCAGAAATACCGGATATGTTCGCGGGCCCGAGGCTGTATAAAGAGCACGGCTCTCCACCGGCAGATATCTGATCATAAATCCGAAAGTCCGTGACGGCTCGACATAAACGAAATGATGGTCGCGGTACGCCAGAAACCGGTAACCGGCATCAAAGTCAGTGGCCGCAGCACGCGGCAGACGGACAAAAAAGCGCCGGTGCAACGTCTCTTCCGACGGGCGTGTACGCACCTCGACGATCATGGGCGTGATCGCGGCCGGAACAATGTCAGCTGCCGTAAAGATGCCCGGTCGCGGCAGCCTTAACGCCGCCGACTTTGCCGTCGATGGCCGACCCGCCGGAAAAACAGCCCTGAACCCTACACGGAACATAAATACCAGTGACGCCATCGGAGATATCCGGCTCATCTGCCGCTCATAAGGCAGCGCTCCGGTCAGAAGCACCCGAGCTCTCGTGAGGCGCGCCGCGGCGCCCGTGGCTGTAATCAGAACGGCTACTATTATCATCCCGCCCTTAGGCTTTATAGCTCGCGTAACGGTCAGAACCTGCGTGCCTGCCTGAGGCCTCTTGCCAGCGCGCGTACCCGAAACATAACCGGACGCCGCAGCTTCACGGCCTGGCGCCAGCGCCATACAAGGAACAAATGCTGTGAAGGGCGGCACGTTGCCGCGGCGCGGCATAAAGATAAAAGCCACCATCGGCCGCCACACGCGCAAACCGACGCGCCGGAGCGACTTTGGCGGCAGCACTTTCGCCACGGCCCGCAGCCACGCTATGGTCACGGCTAATTCCTGCGCACGATCATTAACCGGCATAAGCGCGCGAACGGGTAAATTACGCCGCGCCGGCAACATCGCTTCAATAATATCCTGCCAATCCTGATCAGCTCGCATCCACTGATTATCACGGGAAAAATCTACGTATCGCTCGAACCACGCCTGTTCCCGGATCCACGTCGCAAGTGCCGTACGGGTTTGACGGTCACTGAGCCCGCGATAATGCAGCATTTCTTCTTTCAACGTGACCATCAGCACACAACGCGGCCAGTCAAAGGCACGCGCATGCAGCCGGACAGCCCGCCCATAAGGATCATATTGTCCCGGGGTTGTTAAAGACGGCGAGAGACGGAACAGCGGCGCCCTAGCGCCGGGCGGGACACTCTCCCCCATGCGTGCCAGGAGCTTTTCGATCAAGCGCATCTGGCGATCATTGATCAGAACATCAGCGCGCTGACCGCTGATATAAGCTGTCTTCATCCTTGCCGGAAAATTCATAGGCGGCAGTTTTTCCCCGACATATGTGTGAAGGTATTCTTCCACGGCTTCCTGCGCCGCGACCAGGCGGACATCAAGCCAGTCGGTCAACCGCTGATCGACCGATCCGGTCTGTGACGCCTTGAACGTGATCTTGCCTTCATCGGCGCGCATCACCCGCTCGATCGCATACATGGCTTCTTCAACCGCGTAGATCTTCCCGGAGGCCATCACCACCGACCATGCCTTGAACTCCGGGATCTTGGGGCCCGGCATGCTCAGATCAAGCTTAAGCCCCTGACGGCGCCAGTATTCCCAGACCAACCAGAACCGGCGCATTGACGCCAGATCGCCACAAATAGACACGCGGCGCTTCATCACATCGCCCAGAACATTCAACGGGTCAGTGTTCTTTGATTTATGCAGAATGCGGCCGATCGTCCTGATGAGCAAAGGCCGCACGGCGGTATAAAATTTACGGCTGGCTTCGGGATTCGCACGGTCGACCCGATAAAGCTTGGCCGTGAGATCATTGGTCCCGACGCTAAGAAAGCTGGTAAGGTCCAGAATGGGGTCCAGTTCATCAACCGCGCCGGGCGTTTCGATCATCGACCCCAGCCTGAAGAGCTTGACCCATTCAGGAAAACCTTCCGCCAGGATCATATCTTTAAGCAAAGCTTCGGCGGCGATCAGGTCCTGGGCTGTCTCGATCATGGGGAACATGACACGCAATGACCCGGCATCCTGCTTATCCCACAAACGCTCCAACGCTTTCAAACGTTCCGACAGGATAAACCACACCCTTAACTGCTGCCGCGCGACGGCGCGCCCCAGCGGATGCTCCAGATACCATTTCTCACCCTCATACGCCGCATGCGCCCAACTCAAAGGACGCTTGTCAGGCTGCCAGTCAATGACGCGGAAAGTGATCTTTTTTCCGCCGGTAACCGCGAGCAAATCCTGGAAAAAAACAAGCATCTCCTTGAAAAGCATGGGCACAATGCCCGCGAACATGTTCTCCGTGCGCGCCAATCCGATCGTTGCCGCGCCGTACCGCTCAAAAGCCTCACGCACCGTAGCGACGCGGTCAGCATTGGCCGCTACATAAACATCCACGCCCTGCGCGATGTGGCGGCAGGACTCCTGATATTGCTCCTGCAGCAGGTCCAGACGTGTGACAAGGTCCCTGCTCTTCTGCTGCGGATTCACCAGAATACGGCTGTCCAGGACCAAAACATCATCATGCGCACGCAGGCGCGTGAACGCCTGTGGATCAACGATAAATACGGGAATATTGAGCGATTTGGCAAAAAGGGAAAAGTGCGATCCGGCCGACCCGACCGAACTGACAACGGCCTTTAAATTAGTACCGTAGAGGTCTACAAAAACCTGGAAATGACTTGGCGTGGGGATCCGGTCAATGGCCAGGACCGTATATGAGGTTTCCTCGTCCGACGTTGAACGCTTCAACGACAGTTCGACCTGGGCAAAAAGCTCATCGGCAATATCTTCAAACTGACGGCGACGCTCACCCATGATCATGCCATACAGCGCGTCCTCTTTCTTGACAATCCCGCGCGCGGCATAATCATCACGGTAAAGCGCCGTGAATTCCTGTAAATCCCCTTCTTTAAAATCCTCCAGGGACGCTGCGACAGCCTCATCCAGCACCCGACGCATACTCAAATGCCCGCTCTGGCGCGCCAGAAGCTGGCCGAAACTCTCCTGCGCCCTGCGGATATACCCCGCGCCCTGCGCATGCGTCAAAAGGATGAGCCGTTCTTTCTCGCCCTGAGGATCCCGGTTGAATTTAGGCGTAAAATCAACCAGCACACCCTCCATGGCCTTGATCCTCGCCGAAACCAGCAGGGCTGCCACGCCGTCGCGGATGAGCGGGTTCTGATAATCATACCCGACCAGCAATTCCTCAAGGAGATCCTCAAAGACGCGGTATATTTCAACCTGGAAAGAAAGGATGGCCTTTTGAATGAAATCTATCTGCACGTGGACCCTGGCGACATCGGTCCCGGGCTGCGCGAGCTTGGCGCGCTCCTGAGCGATCTTCCTCTCGCCTTCGGCGATATTCTCCAGACACAGCTTCATCGCACGATGTATGGCATTCTCCGCCCATTCAGGAGCGCTAGCGCCGTCTCGGCCCTTCCCTAAAGCATCCTCAAAATACATCTGGAACATATCAACGCGGGTCGGGTCAATGCGGTCGATCGATCGGCAAAAAGCGCCCGCAACGATCTGCTGTAACTTCTCCTGGCGCGCCTGCTCCTCCTTATATTTGCCGTCCACATCCCCGATCGCCGGAATGACCCACAGGCCGTCGTCCGTATCAAGGGCGTTACGCATCAGGTCAAGGACCGTGATCTGCTGAGCATCAACCCTGACGAGTTTCCCGGCGGCATCCACGCCCCATTCATTCAGGACATCCTTGACCTCTTTGCTGATGGCCGATTCGAATAACTGCTGTATGCTCATCTGCGGTGAAAATTCATCCTGCCTGGCCAGCATCGCGGCGATGACGGAATCCAGCGCTTTTTCAAGCTTGTTACTGCTGATCGTGAAAAGGCAGCGCCAACGGCTCTGAACAAGGCTGTTGACCATTCTGTCAATATAGCCCAAATTGCGGATGGCCATGGCAAAGGTAACATTATCCTCCCTGAGCCCGCAGCAATGGTCAATGACCACATACCCTTGCACATTCTTATGCACATCATTATGCGCCAGAGGCCGTATCACGATCTCGTCCTGCTGGAGCATTTCAAGCCTGGCCTGCACACGCTCATACTGCGGCGCCTGCGTCTGGGCCAGCTCGGCCGCGGCGTGACTTTTACCATTAAGCTCCGCCAACTCGTGCAGCGCGATCGAGACCAAGGCCATGCGGCGTTCATCGTGATCCGTGAAGAGTTCATTGAACTTCCGTACCGCCGCCTCGGCCAGGAACACCGTGAACCCGCCGTCCTCTCGCCGGTTGACCGTAAAGATCGATGTTTCGGAAAGGTCCTTCAGCACGCCCTTAGCCACCGCCTCCGTGAAGAGCAATGGATCAAATCCAGCAAAGCTGACCACAACATCTTTCTTAAGCTGTGCATCACGCACGGTCAGCGCATCGAATTTCTTGATAAAGAACGGCTGGATCTGGTCCGCATTAAATGCCATCTCAAACGCACGGCGCATTTCCTGCGACACATTGCCGCAGAAACCCTGACCTGCAACCTGCGGCGCACGCTTAAGCTGTTCAAGCGCCGCTTCTGCGCTTACAAACACCGGGTTTTCGACGAAAATATTCTCTTTCGACTTGATCCACCGGGGCGTGAAAACCATCTGGCGCAAGCGCCCCCAATAAAGTTCGCGCTCATGCTCCGGCAACGGCCGGACGTGCTCATCAAAAACCCGGCGCAACACAACCTCACGATCAATGTCACGGTTTTCAAATTCTAGGTCGATGGTCAGCGCCAATCCAGCCAAACGACGGGCGTAATCCTGTGTCACATCAAAATAAAAAGCATGTCGCACAACACGCCCGCGCAGCGCTCTCAGCAGTAATAATGCCCCGTCGCTTTTACCCGCATCCAATAAAACACGGACCCTGTCCAACGCCGTTGCCAGGCCGAGCGCCTGCGGTTCACGCAAGAGCATAACCCACGGCTCTTTTTGCAGATCCATTGACACCAATACCTGCGCCGCCTGCACGGCGTCACGACGCAACATCGCTTCAATGTTATCCAGATATGCCATCAGTGTACGCGTACGCCCTTCAAGCAGGCGGAACATTTCCCTGAAAAGACCTGTGCGGACTTCGGGACCAAGGCCATACGCTATCCGCAAGGACTGGTCCATAACGCCGATATTGCAATCCAGGATACGGGCGATCTCCTGCTGCCGCTCTTTAAGATGTTTAACTGCTGCCACAACAAGACTGCGGCTTTCACGTAAAGAACTTTTGCGGACCGGTGCTTTCTCAAGGACACGGCGCGCCTCACGCACAAGCGTAAGCGCCGCACGATTGCCGTCCGCCCTCGCCCGCGCCAGATCAGACTCAACTGTCTCCAGGAATGAATCGGCGGTCCCTATATCTTTTGCCGGCGCGCCATTACCCAGAAAACACCAGCCCTGCTCAAGCATGGCAATATTGACGGCAACGCGCGCCGCGCACGTTTTCTCAGAAATGACCATGTCCAACTGACCGCGCACGGCATCCCAGATGGAATAATAAACCGCCTGCCGCCGGGATGACGGCTGCTGGACGATGACAGCATCACCAGCGATAAAAACCTTACCTGCCGCACGGGCCTCAGGACGTCCGCTCAACGCTTTAGCAAAAGCATCTTTACCATCGGCCATAGCATACGGCATGCTGCGGGTATGATATGCCTTGATGTTATGCGCCCGATGCGCAAGCGCTGCCTGCCAGAACGGAAGTTTCAGGTTTCCGAGGAAGAACTGATAGAGGAACCTTTTCTCTTCGAGGGATGGCTTATGCCAGCCGCGTTCATGCGTCAACACAGACGTATGGTGCCAGACCATCCGGCTGGCGGCCAGTTGCGGCGTATCAAGGCGGGCCATGTCACGCAGTTCGCGTGTCTCCATGATCGGCGCAATGATAAAAGGAATGGTGCGGGCCAGCCATCTTAACCCGGGCCAATCGAGCCGATCATACCAACGGCGCCACTGAGATGAAACCGCCATAGGTTCATCCGGGTCGCGCGGCTGGCTGAAGCCACCTGATAAAATTCCGGCACATGTCAACCCGTCAAGATTGTGCAGCGCATGGTACGCGGCGGCCATCTGAAGCGTGTACGGATAACGGCGATGAGCATTGTAAAGGTCATCCGTGATACGGGCCAGGTCCCAAAGATCAGCCAGGTCAGCCAAAGAAGCCAGGCGCAGGCACGGCTGACCGTTAATAAGTTTAATGACAAAAGGATGCTTCAGCACAAAAAGAAGCGGCGGCGCGCGATTGCCGTTGAACATCACACGCCCGTTCTCTTCCTTAAGCGCCTCATCATGGATGAATTTCTTAAGCACGGTGTCCCCGCCGGCGATAGCGCGCTTTAATGCCGCGATCTTCCACGGATAAAGGCCGAAGAGCATACGCTGCAACTTCTCATCCAGCGACTTCGACGCTCCATTGACATTCACCCAAAGCTTGGCCAGCGCGTCCTTGGGCGTGCGGACAATGCGCGCCAGGTTCATATCACCGGGGGTGATCGTCTGGGGTGAACACCCTTCACACGCCAGCGCCACCGCATCGAAAATACGGCTGTAAAAACTTTCACCGATCAAGATAATGGGTTTCTGACGGACCACGCGCGTCTGAATAATGACCATCACATCAAACAGAAGATTCAGCACTTTTAACCCGCCAGGGAGGAAAATATACCCGCGGCTGTCATAACTCAATGCCAGGCGGTAATTGGCATCATTGGTCATAACGACCGTGTGATCCGCATAGCGGCTCATGACATACAGCTCTTCACTGGTCCAGGGCAAGTCAGCTTCATGGTAAAAAACGAACTGCAGTAAATGCTCTTTCCCGAGCTGACGGGCCACATCGAGCACGGCTTCAAATACAAGGCCGCGACTCCCGACACGCACGCTGATATTACGGGCAAGGAGTTCGGCCACCGTATCACGCAAGAGGTCGATCTCGCCGTTCATGCTCAACGGATCGCCGGCCACCGTGAAGGGTCGCGGCAAAGCGCCCAGCTTCTTCAGCTCTTTTTTCAACTCCTGATTCAGCGCTTCAACATCCGCATCAGGAGAGTGCTTGTAGCGATGCGCCTTCTCCATGAGCATATCAATGGCTTTCGGGCGCTCATACGGCGACGGGAGCGGCGCACAATCAAACGCTTCAGAAATATCATCCTTAAGACCCTGCTCATCAAAAGAAGCCTGTATCGCCCGGAAAACGGGCAGCCAGAAATTCCCCACGATCACATATGGCACATTCCAGCGGATGGCTTCCAGCAGCTCATCGAGCGTACCCAAACCGCCGATGTGCGCCGAGATCATGCTCTTTTTGAAAAGGGCGAGCTTACGGAACACAAAATGATCGAAAACGATCGTGCTCTGGGCGTGCGGCGTGGCCGGCTCAAAGAAATTCAAATTGATCCGGACGCCGTAGGTCGGGACCATCGCGGTTTTTGTGCTCACACCGGAGCGTTTTTGCTCATCCAGGAATCCACGCAAACCGGCATCCATGATCCCCGGCCCCATCCCTGACAGGACGGATATCGTGTCAACGCCCAAAGCCGCCGCAAGCTCCTTACGGGCGATCCAGATCCAGCGGCTGATATCATAAGCCGCGCGCTGGCCCGGTACATCATCGTTGGTGCGCGCGCTGCCAAAAGAACAGACGGTCCACGGGCGGTCTTCCAACCCCTTGACCATCCGGCGCTCATGCGCGAAGCGTTCAATAACATCATCAATAACCTCATAGAACGCATCCTGGCGCGGTGCGCACAGGATACAGTCCCATACATGCTGATCGAGCATCGGCAGCGCATCGCTGAGTAAGGCCATTTCCTCTGACAGCGACCGCTCACTTAAACTGCGATTGCTGGTATTGAACGAAAAAGCAATGTTCTGTTCCAGAAAAACCCTGAAGATCCCGGCAGCCTCAGGGCCCGCATCCACCTCGCAAAGGATCTTGCGGTGGCGCATCTCCTCGAAGATCTCCGCGCGTAACGCCCGCACCTCGATGGCCTCGCGCTCACTGAGCCCGGCGATATCCTGCACCAGGATCTGCGGATGGATGAAGCGTGAAATGCCCAAGCTGATCTCACCCTTGAGGCGGCGCAATGTTTCAAGTTGCGGGTAAACATTCTCTTTACCGATATGACTTTTGGCCTTGAACCCGTTCTGGCGCACCAGACGGAAGATGGACGACCATATCCATGGATACGCATACCGACCGCTCCAACTGAAGGTAACCCCGACAAGCAGCCTCCTCAAGGCCGGCGCCTCTTCATCAATGTGTTGCGCCTGCTCGATAAAATCCATGATATCCCTGCTCGCCAGATAACGCGCCACCCATGCATGGATAATCGAATCCTTGAGAACATCCTCGCGATCCTCGGCAGGAAAACGTCCTTTGAGGATCGAAGCGTCGATCTCACGCGTAAGTTCATCGACCAGCACCCCGAACTCATTCGCGCAGCGCTGCGGCGTTAACGCAGCATACTTACTCTCCCAGGCCGTCACATGTTCCAGGATAACGTGCATCACCTCGTGCAATGACATGCCTGCGAAGAAATTAGTCCACCGCGGCCTGAAAGCCTCGGCGCGTACCCAGTGGTCGCGCTGAAAAGACTTGAGAACAGCCACCTGAACCATCCCGCGCGTTGCATCAAAAACATCCTGCGCCACCTGCAACAGCGGTCGAAGGTCAGCGGATGAAGAGTCCGTGATCTCAAAATAATTAACATTATCCTCTTTAACGACCCGCATGATCCCCTGTTTGATCAGTCGCGGCCGTAGCGCGGGATCAGAATCAGTCAAGGCATGAATAAAGAGGAATGCCCAAGCGCTGGCTGCATCCTGCCGGCCCTTGACGCCGGCAAAGGTCGTGAACTTCTGAAGGCGCAAAACCATATTATTGAAATCACGTGCAATATATTCCTGCGGCCCGATCGCACGCCCGAAAACATCATCGGCCTGTTCCTGAGATATGCTCTGCGGGTCCACTTCCATCGCGGCAAAAGCCCTGGCCTTGCCGTTATCGGTGAAAGCATTCCAGGTAATGGCAAAACGGCGGCGGGCTTCACGCGCCTGCGCTGAATTGCCGGCGAAATACGGCAGCATATCTTCGGCAAAAATAAGACCAGATGCATGCATGTGCACCATCGGCTTGCGGGCCTTACGCAGGATATCCGGCAAGGACATCGACGTCATCGCAAAGATCTCTTTACGTTGCCACGACGCCTTCAGATTAAAAGCCATATGTGCGCGAACGGCTGCCCAGTAGTCGCGTTTAAGATTCTGCGTGAAAAGACCGCGTAAGGCCGCTTTCTGCTCCCAGGTCGGAACACGCCATTCACGGGCGCGGCTGAAAACCTCATGATGATGGCCGACCAGAATCTCCACCGCCCATTCATGATCACCGCGGCGCATCCTCCGGCGAAGCTCCCACTCTTCAAACACGGGCGCCAAGATAAGCGACACGATCCACCCAAGGCCGAACGCGGCCAGCGTCTCATGCCACGGGCGCCAGTTCGAATGCATGCCCATGATATCTTCACCGTCAAAATCTACCCTGCGATCTGTGAAAGATCTAGACATCAAGCCAGCATTAGAAATGTCACGTGCAAAACAGCAATTCTTATATTTCTTGCCACTGCCGCAGGGACAAGGCAGATTGCGTGCAGGCCGCACCCAAACCGGTGCAGGAGCGCTGTCATTAAACTCACTCTTAGGCTCAGCGGCTTCTTCGACCTTTTCTTCCTTAATGGGCACTTCCCTAAGAGGTTCGTCTTTAACAATCTCAGCCACAGCCTCAAAGACCTTGGCCCACACATCACTGCTGGAATCTTCCTCTTTAACTTCCTCTTGAAGCTGTCCGCCCAACCTATCCCTTAACGATACATAAGAATCCTGACCTTCATCGAACGTGCCGTCATATATATTGCCTATATATAAATATAATTCATGTTTCTCAGCTTCAATAAGGGTCGGCGTGATCAATGGATAGTCTTGGCGACTTACTGCCGGATACCGGGTCGCCTCTTTGGCGATAGCCTTCATACGATCAATCGTCCCGTTATACGCACCGGGATTAGGCTGATACATCCATGGATACTGCGCCGCCAGTTCACGCCGCGCCTGACCGCCATCCTCTTCAATGGCATTCTCAAAGGCATTCAACGCCGCCAGAACCGGCTCTACCTGCATCACACAAGAAATCTTAACAGCCACAGCATCAGCCTCATATTCAGCCCTCTTATGAGCGACGTCGAGCATGGCTCGGCTTACAGCTAAAAGTCCCAGCAGAGCACCCCACACATACACCCAATATGTCTGTGCCAATTGTGTTCCGATACCCGTTACAGCCACATACGCCCAGAAGAACCTTTGATAATAAGCATGCGTCCAGTGGTTGCGCTTAAGATGATGCCCGATCTCATGCGCAAAAGTAAAGATCAGCCCGTCAAGCGTACTCTGCGCCGCGCCGCGCTCATCGATCGTCACTTGCGGATCAGATGTCCCGGGACCAACGATCATGGGAACTCTACCCGAATGATTCACCGCTATACTGTTAAGAACGTCTTGAGCAATTCTTTGCGGGAACAAGCGCCGGGCATGCTGTATTACAGCCCCATAAACAAACTGAAGATACATGGGCACCGGAGCCTGCCGCAAAAGGGATGCGGTCTCAAGCGTGACAGAAATATAAATGCGATTCCTAATCCCGTCCCAAAACACAAGGCTGAAGGGTAAACTGAAATAGCATAGCCATTTCACCTCAGCAATAAGCCCGGTCGTGAACAGCGTTACTGTGCTAAGCACCAGCGTAGACCATGGGTGCGCAAACACCGGACGCGCGATATCCGTTGCCAGATCCAGCAGGGCACGGCCGCGTGGCAGGAGAAGCCAGATCAGCAATGCGATGCCACCACCAACAATGGTTTCAACCCCGTACTTGTTCATAACTTCGTTGAAGCCCGCAAAGGCAGCTGTCGGACACAAGACCAGCGCGCTAGATAAGGCAGAAATCGCGGCTGCCTTGAGCCGCAACCTGATCTGCGACGGGGTCATGGTCGAAAACTTCCAGTTCACCCAGACAAACAAGGACATCGCGGCCGCCATGCCGAACAGAACAAGTGTAATGCCTTGAGCAATGCCGGTCCATGGCGACACCACAAAAGTAGCTAAAGGTATTAACTTGCCCAGATCCGGTGCGCTGGCCACAGAAACTTCGCGCTGTCTACTTTACATA
>PEAF01000123.1 GCA_002753465.1 Candidatus Omnitrophota bacterium
GTTTTCGCCGGAAATGATGGTGATGGCAACGAGGATGGAAATATTATAAATGATCTCAATGATGATCAACGCACCCTCCTATAGAAAAACATTAGTAATTATATAGTTATTGGTCGTTTATTATAGTCTGCCTTCAGCACATTGCCAATCATATAAAAAAGCCCCCGTTTAAAACGAGGGCTCCTTTATAAAAGAATGTTAATTTATTTTTTGTCAGATGCCTTTAAGGGAAGAATGCCCGCCATTTCTCCGACCACATTGACCAGATCGCTGCCTAAAGGCACGACGATCTTGGTGTTTGATTTCAATGCTGACTCGACCATTTCCAGACGCCTCAGTAACTGGGCATTACCGACAAAATACTTTTCAGCCGCCTCATTGACCAGGCGTATCGCCTCGGCTTCACCCTCTGCGGCAAGGATCTTGGCCTGCTTGATGCCCTCAGCCTTTTTGATCTCGGCACGCTTGGCACCATCCGCTTCAGTCTCCGTCGCTGTCGCAAAATCGATGGCGGCGATCTTCTCGTTCTCGGCCTTGACGACCTTGTTCATGGTCTCCTGCACATCCTTGGGCGGGTCGATCTCTTTAAGTTCGGTGCGCACGATCTGTATGCCCCAGCTTTCCGTTTCTCTTAAAAGAACAGCGTGCAGGTCGGCATTGATGCGGCCGCGCTCGCTATTGGCTGACTTAAGCGTCATCGTACCGATAATATTGCGCAAGGTGGTGCGCGCCAGATTGACGATCTGGTACTGGCAGTTCTGAACATTATAAACGGCATTCTTAACACTCAGCTCATCCGGGCGGATCTTAAAATAGACCTGGGCATCGACCTTGGCATTCAAGTTATCATTGGTGATGATCTCCTGCGGATTGGCCTCGATCATCTGTTCGGTGACGTTTAAAATATAAATGTTCTCGACCACGGGCAGGACCCAATTAAATCCCGGGTTGGCAAAACGGTTGTATTTACCGAAACGCTCGACAAGGCCGCGCTGTGTCGGACGAACGATACGTACTCCTGAAATGAATACCGCCACAATACCAAAACCTATAAAATACAAAGTTTCTACCGACATGCCGCCTCCTTAATTATCGATCTTTTCCGTGGGTACCGGCTCAGGCGCCGGCGCGAGTTCCTGGGCTTTCCTGTCCAACTTCTTCTGTTTCTTTTCTTCCGCCTTTTTCTTCTTGCCTAATTCCCGCTGATGCTTGCTGTATGAAAAGTTATCTCTGGCCATAGGGCTCTCCGTGATTATTAGGTAACTTCACATGAAGTAACTTTGTATTATACAACTTATTCCAAATCCGCCGTGAATTTTAAATACCATGCACCATAAAATTACCAATAAAGCATTGTTGTCCAATAGAATTGACCTAGAATAAACAAAGGCATCATTGTTCAACATTCATCAAAGCAGGAGGATACTATGGGCGATAAGAATCCGAAGAACAAGATCAAGAAGGGTAAGACAGCGAAGAAGAAGTAATTAATCTCGCCGTTAAAAGAAAAGGGACCAGCCTGTAGCGCGCTAGTCCCTTTTCTATTTCAACCTCAAAATCCCGGCTCAAACCCATTTCAACAGCATCTCAACCAGCTTTTCCTGCTTGAAGGGCTTGGACAAATAATCATTCATCCCGTGATGGATGCACTTGCCCTTGACCCATTCCATGGCGTGCGCCGTCAGCGCAACGATGGGCAGATTCGGATGAGTCTTTCTGATCAATTTGACCATCTCATAACCGGTCATGACCGGCATGCGGATATCCGTCACAACAACATCGAACTCATGCTTCATCATTTTATCAATGCCTTCCTGGCCATTGAGGGCGATATCAAACGTGCAACCCAGATCTTCGAGCATGGCTTCCAGCAAAAGACGGCAGGGCTCATCATCTTCGACAATTAAAATATGTTTACCGGCCAGCAACTGATTCTGCATCTCTATCTCCTGTCAATGATGAAGCCACATCAAGATCCAGCGTAACAATAAATTCACTGCCGACGCCCACCTGCGAAATAATATTTATTTTACCCTTCATGAGATCAACAATGGCTTTGGTTATATACATCCCCAAACCAAGGCCGCTGCGCTTCTTACCGCCTTCAAACTCATGAAAACGCGTGAAAGCATCAAAGATACGCCCCTGGCACTCCGGCGATATCCCGAAGCCGGTATCTTTAACCGAAATATTAACGCGGCATTTATCCTTAGAGCAAAATTGCGGTACACGCTCAACTTTAACGTTGATCTCACCCTTATCAGTGTATTTTACCGCATTACCGATAAGATTTACAAGTATTTGATTTAAACGCGTAATATCCCCTTTAAGATAAGGGATATCATCCCCCACCCGGCAGGACAACTTCACGTCTTTATCCAATAAACCTATCTGCACCTGATCAACGGCTATTTTAATGCATTCTTTCATATCCAGGTCGAGGGATCGCAGCGGGATCTTGCCTGACTCAAGGCGGGTAACGTCCAGGAGATCGTCGACAAGTGCCAAAAGGTTTTGCGCACTACGTGTGATATTCTGAGCGAATTTCAGCGGTTTGACGGGAAGATCCTGTGACTCAAGCAAGGCACCAAACCCCATGATCGCATGGATAGGCGTACGGAAATCATGGGCGATATTGCTTAAGAATTCACTTTTGGCTTTATTGGCCGCCTCTGCCGCTGCCTTAGCCTTTTCTAAAGCGTTTTCAGCCAGCTTGCGTTCCGTGATGTCATACAACATGACCAGATGATTGCCTGCAAATGAACCCAAAGCCATATTGGCACTGACCAGCACGGTTTTAGTACGGCCATCTTTACAGGTAACATTAACCTCCATCGGTGAAAAAGCAACACCGCTGGCCTTCATCGCGTTCATCTCGGCCAGCCACGCGGCAGCGACCGATTTTTGATAGGCGGGATCAGGGTACGCCTTGGGCCACCAGGCCGCGACCGTCGGAATATCCTCAAGCGTATATCCAAAAGTTTGAATGAATGCCGGATTCAAGAAGGTAATATTCAACTGCGCATCATTGAGCGCCATGGGCACGGGCGACACATTAATGATCTCCCTTAGCTGCGCCTCACTGTTCTTGATCGTCTCTTCCGCCAGCTTGCGCTCGGTAATATCCTGATGCGTTACGACAATACGGACAGGGCCACCAACAGAAAAACGCGTCATCCTGACAATGAACCAGTATCTTTCCGTCAGTGTATGGCAGGGATACTCCCACATAAAATCATCCTGTGCGCCGCGCAGGATCGCGTGAAACCCGGCGATAAAAGCAGCCGCCTCCTCACAACCGGCAGCGGCTGATCTTGCGCAGACCGCCAGATAATTCTCGCCATCCAGCAACCCTGCAATCGTCGAGGCATTGGCCCTGGCAAATCGCCGCCAGGCATCATTGACAATAAGGATCGTTCCCGTCTCATCCACAACAGCCAGCTGAGCGGAAAGCGCGTCGATCGCGGCTCTTGAAAAACGCTCGGCTTCCTTCAGCGCCGCTTCAGCACGCCTGCGTTCGTCATAACTGGCGGCCAACAGCATGCCTGTAGTGACCGTGAAAGCGATATAGATCTGTACAACCAGCAACCGCTCCTGCAGTGTTTCTCCACCCCAGAAAAGCGACGCCACATGCACGGAAGGGCTGCTGAAGGATATGCCCGCCAATAAGACCATGGCGAGCACAACGCCCAATGGGCCGAATCGCAGGGCAGGCCATGTGAGCAAGGCCACCAGCATATAAGGAGAAAAATAATGCACGGCCGTGCTGGACTGATAAAAAATGCCCCATGCCAAGACGCACCACAGCACCAGAAAAATGACCAGCTCAAGCACACGGGCCCACCGCAACCCCATCACAAAAGCGCGAAGATCGCAGCACGGAATGATGAAC
>PEAF01000003.1 GCA_002753465.1 Candidatus Omnitrophota bacterium
CCCTGAAAAGATCAGGATCATTCTGATCGAGGCGGCACCGCGTATACTTGCCGTCTTTTCTGAATCATTATCTAAGAAAGCCATGTCAGACCTTAAAGCGCTGGGTGTTGATGTCAGGGTCTCCTCTGCAGTTACGGATGTGAACGCCGAAGGCGTTGATATTTCTGGCAATAAGATTAATGCAGGTACAGTTATTTGGGCTGCGGGTATACGTGCCTCTTCGTTAGCAGAGTCGATGGGTAATGACCTTGACCGTCAGGGCCGGATAAAAGTTAATCAGGATCTTTCTATGCCGGATCATCCTGAAGTTTTTGTCATTGGAGATCAGGCACATTGCCTTGATCCTAAAACATCCCGACCGTTAGGCGCATTAGCTTCTGTTGCCATGCAAGAAGGTGAATGTGCAGCTCAAAACATTATTTTGTCATTAAAAGGGAATGTCAGCCGAAACTTTAACTATGTTAACCGCGGACAGACCGCTACGATCGGCCAAGGTCGTGCTATTGTTGAGGCCGGGAACGTGAAAATCAGTGGGGTTCTCGCCTGGCTTATATGGCTTGGCGTTCACTTGTGGTTTTTAACCGGGCTTGAAAACAAACTGACCGTTCTTGTTAAATGGCTTTGGACTTATGTCGGTCGACAACATGGCGCAAGGATCATGCTTGCCAAGAACTGGGAATTCTATCGAAGAGAAAAGCCCTCAGAATAAAGAAGACTATCGCCTCTGTCGACCATAACAAAATATATCGATAAGACCGTTAAGCAATATCAAAATCAAGTGTCACCATGAATTCGCTACCCGTACCGACTTCTGATACGACAGTTATGGTACCCCCCATCAGATCAACCAGGGTCCGGGTAATATATAATCCGAGCCCGACTCCCCCTCGGGGCTTGTCACCGGCAAATTCATGGAACCTTGAAAAGGCGTCAAATATTTGTGACCTTTGGTCTGCTTCGATCCCCAATCCGGTATCTTTTACCGAGATCATCGTACGGAATTTACCATACGGACATCCATCTGTTACCTGTTGCACTTGAACGGATATTTCACCCTTGTCCGTGTATTTGACGGCATTCTCAATAAGATTTGTCAGGATTTGTCCAAGGCGCGTTGGGTCTCCTTTTAACTGTGGAAGGCCATCAGGGACTGAACAGGACATTTTCACATTTTTAACAAATAATAAATTAGAAGCGATATCAAAAGAAGATCTTACGCATTGCTCAAGGTCAAATTGAATAGCGCGCAAGGTGAGCCGACCAGAATCCAGCCTGGATACATCGAGCAATTCCTCCACTAAGTTCAAAAGAACCCTGCTGCGTTCATTGATGATATGAACGAAATTGATCTGTTTTTCGGTTAATTGCTCTTTTAAAAGAAAAGCACTGAAACCCATGATCGCATGCGTCGGCGTGCGGAAATCATGGGCTATATTGTTAAGGAATGTGCTTTTAGCAATATTGGCCGCCTCAGCATTTTCCTTGGCCTTAAGCAGCAAATCTTCTACCTGCTTGCGTTCATTGATTTCTGTCAGCAACTTGGAATTTATCGTTTCAAGTTCCTCCGTACGCGCGGCTACCCGGCGTTCAAGGTCGCGCGAATAGGCGTCAAGTTCCTGCGCCTGCTGGTTGATCTTATCGTAAGAAAGAGAATTTCTTAAGGCCAGTGCCAGCAAGGGTAAAAGATGCTTAATGATCTTTTCTGTTTCTTCGATGCGGTTGATATCAGGAAGTTCTAATAACAACAATGTACCCAGCAGTTCACCCATTACGTATAACGGAAAGTACAGGAAATTACTGATATGTTCACGCTCCATCAATGCGCGTAACTGATGGCCCGATGGCATATTGTTGGTCAAACGGGGTATAACACCATCCATGACCATCGGGTAGAATTGGGCAAGGTCTTTATTGGAAAACAGCTCAGTTCGCCGTTGAGGACAGACGCTTATGGGTTTATGTTCATTTCCGTCTTTCAAATGGGCCACAAGCATGGCCGTGCGGGCGCCAGACAGTTCACGTAGCTGTTCAGTCATTTTCTGACCTAAGTGGCGAGGCTCAACGGCGGTTAGAAGTTCAGAGAAAACTTCGATCGCCATGATCTGGTCTGCCGGGAACGACTGTTTAGATAATGGTTTAGGACTCAAGGCCCCACCTCACCCTTTGAACGGATCGATGCCGCCGATTCCGCTTCGACCAGAAAGTTCAGCAATTGATCAAGCCCGACCGGCTCTATACGGCAAGGCAATCCGGTATAGGCCGCACACTCAGCGAGTTCGAGGCGAGGCACCGGGGCCAAACCGGTATTCAGGTATACCAGTTCAGAACGGTTTTCGCGCATAAGATCATGGGCGACATCCGCTGATAAGCCCAGTTCAGTTTGAATGATCTCTTTCCATCGCCTTGCCCATTCCGGTAAAAGAATAAAAGACTCCGCCTTCATTAATTCACGGTAACGGGTGCGCCCTAGAAGCATTTGGGCGCAATTGATCGCGTTGACCCGTCCTACCCTGTATTCACGCACGAGATCAAGCATGCGCCCGCAGCAATCACCATATACCAGGATAAGGCGGCCTCCCGAGGGACCTGGTTGACCTAAAGACTCTTTTAGTTTGGTCTGCAATTGCAGCGGATCCATATGCAGCATCGAGTCGAGGAACCGCAGCTCGCCGCTGATCTGTCCTTGGCGGTACAACTCCCCCAGTTCATCGCGGAGCACGCCGCAACTCAACCACACCGTTGAGGCGTTCATGTGGCATCCTTCCCGAGGGCAGCATAATCCCGGCTGGCGGCGATCATAGCGTGCAGGTTCTCAGGTGGTGTGCTCAGTGGCACATCAGCCGCGGAATGGGACAGCACATAATGACCGTGCGGCGCGGCGGCGCGCAAACAGGCGAGGCTGCGCGCGCGGATCTCCTTAGCCGTAGCTTGCGATAAACTTAAATTATCAAGATTTCCGACCAAGAGCAGGTCCGGCCCGATCAGGCTCCGGGCATCACCCAGGTCATCTTTTGAACTGACCACAACCCCTGCCAGGTTCGGCAAACCCGGCAAAAGATCCAGAACATGATTCAGGCGGCCGCCGCCGTGATGGAATACCAGGGGGCCACGCATTTGTGCGAAGATCTCCCGAACATGCGGTAAGAATTGCTCCGCAAAAAGGGTGCGGGTTGATATTTCAGCTGACGCAACAGATTCCGTGATCACTAGAGCTGTTACGCCCGCTTCAAATAAGGCATTCGCCCACGCCACAAAGAATTGCCCGCTCCATTGAAGGATTTGCATTGCGGCCGGCTTATCAAAAAGAACGGTATCCATCCAGGCTTCCAAACCCATGATCATGGTCGGTAATGCACCGGGGCCGGGCACTGCAGCAAAGACCGGAACTTGCGCATGATAGATCTTTGCCAACTGACGTGTTGCATTTAAAATAACAGGCAACCGTGCCGAGCGTTGGGGGTCCGGGAGTGAAAGCGCCAAAGCTGCTGTCGCTGTTGTGACCGCGGGATATTTCATGTTCGGTGCTTGCTTATCATCCCAGGCAACCGTGCCGCCAAAAGCCTCGGCAACCGCACTGTAATCAAAAGTGGCCAGAACCAGATCCATTCCAAAAGTTTCCTGGACAGCCTGCTGACCGGCGACATAAGCTGCGGCGTCACTGTAAAGGGTGCGAAGATCTGTATTTGTTAGCTTGCCGCCATAAGCGCCTAGCACGGAGAATACCGGCACGCGATCGACCGGCAGGCCTTTGAGGGTGTTCATGACGCGATCATAGGAGTTCATTGTATGAGCGCTCCTTTCGCTTCAGCCTGAAGCTTTAGGAAAAGTGCATTCGCGCCGATGGCATTATTGGCCGTGCCATCACCCCCCACTTCAGCGACAAGGTCAGGTCGCCAGTTGAACACGGCTCCTCCGACAGCCAGCTTGATCCGTCCGCGCAAGCCGCGGCTGTCGATCACCTCACGGAGTTTTCGGATATTAAGTGCTGTGGTCTGCATCATGGCCGAAGCGCCGATCACAACGGCGCCGACTTCAAGGGCTTTATCGACGAAATCTTCAGCCGGGACATCATTCCCAATATCATAGACATTCCAGCCTGAGGCGCGTAGAAAAGTTGCAACGATACGTCTGCCCAGACTATGGAAATCATCTTCAATGTTGCCGATCACCACCGGGTTATTGTGGGCCATGCTTACTTCAGGCACACAGCGCAACAAAATATCCTCAGCGATTTTGGCCGCCACAAAGGTCTGCGCCAGCGAGACTGATTCTTTTTCCCATAATATGCCCAGTTTAACTAGCGCCGGATCAAGCAATTTTACGATGATCTGTTCGGAGGAAAGGCCTTTGGTCATAGATAGGCTTATAAGATCTGAGGCACCTTGCCGGTCCGCATTCATCATGATCTTGTATAATTGTTCCGACCATGATTGGAAATTAACATCATCAGACAGTTTCATTGGCACCCTCACAATTTTCTATTTTATAGCAAATTAATTATATTCCCCCGTTCTAATAAGTAAACTTAAATTCTCTTGGTTTGCTTGTTTTGCGCGAATTTAATTCTTTAATTAGAAAACAAGTGGTTGGAAATTTGAATGACGTAATTGCTTGAAATATTTGAAGATGAAGAAGGCCCCCAACAGCAGTGCTATTGAGGGCCTTAGTTATCTCTTATCGCTAAACGATGCGTCTATTCGTCGCATCCAGCGTGGCTCATCAAGTTCGAATCCATGTAAACCTTCAAACAATAAAAAAGCTCCCGCATAAAGCGGGAGCTTTTTGTTAATGGTGGGCAGGCATGGATTCGAACCATGGAAGAGCAAGCTCAACAGATTTACAGTCTGTCCCCTTTGGCCACTTGGGTACCTACCCGAAAACATAAATTTAAAAGCCGACGAAAGGGATCGAACCTTCGACCTGCTGATTACAAATCAGCTGCTCTACCAGCTGAGCTACATCGGCATAAAAGAGCAATCGACGAAAAACGTGCTGTAATATAGCAAACGAGTAAATTTATGTAAAGAGAGAATGTTGTTTTTAGATTTTTTTGGTATTATACCTGCATGCTTGAAACACTTACCGTTAAAAACTTCGGGATCATCGAACAGGCCGTTCTTGAACTGACCCCCCAGCTTAATATCCTGACGGGTGAAACCGGTGCCGGGAAATCCATCCTTATAGACGCCTTGAGATTCTGTTTGGGTGAAAGATTTCAGACGAGCTATTTACGCGGTGATGGCAGTCCATGTATCGTTGAGGCTGTATTCAATATATCTTCAGCCTTATGCAAACAACTTCCCTGTCTAGATGATTTTCCGTTAGAGAATAATAGTTTGATCATTCAACGTACGGTCACACCGGATGGCCGCAATCGGATCAAATTGAATGGCCTTGCTGTTACGGTCGCTCAACTCAAAGAGATTGGCGATGCCCTGATCGATTTTCACGGACCGCATGATCATCAGCAACTTTTGGCACAGCACCGGCACCTTGAGATCCTCGATGCTTTAACAGATACACAAGGTGTCTGGGAAGAATACGATGTTTTATATAAGAAGTACATGCATACGTCCCAAGAGATAGAACAATTGAATAGTTTAGCCAAGACGCGGGAGCGGGATACTGATCTTTTGACGCATCAGATCAAAGAACTTGAACAGGTACCTTTGGATGAAGCAAATTTCGCTGAAGTTCAGCGGGATCAGATCAAGGTCGCCAATGCCCAGAAGCTTTACGAGAATATCAGCCAGGCCCTCACGATCCTTGAGAATGATGACCAAGGCTCCTTAAGACAGGCTTTCAAGCCTCTTCAATCGCTGGCGGCTATTGATGCAAAAGCATCGGAGTTCCTCGACAAGTTATCTGAAGTGCAGGATCAGACATCCGCACTCGTATCTTCTTTAAAAGATTATTCAGAGTCTTTATCTTTTGACCCCGGATTTGCACAAAGGGCTAATGAACAGTTTGATGCTTATCATGACATTCGACGTAAATATGGACCAACCCTTGAAGATGCGCAACGTTTTTATGATGAGGCAAGGAAAAAATTCGATTTGTTAAATGATTTTGAACATAATACCCATCACCTCGCGCAGCAACTTAAGCTACAAGAAGAAACCTTAGTTAAATTAGCCAAGACCATTTCAAGCCGTCGTAAGAAAAGCGCTGAAATGCTTCAGAAGACTATTGAAAAAGAGTTAAATGAACTGGGCTTCAAGTCGATCGCTTTTGAAGTGCGGTTTGAAAAGAAGCAGGTATCAGCTGATGGGATGGACGCCGTGGCATTCTTTATCAGTACTAATGCCGGTGAAGCGTTGAAGCCTCTCGCCCAGATCATTTCATCAGGTGAAGCCGCGCGTATTATGCTCGCCATTAAACGCGCTTTGATGAAGGTCGACCCTGTGCCTGTGCTTATTTTTGATGAGATCGATGCCCAGATCGGCGGACGCCTGGGAACGGTCATCGGCACAAAACTTAATGAAGTTGCACAACACCGCCAGGTTATTCTGATCACACATCTTCCCCAGATCGCCGCATTTGCTCAAACCCATTTTAAGATCTGCAAGGTTGTCGAAAAAGGCCGCACTAAAACAAAGATCGATGTGATCGAAGGAAAAGACAGGGTTAATGAACTTGCACATATGATGGCGGGTGATAATATAACCCCAACGTCTTTAGCGCTCGCCAGGGAAATGATCAAAGGGGTTATGATTTAATGTTCAAGCATAAGTTTTTCCCTATTGTACTCCTTGTTGCTGTTCTAGCTATTAATGTGCTTCGATTCCTTTATCTGGAACACGCGCCTTATGGGATGATCTTTGATGAAGAAACATCCGGGGTTACATTGCAATGTCTTGTTGAGAAAGGTGTTGCACCACTCACTGACCAGAAATATCCTCTTTTCGGAGATGTCGGTATCGGTAATCCTAAACCACCGACTTATATGTACCCTGGAATGCTATGGGTCAAGGCGTTCGGCTTTTCGCCCTATTCTTTACGTGCTTTTACCGTATTCTTTTTTAGTCTGGCATTGATCGGTTTATTTGCCATAGGCTGGCAACTGCGTGGCTGGCGTTGCGGGTTATGGATCATGTCCGCTGCCACAATATCTCCCTGGACATGGACTATTTCTCGTGTCGGACAGGAGCCGTCTTTCCTTCTTGCCTATCTGATCTGGGGTATCTTTGTAACTTTGCGTGCCCGGCAATACTGGCAATTTATTTTAGCAGGTATTTTATTCGCGGCCGCAGCCTATAGTTATCCACCGGCAAGGATGGTAGTCCCGGTTTGCATCCTGCTGCTTTCTCTTTACGGTATCAGGCACTTAAATTGGAGAAAGCATTGGGGGTTTGTGATAGCTGCGACATTCGTTATGGCATGTATCCCCATGCTTTTAAGCCTGATGTCTGATCCTTCCCAGATCGTTCGCTGGAAATATGTGTCTATCACTAAACCTGAGTACCTGGAGTTTGTTGGAAAGACAGGGTCGCTGCGTGACCTGATCAGTATTGCCTGGCATAATATCCTCTTGCATGCTACCCCGGAGTATTTATTTTTTAAAGGACTGCCTGATTGGGGTGTCGGGACGTGGCATCAGGGTATTTTGAGCTGGATCGGGGTTACAGCCATGATCCTCGGCATTTTATGGCTTATTGAGACCATTGTGTTCAGAAAAAGAAATGTTTCGGCAGCAACTGTTTCCTGGGCAGGGCTCTTAGCTGTTTGCATTTTTGTAGGGATACTCCCCTGCGCTTTCACTATTATGGAATACGCGAATGTCGGCAATAATATGCGCAGCCTTTGTGCATGGCCTTTTGCCATGATCGCGATTGGTATGATCATGCATAAAGTTACCCAAAGGTGGTCATGGACCTGGGTTCCAACCATACTGGGGGTTGTGATCTTTGCCGTTGTCTTTCTTAAGCAATATTTTTTTATATATCCCAAAGAAGGGGCTTTGTTCTTTAGGGCGCCGTCGCTGGAAATGGCCAAGGATGCCAAAACCGATAAGCAGTGGCTGGAAGTTTTATATTATCATCGGGAAGACCAATTTGCCTCCAGGTACTTTTTAATGTATTACCATAAAGATGATTGTATTCAGGCCAGGAATATTTATAAAAGTCTTCGACCTATGTTCCAACAAATGGCTGAGGAAAACAAGTGAGTCCGGATTACTTACGTATGTTCTCAAAATATTTCCTTCCCGTTTTCTTGATGGCCTTGATCCTGACCGTTAATGTTTTCAGGTTCATTGATCTTGAAGGCGCGCCCAACGGATATATGTTCGATGAAGAAACATCTTCAGTTACACTCCAGTGCCTGGCTGAGAAAGGCATAGCGCCACTCAATGATGAGCGCTATCCACTGTTTGGAGAGCTGGGTGTCGGTAATCCTAAGCCACCGACCTATATGTATCCCGGGATGCTTTGGGTTAAGTCATTTGGGTTTTCTGCTGCGGCAGTTCGAGCCTTGACAGCTTTTTCTTTTATCTTGGCATTACTGGGTTTATTGGCTGTGGCGTGGCATTTGGGTGGACTGATGTGCGGATTATGGAGCCTTTTGGCAGGCAGCCTTTCACCATGGATATGGTCATTATCCCGCATGGGCATTGAAGGTCCATTCCTGCTACCATTGTTCATTTGGGGATTGTTCTTGGCCTTAAAAGCAAAACATCTTTGGCATTTTATTTTGGCAGGGGCTCTTTTTTCGGCAACGGTTTATACTTACCCGACCGCTAAAATGCAGGCACCTCTTTTTTTAATGGTCTTGGGGTTTTACGGGATCAAACAGTTGGGCTGGAAAAAGAAAGAGCTCATAACGCTGATAGCGACATTCCTCATCGTTTTAACGCCGCTGCTATGGACTAAATTATCCCAGCCCAAGTTGAACGAACATTTTAAAGATGTTTTTATCACAAATCCGGAGTACCTGCATCGTATCGGCAAGACTGATTCTGTCGCTGATATCCTCATTACATTCTTTAATAGAGCCTTTTACCAGATAAGCCCGGACTACCTTTTCTTTAAAGGTACTCCGACGGATATGGGCATGACTACAGGACGGCAAGGCCTTTTGAGCTGGCTGGATGGCATAGCTTTGATCGTACTGATCTTCTGGGCTTTTCTCGCTTTCCGGAAAAAAAGAGAGCTTATTAAGGAAGAAAACAAGCAGCTGGTGAGGTTTATCTTTATCAGTATCTTTTTAGGCACTTTGCCGGCTGCTTTTTGTCACAATAATGACCCGTTGCATTCAATGGCAGCCTGGCCGTTCGTTATGTTGACCACAGGCATGGTCATAAACGCCTTAATATCAGAGCTTCAATGGCTTCAGTTCCCTATCCTTCTGTCATCGGCTGTATTTGCCAGTGTATTTCTGACTCAATATTTTACATCTTACAAAGATGACAGTGTCTGGATATTCCGGAAATGGTCTCTGGAAGCGGCTAAACAGGCGCACACAGATCAAGATTGGATGAAATTCCTGTATTTTCATTATAAAGACGGTTTTGCTTCCCGTTATTTTTTAATGCGCTACCATGGTGATAATTGTATTCAGGCTAGGACCATTTATAATACCCTCAACCCGACTTTTCAAAAGATGGCTGAAGAAAATAAGAAAGCACATCCATGACCGACAGGAAGCCTCCATTTTTATCATTGATCGTTCCGGCTTATAATGAGCAGGAAGTTCTCCCCTCGACTCACGCACGCTTAGCCCGCATACTGGCAGCATGTTTACTGGATAAATCCGTCAGTGGGTATGAGATCATTTATGTTAATGACGGTTCTAAGGATGATACCCGCGCCGTACTGCGTAAGATCTTTAATACTGATGAACATGTCAGGATCATTGAATTGCGTCGGAATTTTGGCTTGCAGGGCGCCCTTTCGGCAGGTCTTTTTTCGGCAAAAGGTGATGTCGCTATTACCATCGATGCTGACTTGCAAGACCCTCCGGAGAAAATGCCCGAAATGATCCAACGTTACCGTGAAGGCTACGATCTTGTCCTTGGCGTCAGATCAGACCGTTCAACCGATACGCCATTTAAACGCGCAACGGCACAGATGTACTATAAACTCCTTAAGAATCTTGGCGTTAACATAGTCGAACATCATGGCGATTATCGTCTCATGGCCCGTCCTCTGATCGACGAGTACAACAATCTTTATGAGCGCAACAGATTCATGCGGGCGCTTATTCTCGAATTGGACGATCATTACGCTGTTGTGACATATAAACGCGAGGCTAGAACGCTGGGGACCACAAAATTCAGTTTATCTAAAATGCTTTCGTTTTCTATTGATGGTGTTGTTTCTTTTACGTATTCACCGTTGCGCTTTGTTTCTATACTTGGGTTAATTATGTGCGTTCTTTCAATATCCGGCGTGGTGTGGATCATCGTTTGCAAGGCCATGGGACACGCTATTCCTGGATGGACGTCTACTGTGTTGCCGATCTTTATTTTTAGCGGCATTCAGACGCTGATCCTTGGAATAGTAGGAGAATATATCGGAAGACTTTATACTGAGGCTAAGCACCGCCCTCTTTTCAGCATTCGCCGTGAAGACAGGCATTGATCCATTCTTCATGAAAACCGGCAAGAAGGGTTTCCCAAGAAAAATCTTGCCGACCTATTGATGGCATGATAATTTAAACCCTCAATTTAAACAGATCCCTAAACACAGAAGGAGTTTTTATATGAAAAAGATAGGTATTCTTACATCAGGCGGTGACTGCGGCGGCCTTAATGGCGTTGTTAAAGGGGCGGCTCAAACAGCTAATGCGCTGGGCATTACCCCCTACGTTATTCCTAACGGCTATGCCGGATTGTATAATCTCATTGATTTTGACAGTTTAACCGCTCTTACACCGGAGCGTGCAGACCTGATCGATGCGAATCTGGCTGGTTCTGAAGCGGGTCACTCCCGCGTCAAGGTCAAGAAGATCGATGATCCCAAGAAATATGACCGTATTAAGGCCGGCATGAAGAAATTCGGTATCGACGGGCTTGTCATTTCCGGCGGAGATGATTCAGGATCTGTGATGGTCGATCTTTATGAACAGGGCATCAAGTGTGTGCATGCCCCAAAAACTATGGACCTTGATCTGCAGACCTACTCCGTTGGTGCTGATTCTACGATCAATAAGATCGCGACCTACGTTGAAGAACTTAAGACAACAGCGGTGACCCATAATCGCATTATGGTCATGGAGGTTTTCGGACGATATGCGGGCCATACGGCTTTCCGTGGCGGCGTCGCGGCAGACGCGGATGCTGTCCTTATTCCTGAAGTACCGACGGATATCGATGTTGTTTACAAGCATATGAAAGAACGTTATTTTGGCCGTATTCTGCGCAGTGATGTCAAGGCAGGCCAATATATGATCGTCGTTGCTGAAGGTTTAAAGAATGCGGACGGGACTGAGATTTATGATGAGTCAGCGGGCGTTGATTCATTCGGGCATAAGAAACTTGCCGGTGCCGCCAAATATGTCTGCCAGGAACTTTCCAAGCGTTTAAAGGCAGATCCTGAGATCAAACAGTTGATGAAAAAAGCCGGTATGTTCGTCGAAAAGATGAATGAAGCTCCTGAAGTCCGGTCTGTTGTACCGGGTCATTTAGTGCGCTGTGGCCACTCCTCTGCCTATGACGTTTGTTTTGGCAAGGAAGCCGGTGCCGCGGCGGTGATGTTGCTTAAACAAGGTACGGTGGGCGTCACTATCGTTGGGATTGACGGCGATAAGGTTCGTTATATGGAATCAAAGAAAGCTATTGTACAACGCCACGTTGATCTGGATCAGGTTGCTGTGTATGAGCAGATGGGGGTTTGTTTCGGTCGGCCTGTAGCAGCTTACAAGCCTACGTTTGAGCAGACAGAGGGCAAGATTCAGCGTCATCTGTGATCGTTAAGTAAGATTTACTGTATAAGGCCCGGTAAGTAATATACCGGGCTTTTTACTTTTTAAAAGATCTTACAAACAGTGTTAAACTTCCCCGTTGATCTAAAAGGACCCAGCCGCCTTTTAAAAACGCCGTGACATACTGTATTTTTTCTTTCGGAGCGTTGACATACCAACGTTCATTAAAGTCAATGATGGCGTACTCAACATCACCCGGAAGGACAAAGATCTTGCCCATGGCAAAGAGGTTGCTTTTGACTAGCTGAGGTTGCTGGAAATCATTGCTGTAAACTTTATAAAAAGGGTACAAATACTGGCGTGAGGAGAGGCGCGCAAGAAAGTCAAAACTTGCGACCACTTTTGCATCAGAGGGGATCTTGGCGAGGAATTGATTCCTGATCTCAATGCCCTTGTTTGAAAAATGAGGCATGGCGGCGTAAAGATCTCCCTGCCATTTGGCGATACTCATAAAAATTGATAATACTATAAAGATAAGAATGATCTTAAAAGTAATGGCGTTGAATCTTTTCCGTACCCAACATAAGAAATGAATAAAGGCCATAAAAATGAAAGGTGTCATGGCAAAACCATAAAAGAAAAGAATACTGTGTTCTGTTGCGTGAATAGACAAGGCATGTTGAAAGAATATGGGGGCGCCGATAAACAGGGCTGCCGGGAAGAACATTAACGGGACTAAAAAAGGGCCGAACAGATCTTTGGCGAATACAAGGTTGTCGACCGAAAAAAGAGATCTGAGGAAACCTGCCGGCGATACAAACAGATGCTGATACCTTAATACGGCCGAAACACCCGCCTCACCTCTAATGCATTTGACAGCATACATAGAGCCCAACAGCATAAAGACGCCGACCAGGATAGGAAGGATGCTCCAAAGAGGTTTTCGACGTAAAAATAAAGAATATAATCCGAAAGTAACAATGATCAGGGTGAGATTTTCCTTGGTAAGGAACAGTAAAACCGCCGCGATCCAGAAAAAGCGCAAGTTCTCTTTGCGGTGCGCCCAGAACATCATAAAGATGAATAGCGGGGCAAAACACTCCATATTGAATTCGTAAAGCATTGAGAACATATTGGCGGGAAAGACCGCAAAAATTAAAACAACGACCAAAGCTACGGATTCCCCAAGATCCTCTTTAGCGATCTTATATAGCCAGTACATGGCCAGGATAAAAGCAGTGACTTTAATATAAAGAAGGGTTAATGCTGTTTGAGATAAAGCATAGACCGGCAAAAGGGCCAACGCAAGAAATGAGGCATGATCTCCGAAGAAATTATACCCGAACAGAGAACTATACTGCCTGCCGCGCAATAAATTCCACATTGATTGATTAAAAAAGGCAAGATCCCAGTCGTAGAAACCAAAATGAACATATTTATATGTCAAGATGCCGGCCCACAATAAACCCAGACCCGTCAGCAGTATATAGATTCTTGGGACGCCAAACTTGATCATTTAAACACCCTTGTCTATTTTATGAACGTAACGGAATATCCATATTACTGTAGCCCAAGTACATTTCTTTTTAGTATTCATGGAACAAACAGGTTCTTTGATCTCTTGCACAAGGCGAAATCCACTGTCTTCCAGCGCTTTTTTCTTGGCTGGATTAAATGGAAAAATCCAATCAGGCTGATGAGCGTACTCCCAGCTGTCAACTACAAGAAAAGAACTCAAGGACGTTGATTCAACTGGATGAAAATGATCTTTAGGCATAAGCACAGGGAATATCAGTCCGCCGTCTTCAACAAATTCAAGCCCTGTGAAGTATCTCATTTGACGGCGTGATCCGGTGAATATAATTGAATTGGCAGGGGCGTTATTTTTAAGCCAGTGTGCCGCCGCAGAATAGCCTGTATAGCCCTGCCGTGAGCAAGACAGCAGCTTTAGATGCGTTAACATATCCGAAAATATGGTGACAGAAGCATAAGCAATAAGAAGGCTGCAGATGATCCGCCTGATCAAATTTTTATCCCCCCAGACAAAGAGCAGATCAATGCCAGCACCCATCAGAATAAATAATGGCGGCAGAAATATCAGGGCATAACGGACCTGCTTCTCACCTGCTGATGAAACAAAGAACAAGGTGATGATAAAAGAGAAGAAGCACAATGATAAAAGTTTATTCTTCGTTTTAAATACACTTATGGTGCCGAGTATAAAGAATAAAAGAATTACCGGGTATGGTAATCTTAAAACATCGTTCAATGAAAGAATGTAGGTCCACCAGGACCCTTGTTGTAAGTCTCCATACAACGGTGCCAAATAAGGAAAGATCGTCCCGAAAGCGATCTTATTCAATAATAAAAGGAAAATTATTGTTACTATCGCCGGGAGCAATAAAAAAGACATGTTCCTGCGTGAAAGATGCTGCCGGTTAATAAGAATAAAAACGCAAAGAATCGGAAATACAAGAACTCCTGACCATTTTACTGTTAAACAAAATGCAGCTGAAATAGCTATCGCCCACAGATAACGCCTGTCTTTCAGTTTGTTGAATGACATTGTCTTTAGCATTAAAAAGTGCAGTAACATAAAACTGCTAAATTGAAGAATATCAGGCAGACAACGTTGGGAAATTGTATAGATAAAGGAGTTTGTTAATATCCAAATACTGATAAGAAAGGCCGGAAGGCTTTGAGCAACGATCCGTATGCTCATAAAAACAAGGAGAACAACTGTAAATATCAGAAAAAGATTCAGGACGCTGGAACCTGCCAATGGATCGATATTCAGCAGTTTAAAGAATGATAATAAAAATGGGAATGCCGGTGGATGGAATTCTATAACGCCAGGAGAAAATATTGCGCCCATATCCCTGGCAATAACATTGGCTTTCCACGCGTATAATGCTTCATCAGGCCATACCGAGAGATTGTCAACGGATAGCATGGATGATATCCTCAGCGATCATGCTTGACTGAGATGCACGCTTGGCAGCCCTATCGCCTGCTTCGCCGTGCCACTTGACGCCATATCTGGCTGCTTCAAGAGGTTTAACGCCCTGCGCCAGTAAACCTGCGATCATACCCGTAAGAACATCGCCGCTGCCAGCCGTCGCCATGCCTGGATTCCCTGTCTTGTTGATGTATAATTTTCCGTCAGGCGAAGCGACAACTGTACGATGGCCTTTGAGGACAAGGATACAGTTAAATTTCCTTGAAGAATCTCTGGCAATACCGCTGCGATCTTTTTCAATCGAGGTGCGATCCAATGCGATTAGCCGCGCCATTTCACCTGGATGAGGCGTTAGGATACGCGGGCCGTTGGCATTTAAAAGAATATCAGTTTTACCTTCAAGCGCGTTTAAAGCGTCAGCATCGACCACCATGGGCAAAGGACATGCTTTGATCAAGTGCTGTGCAAAGAGTGCCGTTGAAGGGTTTAAAGATAATCCAGGACCGATGGCGACGGATGAGAATTTATGGATTGATCGCAGAAGAATTGTCGCTGCCGATACGGAAAATGTCATTTGTTTTGTCTGTGGCAGGCACAGCGTCATAACAACATGGGATATCTTTTTCTGTAAAGTGAGATTCAGGGCTTTAGGAATAGCGGCGGTGACGAGGCCTGCGCCTGATCGCATGGCGGCTAATGATGTCAGACACGCAGCGCCCAGCATGTTCGGTGATCCGGCCACAACCAGCACATGGCCGAAGTCATTTTTATGCGAATTACTCTTGCGTCTCAATGACAGCGCTGGCAACGGCATAGAATTTTGAATGGGATATAGATAAATGAACGATTTGACCGGGAATGGAGCGATTGATACGGCAAACTGGCTTACCATCGGGAGCGTTTATAACCGTAATGTCCTTCCAAGACAGCGTCTTGTCACCCAACGCTTTATAAATGGCCTCTTTGGCCGCGAAACGCCCCGCATAATGAGGATAAGGTACGGCATGGGCTTTTGCGTAAGAGATTTCTTCGGGGTTTAGGATGCGCGTTAGAAAGCGGTCTCCCCACGTTTCTACCGCACTTCGGATACGGGGGATCTCGACAATATCAATGCCCGTGCCTTTGATCATACGCGAGCCTGGGCTAATTCTTTCATCTCTTTTACAGCTTGAGCAAGGCCCGCAAAAACGGCATAGGAAATAATGGAATGCCCGATATTAAGTTCATGCATACCCGGTACATTGGCGATCGGGGTCGTATTGTCATATTTCAAACCATGCCCGGCATTGACCACAAGCCCCAACTTCGATGCATATGCTGTCATTTGAATAATTCTTTTCAATTCCTTGTTTCTGGCAGCAATTGTTTTAGCCATGGCGTAACAGCCTGTATGTATTTCGATGATGCCGACATTAAGATCGACTGTCCTGTCGATCTGAGCCTTATCAGGTGCAATAAAAAGGCTTATTTCCGCGCCGTGATCCTTGAGTTTAGCGCAGGCAAGTTTAAGGCGTTTGAATTGTTTGATGACATCAAGACCGCCTTCTGTGGTTAATTCCTGACGGCGTTCCGGAACCAGGGTTACCTGTTCGGGCTTTAACTTGCAAGCGACATTAACGATCTCTGGGGCGATCGACATTTCCAGGTTGAAGCGAATTGAGAGCCTCTCTCGGAGCAGTTTGACATCATTATCATTAATATGCCGACGGTCTTCCCGCAAGTGGGCTACGATTGAATCAGCCCCGGCCTGTTGGCAGATCAGGGCTGCCTTGATCGGATCAGGATCTGATTCGCGACGAGCCTGACGTAACGTAGCCACGTGATCTATATTGACACCCAGTAATGCCATGGCGCGGTTATTCCTTATCTTAAGATCTCGCCGTTAACGTAGATCCATGTAATGATCGCAAGGCCTAAAGCGATGATCTTAAGGGCAAGATTGGTTGTCAGGAAGTCTCTCATTTCTTTGCCTTTGTAGTGGTGAACAAAAGATCTTTGAGCACGGATTGAAGCCGTTCAGGCCCGGTAATAGGGATAAATTTTCCGTCACAGGCAACAGATATCTCGCCGGTTTCTTCAGAGACCAAGAGAACAACGGCGTCCGTATGCTCCGTCAGTCCGAGCGCTGCACGGTGACGCGTTCCGATGATCTTGCTTAAATTCATGTTGTCCGTTAACGGGAACAGGCATGCCGCCGCTACGATCCGCTGTCCGCGAACAACAACTCCCCCGTCATGGATAGGCGATTCATGCTTGAAAATTGTCTGGGCTATTTCCGAAGAAATAAGCCCGTCGATCTGAACGCCACTTTCAGCGTATGTATCAAGCTTTGTTTCTCGTTCAAAAGCGATCAGGCATCCTGTTTTCTTCTCAGACAACTTGAAAGCGGCGTCCGACAGTTCACCGATCGAGGCCACGACATCAGATTCTTCCATAAAAAGGTTGAAGAAATGCCCTCGGCCTAATCGAGCTAAACCATGACGCAGTTCCTGTTGAAAAATAATGACCAGGGCCAGTACGGAAATGGCGAAAACTTTCATCAGCAACCAATTAAGCGTATCAAACCGCAGTAACTGAGCTAAAAGGAACGCAACGGCCAAGTAGGTTACACCTTTTAGAACTTGGAATGCACGTGTCCCTTGGAAGAAAATAAGGATACGATAAAAGATCCACCATAAAACCAGGATCTCGGCAATGGGCTTGATCATGGACCAGAGTTCAAAGAAGTTCATGCATCTATCCTCGGGTTATGAAGCTTTCATTATAGCATCAGTCACACTGAGTGCTTGCTTCATTTCTTTAACATCATGTACGCGGACAATATGAGCGCCGCATGAAGCCGCCATGACAGCACTGGCTATAGTACCTGCCAGCCGGTTGGTTGAATCGTTATTAAGAACCTTGCCGATAAAGGACTTGCGTGATGTCCCTACAAGGATCGGTAAATGTAAACGGGCAAACAAATTTAGATTCTTTAATAAAGAAAGATTTTGTTCTGCTGTCTTTGAGAACCCGATCCCGGGATCTATTACAATGTTTTGATTATTTACGCCACAGTCTTCACAAATTTTTAAGGCATGCGAAAGTTCGTTCAGTATACCGTGTACAACATCTTTGTAAGTTGTTAAAGACTGCATGTTCCTGGGTGTTCCGCGCATATGCATCAGAATAAGCCCGGCGTTATATCTTTTTACAGTTTTCAATAAAGCAATTTGAGGCGGCGTTCCTTTGATCGTATTAATGATCGACGCCCCTGCGTCCAATGCTTGCTGCGCGACAACCGGTTTATAGGTATCCACCGATATGGGGATCTTGACGCGTTTGGCCAGAGCGCTGACCAAGGGGATGACACGCCGCAATTCATCTTGAACAGCAACACATTTAGCCCCGGGCCGTGTCGACTCCCCGCCAATATCAAGGATATCAGCCCCCAGATCATGAAGTTTTAACGCGTATGAAAGTCCGGGGACTTTTTCATTTTTATATTTGGAAAGAACACCATCCCCGCTGAATGAATCAGGTGTTGCATTGATGATCCCCATGATCAACGTTCGTTCACCCAGGGCGATTGTAAAAGAACGTGCGCGCCAATTAAAAGGGCGGCGCATTTTAAGCATCAGACCTCAACCTTGGGCGCCAGCGGAAAACCTAAAAGCGTACGTGCTTCTTCAATATCCATAACTTCTTTTTCGATCAAACGATTGGCAATAATATCTAATTTGTCCCTGTTTTCAGTAATGATCGTTTTGGCACGCTGATAAGCCGCATCGACCAGTTTCTTGACCTCTTCATCGATCATTCTGGCGGTATCAGGGCTGAAATCTTTTTCATCAAACAAGTCTCGTCCGAGAAAAGATGGGTGCGCATTGCGTCCATACGCACGCTTACCCAAAGCATCATTCATACCAAAAGCACAAACCATGCTGCGTGCCAGTGAAGATACTTTTTCAAGGTCGTTGGAAACACCGGTTGTTGTATCATTCATAAAGACTTCTTCACCCACCAACCCTCCCAAAAGAACTGTCATTTGGCCAAAAAGTTCTTTTCGCGTGTAGTAATGTTTGTCTTCAGTCGGAGGGGTTAACGTATATCCACCCGCCATACCGCGCGGAATAATGGAAACCTTGGAGAACGTATCGACTTCCGGAATATAAAGACTGAGTAATGCATGGCCTGCCTCGTGATGGGCCGTCATTTCTTTTTCTTTTTTGGAAGTTGTATGAGATTTTTTCTCAGGGCCTAAAGTAACACGCTCAACGGCTGCCAGGAATTCGGCCATGGTCACTGTTTCAAGGTTGCGACGTGCTGCTAAAAGAGCCGCTTCATTGCAGACATTGGCAAGATCAGCTCCGGAGAAATAAACAGTTTGTTGCGCTATGCGGCGCAAATCTACATCAGGATCCAATTTGATCCTGGTCGAATGAACTTTAAGAATTCCTTCACGTCCATTGATATCAGGCAATCCGACAACGATACGCCGGTCAAAGCGTCCCGGACGCAATAAAGCCGGATCAAGCGTATCTGGGCGGTTTGTTGCTGCCATAACGATCAACCCGCTTGGGCCGCTAAAGCCATCCATTTCAACCAGCAGGGCATTCAATGTCTGTTCACGTTCATCATTGCCACCGCCGATGCCGGCAAAACGCTGACGGCCGACAGCATCAATTTCATCAATGAAAATAATGCCGCCTTTGGTTGAAACGCGCGCGGCTTTACGCGCCTGCTCGAACAGATCACGTACGCGTGAAGCCCCGACACCCACAAACATTTCTACAAAGTCGGAACCGCTTAAAGAGAAAAATGGAACATCAGCTTCCCCGGCGACAGCTTTCGCTAAAAGCGTTTTACCGGTACCCGGAGGTCCAACGAGAAGAACGCCTTTAGGGATTTTTCCTCCAAGCCGTTCAAATTTCTTGGGCTCTTTAAGGAACTCAATGATCTCCTGAAGCTCCTCTTTGGCTTCATCTACACCTGCAACATCAGCAAAAGTGATCTTGTTCTGCCCTTTCTCACTGACTTTGGCGCGAGACTTGCCGAAAGACCAAACCTTGTTCACGCCTTCTGCACCGCGGCGTCCAATGAACCAGATAAAAAAGATGATCAGAAAAACAGGCACGAAAGAAAAGAAAACCTGGCTCCAGAATGTTTCCATTGGCTGGACATTCATATTATCGACGTTGTCACGAAGCGCCGACAATAGATCTTTATCATCATTGGGAATATTTATACGAAGCTCGGATCCGTCTTTAAGTGTAGCGCGAATGATATTCTCCGCACCCTCGGAAAGAGTTACCTTTTTAATGGCCCTGCTCTCTTTATTTGTTTTTACCAGGGCATAAAACTGGCTGTAGGTCATTTTTGGCGCAGTTTTGGTATTGGTCGCGGGTTGACCGGCAATGATAAGGAACACGCAGATGATGATAATCCAAAAGATCCACACACCGCTGCCGTCTTTATTATTAAAAGGCCCCGTCGATTTACGCGGCGGGACGTTTTTCTTTTGAGAGGGTAATTTTTCTTCTGCCATTAAAACTCCTGATATTAGTAATTCTGTTCAAATTCCAATTTTCCGCGATTGTCAAAACCTTTGCGTTTGACCTTTACACCAGCTGCATATGAATCTATATAAGCAAGATCACCTTTTTCGTGAAATATTCTCGTTTCACCATCGATCTTGCCGTTCACGTAATTCTCTTCGCTTAACAACTCACCTGTTTGAAAGAATGACTTTGAAGGGCCGGATTGAATGCCGTTAACGATCTCCCACTCCTGTTTTACACCACCGTTAGGAAAATGCTCGCGCATCTTTCCGTTCTGGCGACCTTTGTCGTAGGTAACTTCCATCCACAAAGACCCCGTATCCTTATATTCGCGTGCCAGACCCTGCTTCTCACCGGATTTATAGGCCCAATCTAGCCATAATTTCCCATTAGGGTAGTACTCTTTGCAAGGCCCGTCTTTCTGGCCCTGTTTATAATAGCACTCACTTTTGATGTTGCTGTTCTGAAAATATTCTTTGACCAGACCGTTGTACTGATTCTCGATATAATCAGCTTCAAGTAAAAGGATCCCGTTCTTGCTGAATTTCTTACCGACGCCGGAAATATCGCCGTCACGGAATGTTAATGACCACTCCTCCTTGCCATTATCATAATATGTTCTTGAGTTGCCCGATTTTTGACCGTTCTCATAATTCCAGATAGCATATAAAGAGCCGTTGTCTTTAAATTCTTTAGCTACGCCATTTAACTCATTGTCCCGGTAGTGTACTTCACTCGTAAGAACACCACTGGTGTTGTATTCACGGCTTGTCCCATTGAGCTGCCCTTCGGTGAACTCAAGCGTATATTTCAAAACCCCGTTATCATAGAAATATTTGCAAATCCCGTCGAGATTATCATACTTGTAGTTTTCTATATTTTTCTGATTACCATTCTCGAAAAATTCTTTACTTAAGCCGTGCTGGAGGCCATTAACATAGAACTTTTCAATAAAGAGAGTTGCATCGCTATAGTACGATTTATAAGGCCCTTCCAGTAAACCATCCTTATAAGCGCCGACAGTAAGGATCTTGCCATCTGAGTAATATTCACGGAAGGTACCATTAAGCTTGTTGTTAAGGTAAGTTTTTTCTGTTTTGACACGTCCGTCATCAAAGAGCTCTTTGACGACGCCATCAGGAAATCCCTGGGCTTGTGCGTAACAGGTAGAAAATAGAATGGAAATAATGAGAATGAATCTTTTCAAAAGAAACCTCATTAAGGAATAATAATTTTATATATAGTATACGTAGTAAGAAATATTCTCAAGAAAGACTTATGAATTTCTTATTGATCATGATTTTAAGATCAGCACCGCAGGAAATTTTATGGGTACTTCCGGTCTGTTCGGCAAGAACTTCGATCAATGAAACATGTTTTAAGGATAAACCACCCTGGCCCCCGGCAATACGTTTCGCCGCTTCGCGCAGAAGCATCCGGCGCATTGATCTGGGCAGCATTTTCCACTCGCTAAGCTGAATTTGGACCTTCCCCCTGCTTTGAACAACTACTTTAGGCCAAATTTGATTAAGTTCTTCAGCCAACACATCATAATCAATGGCGGCATTAACGGCTAGTTCGGCAAGTTTTTCAGTAATGGCAGGTGTAAAATTCCTGGAAATATACGGGATCAACGCATGGCGGATCTTGTTACGCAGAAAAATATCCTGTCTGTTACTGGGGTCTTCTATATGCTTGGCCTTGATCTGGACCATGAATTTTTCTAAGGCAGAACGCCTTGTGTTCAGTAATGGCCTTAGAAAAAGCACGCCGTTAATTTCTCTGGCCGGCAGAATAGACCTTAAGCCTGAAAGTCCTGTGCCTCTGATGATCCTCATTAAAACAGTTTCAGCCAGGTCATCCTGTGTGTGCGCAAGGATGACGGCATCAGCGCTCAATCTTCCGGCGACTCTAAAGAAGAAATCAAAGCGTTGCTCCCGGGCAAATTCTTCCGTAGAAATGCCTTTAGCGCATTTCTTATGATTTTTCTCTGTAATAAAAACAAAACCCAATTCTGCCGCTATCCTGGATACGAAATGAGCATCCTTTGATGAACCCGGACGTAAAGCATGATCATAATGAACAACAATGATCTCGATGGCAAGGTTATGCTTGATGCGGTTCAAAAGATGCAACAAAGCAATTGAATCAAGCCCGCCGGATACGCCAACCAGCACTTTAGAAGCGCGCGGAATGATCGTTTGATCAAGCATGTCTTCGGGAGTTGTTACCATTCGCCTTGAATGCCGCGCATTTCACGTCGCGCTTCCTGGTACGCCGACCTGAGTTTGTCGGCATATTTCATATTGGGAGGGACTAGTTTTAAATCAGCATAGCCGGCGCGGATCAGTTCAGCATTCAATAATTCACCTGAAGGAAGTATCACATAGGCCAGAATATTACCGTCGTTATCTCGTCGCTGGGTATCAAATTCAAGACGAACGTATTTGCCTTCAGCTAGTTTCTGTGTAAAACGAAAGGCCTCAAGCGCCAGCGGTGTTGTCGGATCAGTATCCGGAATGACGAATCCGTTTTCATCACGTTTTACATCCTGGTATTTAGGAGACTTGGAACGTTTGAGCCCGATCAGGGATATCTTTTCATCATTTTCGAGAAGAATGCGATCTATGGCTATGATCTGGGAGATACGGATATTTTGGTATTTGACAGATTGTTCAAGTAAAGGGTTTAAATCACCGGCAAAAGAGAGGGATGTCGACACCGAAAAAGTTAGAAAAAGTATAGTTAAGAATTTCTTCATAATTTTTTATTATAGCAGGATTTATCAATAAAGACGTTTAAAAATGGAGCTTTACATAGAAATGATACAGGCGGGGCCGATCGACATTATGTCCTATATATACAAAAAAAGTGCCGAGGGAGAGATTCGAACTCTCGCCCCTACGGGTATGAACCGTATGCTCTAGCCAACTGAGCTACCTCGGCAAAATCTTTTCACAGAACATTTATAAGCCAGAAATGATGCGGAATTATAAGATAAACTTCTATGAAATTCAAGAAGGAATTTATTTAACAAAAAAGATGATGAACAGCAGCGCAAGAATAACAACGAAAGCGGCAATATAAAAATCATTGTAAGACAGAAGGTCCTGCACACGTTCTTTCATTGTATAAGGGAACTTTACAGTTTCCGCCGTGATGTTGCCGGAATTCCTTAATGACAGTATATCTTCACGTTTAAACCGTACGTATTGTCCGGCAATACGGTATGCCTGAAGTTTCTTTTCGTCGGAAAGTGACATCAATTTACCTTCACTGATGCCAAGGATCTGAGCTGCTTCGCGTACGGTTACATACGGGCTTGTCGTCATTTAGAAGCTCCTGTGGCCGCCCAATGATCGATCTGGGCACGCTCAAACTTAGTATGATCACCTTCCTGAACAAAAGGTATTTTGCCTGCACGAACCAATTCCCAGATAACTCCTTCTTCGATCTCTAGGTAGACGGCCAATTCTTTGATATTGAACCAGTCACCTGTCGGCGCATCGTTTAATGTCATATGGCACAGCCCCTGAAACACAGCCCCTTCAACAATATTTAATTTGGGTGCATGCAGATCGCCGATAAGTACCGCTGTTGGCATAAGGGTCAGGAGCTTTGTGGCATGGACATTGCCTTTGACCTTACCGGCAATGACAACATAATCACCGGTGATATTGGCTTCAACGCAAGCACGTCCGCCGACAGTCAGTGAGCCTTTAACATCTAAATTGCCAGAATACTTCCCGTTGATCCTTAGGTCAACAGGTTCTTTGAATGACAGTGTGCCATTCATTTCAGCATTAAGCTCAATAACGTTCGTTACCGGACTGGACGTATTTGGTTTGATCGGTTTCTTTTCCCCAAAAACCATGAAACGCCTCCTGTGGATGACTTGATTCTTATAACAAAATGTTCTTTTGACGTCAAATCAATAAGGTCAACGTTTTTGGGCGTAGGCCAAACCGGCGACCATGGCCGCATTGTCCATGCATAGTGACATGGACGGAAAACTAACCAGTATGCCACTTTTGGCTGCTAATGTGTTCAGGCGCTCCCTTAATCCGGAGTTGGCAGCAACACCTCCGCCAACCAGCAATGTGCTGGACTTTCGTTTTAAGCACGCCTTTATACTTTTCTCCGCCAAAACTGATATGACGCTTTCCTGAAAAGCTGCCGCTACTTTATTAATTGAATAGCCTTCTGTGCCTGCATATTTCTGTGTGTGGTATAAAACTGCAGTTTTAACGCCGCTGAAACTGAAATCATGCGTTCCTTCAAGATTGGCTTTCGGAAAACGAAGCTCATTCTCACCGACGGAGCGTGCCAATTTATCGATCACAGGTCCACCGGGATATCCTAAATTAAGGATGCGCGCCACTTTATCATAAGCTTCACCGGCGGCATCATCCCGTGTTTGTCCTATAACACCGAATGTATTGAAGTCTTTAATATTGAAAAGACTTGAATGACCACCCGAAACCACCAATCCGATAGCAGGCAGTTCAAGTTCCTTGTAGATCGTTCGAAATCGTGAAGACCCTTTTTCGACCAGATAATTGGCGTAAATATGCGCATGGATATGATTAACATGGATCAGGGGTTTTTTAAGGGCATACGCCATAGAATGCGCGAATGTGATACCGACCAGCAATGACCCGATCAACCCAGGATTTCGTGTAACCGCCACAGCATCAATGTCGCTTATCTTAAGGCCCGCATCTTCCAGGGCTTTAGCTGTAACAATGTTGATATATTCTAATTGACGCCTTGAGGCGATCTCAGGAATAATACCGCCGAATTTCTGATGTTCTTTAAGACTTGTGGCAACAACATTGGAAAGCACTTCCCTCCCGTCACGGACAATGCTGGCTGAAGTTTCGTCGCAGGATGTTTCAATGCCGAGGATATTCATTTCTGAGCTTTAATATAATCTTTTAAAGAAAGGAATTCATAGCCCTGTTCTTTATACTTACGTATCTCTTCTTGTACGATCTGCAGGGTAAGCGCCCTATCATGTCCGATCATCAAAACAAAACCCTTGCTGCGGGCGATTTTTACGCCATCTTCAAAGGCACGTTCTATGGCAGCACGTTCATTACGGTTATCAAGAAAAACGTCTCTACGGGTAAAGCGAATGCCGGTTTCTTGAGCGACTTCGGCGCAAATGGAATGAACGCTTGTGACGCTATCCAGAAAGAAAAGGCCGCGTTTTTTAAGTTCAGTGATGATTGTCGTCATCATCGGTTTATCTTCTGTCGCTTTAGAGCCCATATGATTGTTAACGCCAATAACTCCCGGGTGCTCATCGAGGACCTTTTTAAGAAGCTTTAAGACCTCTTTTTGAGACATCCACGTGGTAAGGATATAGCCTCGCGGGTAAGGGTCCTTATTATTGTGCGGCTCTAAAGGTAAATGCAGAATTGGTTCCTGCCCTGCTGCAATGGCACACGCGATCACATCTTTAGAGTACTGAAGGCCAGGTAAAACAGCCGGAGCTACCGGTACTCCAAAAGATTCCAGATACTTGCAATGTGACCGGTTAAAGCCCCAATCATCAAGAACGATCGCGATCTTGCCTTGCCCTTGTTTTGTCGGCACTGGTTTGACCAGCGGCTTCTTTTCAGGCTTGACGATTGGCGGTTTAGTAACAGGCGGCAGCGTCTGTTTCTTATTGAGTAAAATATATCCTTGAATGCAAACAATAGCGATCAATACCCATATTAAGGGCATCAACCAGGATGCATTCTTTTTACCATTTGGAGCAGGCATGAAGTCTTCTTATTTTTCGATTGTTTGTAATGTTTTATAGACACGAATGCCTTTTATTACACTTATGGCACTTTGTATCTGATTGTCATCAACCATACGTTTCTTTGTCATCTCTTCACGCTTACGCTTTTCAACGACATTGGGATCATCAATACCTTCTAATTCAAGTTTCTCAAAGATCTCTTTGGCAGCTTTGTCCTTTTTAACCTTTTTATCAGTCTTTAAAGAGTCCTTTGTTTCGGCCTCTTCATCATTATCGCCTGCGGATTCATCGCCTTTGGGATAAATACGTTCAACGACAATATCCGGAACAATGCCTATTTCATGGATACAGACACCTGAAGGCGTAAAATATTTACTGGTCGTTAAACGAAGGCCTGACCCATCAGGAAGCGGTATAACAGATTGAACAGAGCCTTTCCCGTAAGATTTTGCCCCTAAAATAACCGCACGCTTATTATCCTTAAGAGCTCCGGCAAGGATCTCACTCCCTGAAGCGCTGCCTTCATTGATCATAAGGACGATCGGCCAGTCAGCGAATTCATTCTTATTGTTATGTGAAATGCTGATCGTGTTCTGTGCAGGATGACGTCCTTTAGTAGAAACAATCGTTTTTCCTGAAGGAAGGAACATTTCACTGATGTCTATCGCCACGTTTAAAAGGCCGCCGGGATTATTACGCACGTCAAGGATAAGGGCGGTAGCCCCCTCTTCTTTGAGCTTAAGAAGGGCTTTGTGCATTTGAGTGTATGAATCTTCCCTGAATTCAACAAAACGTAAGTAGGCGATATTGTCTGTGATTATATGCGGATCTTTAATGTCCTGAACATGAATGATCTCCCGCGTGATCTCAAATTCATGGATCTTGAATTCAGACTCACGTAAGATGGTGATGTGGACTTTGCTCCCGGGTTCACCACGCAATTTCTTCACGGCTTGGCTTAAGGTCATATCACGCGTTAATTCTTTTTCGATCTTAACGATCTTATCGCCGGCCTTCAGTCCTACTTTCCACGCAGGGGTATCTTCAATAGGTGTCACGACCGTCAAAAGCCCGTCACGGATAGATATTTCAATGCCTAACCCGCCGAATTTTCCCTGCGTATCTGTTTTAAGCTCATCATAATCTTCAGGTGTTAAGAACTGACTGTGAGGATCAAGGGAATTCAGCATGCCGGTCAAAGCCCCATAGATCACATCTTTAGGCTTCTTTTCCTCAACGTATTCACTCATGATGGTCGAGAGCGTGTAGCTGAAAAGTTCTACCTGAGAATAAAGGTCTTCGGGGCCTTTGTTGGTAGAATTTTTTTCGACCTTGGTTTGTTCTCCGGCAGGCACATTGATTTCTGCTGGAGTCACAACAGCCTTGGGGTCGATCGCAGGAGCCGCCTTGGTCGAAGTGTTCTTCTCGGATTGAGACCCTGCAAAAGTCGTGAAGCACACGATTCCAATGCTCAGAAAGAGAATGGATAAAAGGACCTTCTTAAGCATGATGCAATCTCCTTGTGAAAATATCATTAAGTTTTTTAGGGTTCGCCTTGCCCTGAGTTTTTTTCATGGCTTGTCCGACAAGAAATCCCAGCGCCGTTGTCTTTCCTGAAAGAATTTCTTGTACGGTCTTCTGGTTCTGGGCTAATAGTTCATCGACGATCTTTTCTAATGCGGCATCGTCAGACACCTGGGCGATACCCTTCTCTGCGATCAACACATCAGCATCTTTAGCTGTCAGGACTATATCACTTAAAAGGTCTTTAGCGGCGATATTGCTGATCGTCCCGTCTTCAACGCGTGTAATGAGCTTAACAAGATTCAACGGCGACAAGTGAAGTTGTGTCAGTCCCAGTTTCCGTTCATTCATTTCTTTTAAGATCGGCCCGTTGATCCAGTTCGCGATCTTTTTAGTATCAGGATAACTTTTAGCACATGTTTCAAAAAAATCTGCCAGCGACTGGTCCTGAATGAGTATCCCTGCATCATATGTTGAAAGTTTGTACGCTGATACAAATCTTGACAATTTGGCCTGCGGCAATTCAGGCAGGCTTTGACGCATATTTTCAATAACATCACTCTTGATAATAAAAGGGACCAGATCAGGTTCCGGGAAGTATCGATAATCATGCGCCTGCTCTTTACTGCGCATAGAAACGGTACGCCCCTTGGCTTCATCCCATAACAGTGTTTCCTGAACAATGCTTCCGCCGGAAAGAATAACCGTTGTTTGACGAGCTACTTCAAAATCAATGGCACGCTTGACAGCGCTGAAAGAGTTCAGGTTTTTAAGTTCAGCCTTTGTCCCAAGTTTAATCTGGCCAAGAGGGCGAATAGAAACGTTCGCATCACAGCGTAATGAGCCCTTTTCCATATCGCAATCGGAAACATTAAGATATGAAAGGATCAGCTTGAGCCCGGTTAAATAGTCATAAGCTTCTTGTGAAGAGCGAAGATCTGGCTCAGAAACGATCTCAATGAGCGGCGTTCCCGTTCGATTGTAATCGACCAAAGTGCAGGCATTGACCGTATCGTGAATAAGCTTTCCAGCATCTTCCTCAAGATGGGCGCGCGTAATGCCGATCCGCTTTTCTTTTCCGTCGACAAGGATATCAAGGAACCCTAGTTTGGCGATCGGAAAGTCAAATTGAGATATTTGATACCCTTTCGGGAGATCCGGATAAAAATAATTCTTACGGTCAAACTTGACGAAGGAATTGATCGAGCAGTTTAGCGCAAGTCCGACCTTCATACCGTACTCAAGGACCCGACGGTTTAAAACAGGCAGGGTCCCCGGTAAACCGAGACATACAGGACATACGTTCGTATTTGGCGCACTGCCAAACTCATTAAGGCAACCGCAGAATATCTTTGTTTTGGTTTTAAGCTGAAGATGAACTTCAAGCCCGATAACTGTCTCAAAAGTTGTCATAAGACGGCCCTGCGCTCATGCCATGGCGTTGCTTGCTCATAAGCATATGCGGCACGTAATACTGTTTCCTCAGCAAAAGGCTTGGCCATGAACTGCAACCCAATCGGCAATGAAGCCGAATCAAATCCGCAAGGGATTGAAATAGCAGGGATACCTGCCAAATTGGCCGGTATTGTAAAAATATCCGAAAGGTACATCGCGATTGGATCGTCCATCTTTTCACCGATCTTAAAAGAAGTAGTCGGTGATGTGGGTGAAATAATTACATCACATTCATTAAATGCTTTATCAAAGTCCTGTTTGATGAGGGTCCTTACTTTCTGTGCACGCAAATAATAAGCCTCATAATAACCAGACGAAAGAACATAGGTCCCCAGCATGATGCGGCGCTTGGCTTCATTGCCAAAGCCCTGGGCACGCGTTTCTTCATACATATCAAGCAAAGAACTTTTCCGCGGCACAGAAGGCATGGCGCGCAGACCAAACTCTACCCCGTCAAAGCGTGCCAGATTTGAACTTGCTTCAGCTGTAGCAACGATGTAATAAGTGGCAACCGCGTATTCTGTATGCGGTAGCGATAGCGGCACGATCAGAGCTCCCTGCCCTTTAAGCACTTCAATAGCTTTATTAACGGCGGTTAAAACCTCAGGCTGTATCCCGTCAATGAAATATTCTTTCGGGATACCGATGCGCAAACCTTTAACATCTTTTGTCAGTGCTTGAGTGTAATCCGGAACAGCTACATCCATGGACGTAGAATCTCTGGGGTCGAATCCACCGATAACATTCAGCAAAAGCGCACAGTCAGTCACGTCTTTTGTAAGTGGGCCGATCTGGTCGAGGCTTGAGCCAAAGGCGATCAACCCGTAACGGGATACACGACCATAAGTTGGCTTAAGGCCGACAATGCCGCAAAAAGACGCGGGTTGCCGAATAGAACCGCCCGTATCACTGCCTAGCGCCCATACAACCTGACCTGCGGCAACAGCAGCAGCGGAACCACCGGATGAACCGCCAGGGACCCTGCTTAAGTCCCATGGATTGCGAGATGGACCATAAAAAGAAGTTTCGCAAGATGATCCGAAAGCGAACTCATCCATATTAAGGCCGCCGAAAATGACATTCCCTGCGCCGCGCAATTTTTCAACGACACAAGCATCATACGGAGGTCTGAACCCATCCAGTATCCTGGATCCGCACGTTGTTAAATGTCCCTTGATACAAATATTGTCTTTAATACCAACCGGCAACACATCACCATCTGTGTTTAAAATAGTTACGGCATCCGGCGTCCGAATAAAAGCGTTAGTTTTAGGATTAACAAGGCTATTACGTTCAATGATGGCCGCTTTTAGCGCTGAAGGTTTTAATTCTGAGCATTGGATCTTTTTAAGGATCTCGTTGGCAGTGAGGTCAAAAAGATTCATTCAATAACCTTGGGGACTTTATAGGCGCCGTTCAACTTCTCTACACTGAAGGCCAGAGCTTGTTCCTGGGAAAGGCTGGGTTTAACCGTATCGTCACGAAAAACATTCTCCATATCCAAAACATGACTGGTAGGTTTAACCTGTGAAACATCAAGAGAATTAAGCTTCTCGACGTAATGCAGAATAGCTTCCAGGTCGCCAGCGAACTTCTGAGCCTGAACCTCATTAATATGAAGCTTGGCCAAGCCGCTTATATAGTTTACTGTTTCGCGTGTGATCATTTCATCCCTTTTTTTGAAGGAAATAATATTAGCATCCGACGTCATAGCATACAAGGAGAAAGTCAAATATGAAGGCTAGGAGGACGCATTTGATACTGTCAGTTTTTTGGGGATCGTGAAATGGAACTCTGAGCCATGCCCTTGCTCAGAAATGACCCAAACTTTGCCGCCATGATCATCAATAACGCTTTTAACGATACTTAAACCGGCTCCAGTCCCTTCATACTTCTCGGACACGTCAAGCCGTTTGAACATGGCAAAGATATCTTCGTGATGTTCCGGCGGGATTCCTATGCCGTTATCTTTAATAATGAATTCATAGTGGTCAGCGTGATTTAGCGTTGTGATCGTGACCTTGGGCTGAACGTCGGGTCTTCCCGATGAGAATTTGATGGCATTGGTCATCAGGTTTAAAAATACTTCTTTTAATTTGATCGGGTCGCAGATAATCGTCGGCATCGTTGAATCTATATGGAGATCGACTCTATTTTGCTTGATCTTGTAATCCAGGGTTGCGACAAGATCTTCCAGCATACTGGCCGTAGATACTTCCTGATAAGGATTACGGATACGCGAGATGCGTGTCAGAGCTAAAAGATCATTGATCAAAGCGTTAGAACGGTCCACTCCGCGGCAAACACCGTTAATACTGTCCTGTCCTTTTTTATCCAAGTTAGCATAATGATGGGTTTTCAGGAAATCAGCATACCAGGCGATACCCATCAGCGGTGAACGGATGTCATGACTGACTGTATGCACAAAACGATCAAGCTCCTGATTTATCTTTTCCAGATCCTTCTTCTGTTGAGCTGTAAGGTCAAGGTTGAATTGCAGGACTTTACTTTGTTGCTCCAGTTTATCACGCGCATCAGCCAACTGCCCTGACATACGGTTGAACTCACAGCTAAGAATGCCCAGTTCATCTTTGGATGACTCATCAAGCTTTACCGATAAATTACCGCTGCCGATCTGATGCGTAGCTTTAAGCAAATGTCTTAAGGGCTCGTTAAAGCTGCGGATGATGGAAAACGCCAGGGCCAGGCTGGCCAGAAAGCTTGAAATAAAAATAGTCCACAATAAATATTGCGTTGTGGTTTCATATTTCCCGGCATTTGTGACAGATATTTGAGTGAATACCTGTATCTTATCAAGGAGTTTTTGAAGTTCAGTCGCAAGTTTACGTTCATCGGTCTGGATCTGGTTAATATCTTCGGGAGATATTTCATATTGCGCCGCATCGACATTCTTGAAGATCTCGTTGGCCATGGCATCATAATGAATATGAGCTTTTTCGATTTCTTTCAGTACAGAAGTAACTTCTTCGAGATCCTGCCTGGCCTTTGGCGTCGCAGCAGAAGACATGGACTGGCTGACCATGACTTTGGCATTAACAATATTAAGAGCGCCTTCTTTAGCCAATGCATCAAAATCTTTCCTGGCTAACTTTATATGAAAAAGTAAATGCTCTTTCCGTGCCGCATTAACTTGCTGATAAGCCAGCTCTTCAGTGATACGACGCAAGCGTTCAAAAATGATCGCTTTTTGCTGTTGCTGTTTAGTGATCATGGTGGCTGACTGCATAAGCACAACGTCTTTGTTAACGACCGTATGCAATTCACGCCCGACACCCTTAAGTAAAGTAATACTGATGATGCCATTAACAGCCAGGATCAACAGGAAAAATGTAATGAGGGCGATGATCTTTGTGGCAATCTTCATATGACCACCAGCTTAGTTCTCAAGTCTTCAGGTAAAGGATGAGGCTTGAAGTCTTTGTTAAGGCAAACAAGCCCCACTTCAGCCTCAACAATGGTCCGGTTGGAGGCATGATCCCATATCCGCTGGGCAAAAACAATTTGTGCGCCGGTCAACTTAATGACGCGCGCATCGATCGTCAAATTGTCCCCATAGCGCGCCGGACTTTTATAATCCACATAACAGTGCCGTACAGCATACGTCAATCCTCTGTCAGAAAAAAGGCGAACGCCGAGGCCGAGGTTTTCTAGAAATTCGGTGCGGGCCTCTTCAAGGTATTTCAAATAATTAGCGTAATAAACGATCCCGCCGGCATCAGTGTCATGATAAAAGATCTTGCGCGTAGACATTGGCTATCCTTGCATATTGGCTGATCGTCAAATCTTCAGCGCGTAATTTGAAATCTATTCCGGACTTTTCCAGCAGTAAAGCGACAGGCGCTTTCCCTGAGGGATAAAGACATGACAATGCATTCAATAAATTCTTTCGCCGGTGATGAAAAGCCTGGCGGACAACTCTGACAAAAAGCGTCTCGTCATCAAGAGGTTCAGCCGGTTTGTCCCGCATATCAAGACGCAGGAAAGATGATGTCACTTTAGGGATGGGCCGGAAAGCCTGAGGCGCGATCTTAAATAAAATCTTAGGCTCCGCGAACATTTGAATGAAGCAGGATAATGATGAATAATCTTTGCTGCCCACCTGCGCGATCAGCCGCTCCCCGAACTCTTGCTGGATGGTCATAAACACCGTGGATATGAAATGCCTGTTCTCAATGACCTTTGTCAGGATCGGTGTCGAAATATTATACGGGATATTCCCGATGATCTTTATCGGCGTTAGGAACTGACGTAAATCAAATTGAATAAAATCAGCATTATAAACAGAAAGGTTCTTATCGATATATTCTTCCTGAAGCCTCTCCGTGAGTACACGGTCCGTTTCAACAGCAATGACAGATTTAACGCAAGGTAAGATCGCCTGGGTTAAAGCGCCCTCCCCTGGACCGATCTCAAGAACTGTTTCATCTAAAGAAAGGCCGCAGGCATCAATGATACGGGCAATGACCCTTTGATCGACGAGAAAGTTTTGACCAAGATACTTCTTTGTGATGATTTTATTGGATATTTTTGAGGTCATTACATTAATTCCGCAGCTAGTTTTATAGCCGCTATCATTGAACCTGGGTCTGCCAGGCGTTTACCGGCGATGCCAAAGGCCGTCCCATGGGCAGGAGATGTTCTAATGAATGGTAAACCAACGGTGACATTGACCAGTTCATTGAAATACTGTGCCTTAAGGGCTGTAAGCGCCTGATCATGGTACATCGCTGCAACAAGATCATATTGCCCACTGATATGAGGTTCGAAAAGTGTGTCCGCCGGTAAAGGGCCGGTAACGGATATTTTCAGTTTTCTCAAGTCGTTTAAGGCCGGGATTATCTGCGTGATCTCTTCACTTCCCATATGACCGCCTTCGCCGGCATGAGGATTAAGACCGCAAACGGCAATTTTAGGAGACTTGACACCGAAGCGCTCAGCGAGAAAGTTAGCGGTGGTACGTACAACAGAAACGATCTTTTGACGGGAGATAAGCCCCGGGACATCTTTTAACGGAACATGTCGCGTGACCAAAACCACCTTAAGGCCCTTAGCCACAAAAAGCATTTCGACATTTTCAATACCAAAAGCCTCAGCAAGAAAAGTTGTGTGCCCTTTGAAACCGGGATGGAACGGGATAATGGCTTCTTTGGAAACGGGAGCAGTTACCAGCGCGTCTACGTCAATATTCGTTAATAGTTTTACCGCATGTTCAAGATATAAAAGAGAGTCCTTGCCGGATGCTGAGGTTGGCCTGCCCGAGCGGTATTCAACCCCGGGGCTGTCAGTAACGTGCAGCACACAAGGGATATTTTTCTTTGAATGCCAGTATCTATTCAGGACATTTTCATTGCCAATGACCAGAAATTCGACGCCTTTGATTGAAGCACATTTCTCAATGGCAGCAACGGTTACTTCCGGACCGACGCCGCAAGCATCACCCATCGTAACAGCAATGATCTTTTTAGAACGCTTAGCTTTTGATCTCGACATATGATTTCTTCCTGAGTTTTTCTACCCATGCTGCGAATTGTTCTTTGAATTTGATCTCAAATAGTTTTTGATAGATCTCATTTTTTACTTCATTCAGAAGCGGTGCCGCCGCGGGTGAACGCCCACCGAGTTTTAAAATATATAAACCGTTGGGATTGGAAATAACCTCTGACACCTGCCCGACCCACATCATATCAAGCCTTGATTTGAAATCAGGGCTTAAACTGTCATCAAAAACATCCCCAATGATGGGAAGCTCCGAGTATTCTTTGGCAACTTCATTGAAATCCTGGCCGGCTTTGATCTTATCCAAAGCGGTTTGCATTTTTTTCATAGAAAGATCAGGATTGACATCCGCCTTGACAAAGATCGATTGGACAAAAACGCGGGATCTTCGACGATAGTCATCTATATGCGCATTATAATATTCTGTGACTTCTTGGGGGTTGACATAGATCTTGTCACGGACATCCTTGGTAACAACATAGCGGGCCTTGAATTGATCTTCAATTTTCTTGCGGATATCCGAGATCGTCACACCTTCTTTATTGATCGCTGCGATAAATTCTTCGGGTGAAGGGTATTTACCCTTAATCTCGTTCAATCTCTCTTCAATGGCCGCTGGACGTATGGTCATGCCTTGACGTTTGGCTTCAACCAGGATCAAGCGATCATCCACTAGCTGATTGACGCCTTTTGACTGATATTCATTCATGATATCTTTGATCTCCTGATCAGTCCGGCCTTCAATGCGCAGTTGTGAATAAATACCGCGCATATAATCCTGAAGATCTTTGGAAGTAATAACGTCATCATCGACGATAGCAATGATACCGTCCTCGGCAGCGAAGGTGTAGGGTGAAAGAAAAACAATCCCGCAACTAAAACTTAGGCTGCACAAGATGCTTATCAGTAACTTCCGTAGCATTCTTTGACTCCTTCTTAATGTTTTCAATAGATTCTTTTAGCATGCGGCAGTAAAGATCAAATCCTACTGATGAAATATAACCATGCTGCTGTTCACCTAAAAGATTCCCTGCACCGCGGATCTGAAGATCTTCAAACGCTATGTTAAATCCAGCACCGAGGTCAGTAAATTTCTCCAGTGCTTGCAAGCGCTGGCGAGCTATTCCTGATAGCAGTCCTTTTTCAGGAATAATAAAATAGGCATACGCTTTAACGTCCATTCGTCCCACGCGGCCGCGCAACTGATGCAGATCGGCAAGTCCGAAGCGGTCGGCACGGTTTACAATAAGCGTATTGGCATTAGGAATATCAATACCGGATTCTATTATAGTGGTACAGACCAAACAATCAATCTCGCCCTTGAGAAATTTCAACATCACGGCTTCAAGTTCACGGGCCGGCATTTGCCCGTGGCCTACAGCCAATCGGATGCGCGGGACAAGCTTTTGTATTACCTGCGCAATAGGGGCTATATCCTCCACATGATTGTGGAGGAAAAATATCTGTCCCTTGCGTTTTAATTCACGATCAATGGCCTCAGCTAAAAGATCTTCATCGAAATGGATCATATGTGTCGCCACAGGGATCCTGTTTTGAGGAGGCGTTGTGATAACGGACATGTCGCGACAACCCGCCATAGCCATATAAAGCGTGCGCGGTATCGGTGTGGCCGTCAACGTAAGGACATCTGCTAAAAGTTTCATATGTTTAAGGCGCTCTTTGGCACCAACGCCGAAACGTTGCTCCTCATCGATAATAATCAGCCCAAGGTCTTTAAAAGAAACGTCTTTTGATAAAAGCCTGTGCGTCCCGATCAGGATATCGACTTTGCCTTCTTTGGCCTCACGGATGATCATGTTCTGTTCATTCTTAGTACGAAAACGCGAGATCATGCCGACACGCACAGGAAAGTCCTGCATGCGTTTTGAAAAATTATAATAGTGCTGCTCGGCAAGGACAGTCGTAGGCACTAAAATAGCCACCTGACGTCCGCCCATAACAGCTTTAAAGGCGGCACGCATGGCGACCTCAGTCTTTCCATAACCGACATCCCCGCATAAGAGCCTGTCCATGGGAAGTGTGGCTTCCATGTCAGTTTTCACTTCGATGCTGGCTTTAGCCTGATCAGGGGTTTCTTTAAAAGGGAATCGCTCTTCAAATTCTTTTTGCCATGGCGTATCGGGTGGAAAATTAAAACCAGTGAGCGTCTGACGAACGGCCTGAACATGTAAAAGTTCAGCGGCCAGGCGCTGAAGTCGCTTTTCGATCTGTCGCTTAACCCCCTCCCACTCGCGGCTACCGAGTTTAAAAAGACGTGGCGGGCGTTTGCCGAAACTGATGTATTTCTGGACCAGGTGAAGATCGTGTTTTGGAACAAAGAGTTTATCACCACCTTCATACTCAATAACGAAATGCTCAAGTTGTTTGGCATCGACAAGCAGTTCTTTAACACCCAGGAATCGCCCGATACCGTGAACATTATGAACAACATAATCACCCTTATCGATGTCCACAAAATTATTTAGCGGCATGTCAGCCGTAAAAGCGGCTTTATTCCCTTTAGCCCGTACTGGTAAAAGAATGACTGCTTTATGCTCCCATATATTCTTCCCGGTAGTCAGGTTGTAGGTGTAAATACAGCGTATCGTATCATCATCAAGGTCCATGCGGATGGGGGCGTCAAAATTGACGGGGAAGATATCGATGATACCACCGCGTACCGCGAAATCACCTGCCTGTAAGGCTGTCTTGGTGCGTAAGTAACCAAAAGCGTTCAGATCATGCACCATGACCTCAAGGCTGATCGATTGAGCTAGGAAATATTTAAGGGATCTGAACATAACTTACTCGTTGCTAGATGCACGAAACCCCTGATGTCAAAAGGGTTTGCCTTTTTGATACCAGGGGCCTCGTTACAAAGGATTATTTATTCGTCGTCCACTTAGTCTGGAAGGCCAATACTAACGGTGTAACGATATACATCGTCGAATATACACCGCAAATAAAGCCGATCATCATTACCAGCGAGAATGTATTGAGCACTTCACCGCCGAAGAAAAACAGCGCGATAACAACAAGCAAAGTAACTGATGTTGTCAGGATCGTGCGGCCGAGCGTTTGATTGATACTGAGGTTGATCACCTCAGCCAAGCTAAGTTTTTTGTGAGCCGGCTTGGTCATATTCTCACGTACGCGGTCATAAATAATAATGGTGTCATTGATCGAGTAACCGGCAATGGTTAAGAGTGCCGTAACGACCAATAGGTCTATCTGCCGCCCCATCATGACGGAGAGCCCCAGGGCGACAATGATATCGTGGATCAAGGCAATAACACCGGCAATAGCAAACCCGAAGTTCTTAAAGCGAATGCCGACATAAACAAGAATGCCGCCCATCGCCAGAAGGATCGCCCATAAAGCGCGTTCACGCAGCACTTTGCCGACCATCGGTCCTACTTTCTCGACACGGAGGATCTCAAACGAATTACTCTTCAGATCTTTCCTAAATACAGCGGCAACAGCTGAGGCTGTATCATCACTTGTACGGATAATGATAGTTTCAGGTGTTTTATCGAATTGCTGAATAACAGCGTCTTTGATCCCGCCATCTTTAAGGGCATTGCGGACATTGTCCGCAGAAACGGCTTTAGCAAAACGGTATTCCTGAACTTGTCCCCCTGCAAAATCAATACCGTACGCGGTATTTTTCTTAGCAATGATTGTAACAATACCAGCGACTGTGATCACAATAGATAAGGCACAAAAGACATACATCAGTTTCATAAAATTGAAGTTTGTCTTTTTGAAGATGCGCATCATATGCAATTCTTTGATCGCCTGCGCTTCCATGAGCCACATGAACAAAGTACGGGAAACATAGACAGCCGTGAACAAACTGGCCATAAGACCGATTGTCAGTGTGATCGCAAAGCCTTTAATCGGGCCGGAGCCGAATTGGAATAAGAGGATAGCGGCAATGATCGTAGTTAAATTCGAGTCAAGGATCGCTGAAAAAGCTCTTTCATAACCGCTTTCAATAGCTGCCGCCAGTGTTCGGCCATTTTCTAATTCTTCACGTATACGTTCATTGATCAGGACGTTGGCATCAACAGCCATACCCAAGGTAAGAACGATACCGGCGATGCCCGGCAATGTTAATGTTACTTGTGAATACGGAAGCATCACATTAATAAACCCCATAATGCCGAGGATCATCCCTAAGTTAAGCAAAAGTGAAAAAGAAGCGATCATGCCTCCTACCCAATAATAGACGATCATGAAACCAAAAACAAAGAGCACGCCAAAGAGCGTTGCACGGATGCCTGCTTCAATGGAATCTTTACCCAGTAACGGACCGATAGTACGTTCTTCTTCAACGCTCATCGGTACCGGGAGCGAACCAGAGCGCAAGGCCAAAGCCAGCACAGAAGCTTCATCATAACTGAACTGTCCGGTTATTTCAGCCGTGCCGGTCAGGATACCTTCGCGGATGTTTGGGGCTGACATAACCTCACCATCAAGAACAATGGCTAAACGTTCACCGACATTCTTTGAAGTAAGATCGCCGAAATCTTTGGTTCCTTTTGTGTTAAATGAAAGCGAGATCTTAGGAAGCATGGATGAGGAATCAAAATCAACCTTGGCATCAGAGATGGCGTCGCCCTGCATGGGTGACTGCGTATGAACCAGTACCGCTTCTTTATTGTCACCTTTGGTGTATTTTAACTCTAAGCCTTCAGCAATTTTTCCACCCAAAGCATCCTTGAGTTTAATAGGATCACTATCAACAAGCCTGAACTCAAGATGAGCCACACGCTTGACCATATCAACAGCTTTTTCACGATCGGTAACACCCGGTAACTGAACAAGGATCTGGTCGATACCCTGACGCTGTATCGACGTTTCACCTACACCCATGCTATCGATGCGATTGCGTAAGATCTCCATGGCGCGAAGAACGGCATCATCTTTGGCTTTTTCGGCCAGCTTAGATGTATCAACCTTAAGGACTAAGTGCATGCCGCCTTTAAGGTCAAGGCCAAGATTAATACGCTTTTGAATAGGCCACACAAAAGCGACGCAGGCCACAATAACTCCAAGGATGATCAAAAAACGGGTGCGGAGATTCTTGCTCATGGATTACCTTTATATTTTTTAAGATGTTATCTAATTATTCGCCTTTTTTCTGTAAAACAAGAATAGCTTCTTTATCAAACTCAACACGCACATTCTCGTCTAGACGCAGAACAACGGAGGTGTCTTTAATGTTGACGACAATCCCGTGGATACCGCCACTGGTGACAACCTCATCATTCTTATGAAGATTCTTGACCATTTCGAGATGATCTTTCTGCTTCTTCTTTTCAGGACGGATAACAAGGAAATAAAATATCCCGAAAATAAGGACCATGGGAATGAGCTGTACAATAAAAGGTGCCTGTGCTGCTGGCATAACGTGTGAACCTTTCGATATTACTTCTGTTTTTTTGTCTTGTTGTAAAGTGTACGGACGGTGTCTGACATCTGTGCGCCGTTCTTGATCCACTTTTCAGCCTTGGCAACATCCAGCTTATAAACAGCCGGTTTCTTGGACGGATCGTAGTGACCGAGGATCTCAAGTACTCTGCCGTCGCGCGCGGTGCATTTGCTGATCGCAACGATACGCCAGTTATAATTCTTCTGGGCCGGGTCCCCCGCTCTTTGCATTCTGATCTTAACTTCCATTGCTCGTGTTTCCTTTCTTCTTTCGTTGTCGCTTAGCGCGTATGGGCTAATTCTAAAGCCCTTATCTGCGCCTTTGCTTTGTTTAATGTTTCTGTGTATTCGGTTGCAGGGTCAGAATCGGCTACAATGCCAGCTCCTGCCTGAACATAGGCTTTATTGCCTTTGATCACAATGGTGCGTATTGTAATACAAGTATCCAAATCTTGCGAGAAACTTATATAACCAATGCATCCGCCATAAGGACCCCGTTTGGCAGGTTCAAGATCTTCAATGATCTGCATGGCCCTGATCTTAGGAGCACCTGAGAGCGTTCCCGCCGGAAAAGTAGCTTCCAGCGCAGATAAAGAATCGTGTTCAGGGCGTAATTCTCCCTGGACATTGGTCACAATATGCATAACATGCGAGTAACGCTCAACGGACATAAGGTCGGTTACTTTAACGGTACCCTCACGGCAAACACGTCCGAGGTCATTGCGCCCAAGATCAACGAGCATTACATGTTCAGCAATCTCTTTGGGGTCAGCCAGCAACTCTTTCTCAAGAACTTCATCTTCACCGGATGTTTTTCCGCGCGGGCGTGTTCCGGCAATGGGGCGCGTGGCCACAAGGCGCCCTTCACAACGCACTAAGAGTTCAGGTGATGATCCGACAATAGATATGCCATCAAGATTTAACAGGTACATATAAGGCGATGGATTGAGTGTGCGCAATGTACGGTATACATCAATCGACGATGCCTTGATCGTTGTTTCAAAACGCTGAGAAAGAACAACCTGAATTATCTCACCCGCTTTGATCTCTTCCTTGGCCTTCACAACCATTTTTGCGTAGGCATTAGCTGATGTATTGGATTTTAAGATGAGTTTTTTCGACGATGAACCCTTAGCTTTGGGCAGTAATAGCGGTTTTGAGATATCTTTAATAAGAGCGCCAATACGACGCATGGCGGATTGATACTTGTTAACTAAAATGGCGCGGGTATCTTTAGCGGTCACATCAACGCACGCAACGATCTTGATCGTGTGATGCAAATGATCGAAAATGACAACATCTTTCGCTAACATTAAAACAATATCAGCTAATTTAAGATCATCTGGATTTGTATCGGGCAGTTTTTCAAAGAATCTGACTGTATCATAGCTCAAATATCCAACCAACCCCCCGCAAAAATTGGGAAGATCAGGAATATTAACGAATTTATAGTGGCTTATCAGTTCTCGGACTAATTCAAGCGGTGAGCGGTCGAACGAACGTTTTTCAACAGCAGCCCTATTATTCTTAAAGCGCACGATCTCGGCAAGATGTCCTTTTGTTTGAAATACAAGCTCAGGATTGCGTGCTAAAAATGAATAACGGGCCAGTTTTTCGCCACCTTCAACAGATTCCAGCAAAAAAGAATATTTTACATCGGAGGCCAATTTCATGTAGGCAGCAACCGGCGTTTCAAGATCCCCATAGATCTCACTAAAAACAGGGACCAGATTACCTTGTTTGGCGTAATGTAAGAATTCTTTTTCAGTCATTTGTTTTCTCATAAACGTACACTCACGCCCTTGATCTTTAAATGAGCCTTAACTTCTTCGATCTTGATCTCGCCATAATGAAATATTGACGCGGCCAACCCCGCATCTGCCCCGGTCATGGTGAACACATCCGTAAAATGTTCCACTTTACCGGCGCCACCCGACGCAATGACAGGAATGTTGACCGCCGCAGCTACAGCTTTAGTGAGAGGAAGGTCAAACCCGTCTTTTGTTCCATCTGCATCCATACTGGTCAGCAATATCTCGCCTGCGCCTAAACGCTCGACTTCACGGGCCCACGCGACTACTTCTTTATCAGTCTGATTCCTTCCGCCATGCGTAAAAACTTTCCATCCATCGCCTGTTCTTTTAGAATCAATCGCCACAACGATACATTGACTTCCAAAACGTTCAGATGCCTCACGGATAAGGTTTGGGTTCTTAACCGCTGCCGTATTGATAGATGTTTTATCAGCACCGGCATTAAGCAAGAGACGGATATCATCAACAGAATTGATCCCGCCACCCACGGTAAGTGGCATGAATATCTGTTCAGCTGTACGGTTAACTACATCTAAGAAGATCTTTCGGCCTTCATGACTGGCCGTGATGTCCAGAAAAACCAACTCATCCGCACGTGCTTGATCATAGATCTTGGCGACCTCAACAGGATCACCCGCGTCGCGTAAGTTGACAAAATTAACGCCTTTGACAACGCGGCCGTCTTTGACATCCAGGCAGGGAATAATTCGCTTAGTCAGCATTGGGAGCATCCTTCTGGCATAAAGCCAATGCTTCTTTTACATCCAGGACGCCTTCATAGATGGCTTTCCCCGTTATAACGCCGTAGAGATTCTTATTTCTCAGGGCCAATAAAGCCTTAATGTCGTTAAGATGGCTTACGCCGCCGGATGCGATCACATTAACATTGTCTATAGCCAGCATTTCTTTAAGGCCTTCGATATTAGGGCCATGCAATGTACCATCGCGGGCGATATCCGTATAAATGATAAACTTCAACCCCATGGCAACGAATTCCCGGGCCATATCGGTACCTTTTACCGTCGAAGTCTCTACCCATCCGCGTTGGGCGACAAAGCCATTTGAACAGTCAAGGCTAACGGCAATACGTTCACGCCATGCCTTTAAAATATTAGCTAAGAAAGGCCGGTCATCAACGACTTTAGTGCCTAAAATAACACGGTCGATACCGGCATTCAAATAATCATCAACGACTTCCAGACTGCGTATACCGCCACCTGTTTCAACAGGGATCTTGAGTTCCTTGGCTATTTTCTTAATGGCAGACTGATTGCGCCTCTCACCTGATTGGGCTCCATCCAGGTCTACAACGTGTAAATAAGGAGCCCCAGTATCTTCCCAGCGTTTAGCCATGGACACAGGGTCTGAGGCGTATTCGCTGACCATATCAAAACGTCCTTTAAAAAGACGTACGACTTTGCCGTCTTTGATATCTATCGCCGGAATGATCAACATGAAACAAAGTTCTCCAGTAATTTTAATCCGACGGACTGGCTTTTCTCAGGATGGAACTGCACGCCCCATATATTGCCCGAAACGATTGAAGAGGCATACATAATGCCGTAATCTGTCGTTGTCGCAACAGCCGCTGGATCTTTCGGCTTAACATAAAATGAATGGCAAAAGTATACTGCGGCGCCATTTTCAATACCGGCATACATAGGGCAATTTTTTTGAACAATGGCTATTTGATTCCAGCCCATTTGAGGCACTTTAACAGATGAAGGGAAACGTTCAACGCTGCCATGTAAAATCCCAAGGCCTTTGACATCGCCCCCTTCTGTGCTGGAATCAAATAATAGCTGATAGCCCAAACAGATCCCCAGGAACGGCTTTCCTGTTGAAATAAAAGTCCTGATAGGATCAATGATCCCCAGTTCTTTCAATCTGTCCATGGCAGGCTTCATCGCACCGACGCCCGGCAACACAAGTTTATCAGCTTTTAAGATCTGATCTTGAAATGTAACAATAGACGTAGAAGCGCCGGCATGCTCCAAGGCTTTCTGCACACTGCGTAAATTCCCCATGCCGTAATCGATAATGGCGATCATCAGTCAATGATCCCTTTAGTTGACGGGACAATGCCCTCACGACGGGCGTCAATTTGTGTTGCCTGATCAAGCGCCAAGCCAAATGCTTTAAAAACAGACTCGACATTGGTATGCACGTCATCGGAAACATTCTGCAGCGTGATGCTTATAGTGGCGCCCATGGCATGTGCAAAAGACTCCATGAAATGCTCTAGATATGTTAAAGAATATTCATCCTTACTCTTGACCGGGACAACCATATCATCTTCAACATTAAGTTTAAAGTACCCACGTCCGCTGATATCCACAATAGCACGTCCTACAGTAGACTCCATCGGCGCCCCGGCACAACCGAAACGACGGATACCCGCCTTATCACCTAAAGCCTGTTTAAAGGCCTTGCCTAATACGATCCCGATATCCTCATTAGTGTGGTGAATATCAATGGCCGTATCTGAGGACACAACCTCAAGCTCAAGGTCATAAAGACCATGGAAAGCAAAAAGTTCGATCATGTGGTCCAGAAATGCAATGCCCGTCTTGATCTCTGTACGGTCACCGCGTCCGTCGATGTTTAGTTTGACCTTAATATGAGTTTCTTTGCTTTTACGCTCAATAACTGCCGTTCTTGATGACATAAGTTTCTCCATCCTTTTTAATCTGTATTTCCCGACATGATCCCGATCTAAGCTTTAAACCTGATGTTAACTGCTTCGGCATGCTTAACAAGACCTTCAATACTGGCAATGTGTTCAAGCGGTCCCCGTACCTTCTCTAACGCTTTTCGAGAATATGAAATGATGTGGCTTGTTTTCATAAAACTGGACAAGCTTAAACCTGATGAGAATTTAGCTGTCCCAAGCGTAGGCAGGACGTGGCTCGGACCGGCCATATAATCCCCCAAAGGTGTCGGACTGTAAGGACCTAAGAAAATCGCCCCGGCATGTTTGATCATTTTAGCGACGCCGGCAGGGTTACTGGTAAGGATTTGCAAATGTTCAGGTGCTATTTTATTGGCAATATCACAGGCTTCTTCCATATTCTTGGCATAGATCACAAAGCCGCCTTGAACGCGATTCTTTACCTGTTTTATCAGTTGTTTCGATGTTGATACCAAAATGGATATGCCGCCCGCATGCTCTACTTGGGATTCAAAATCAGCGACGACAAAGTCAGGATTACTAAGACGGTTGGCAATGATCACCAGCTCTGTCGGCCCCGCCAGCATATCAATGTCAACATAACCAAAAAGCTGCCGTTTGGCCTCAGTCACATACGCATTGCCGGGACCTACGATCTTATCGACCCTCGATATAGTTTTAGTGCCGAAAGCCAATGCCGCGATCGCCTGGGCACCGCCGATCTTATATACTTCATTGACGTTAAGAAGATTGGCCACAGCTAGAATGTGCGGATTAACACGGCCGTCTCTGCCTGGAGGCGTGACAATAACAATACGCTTCACGCCGGCGATCTTCGCGGGTATAACCGTCATATAAACTGACGAGACTAAAGGTGCTGTGCCTGCCGGGATATATACGCCCACTGTATCAATTGGACGGAATTCTTCTTTTAAAAGGATACCGTCTTCGCTTTTAATACAGCAGGGTTTCTTGACCTGACTGCGGTAGAAGGCACTGACGTTGTTAATAGCCATTTTAAGTGTGGCAATAAACTCAGGTTTGATATTTTGAAATGCCCCGCTGATCTCGCTCTCAGCTACGCGTAAGTCTTTCGCCGTAAGTTTTACATGATCAAAACGCTGCGTGTATTTTAAGACAGCTTCATCTCCGTGAGAACGGACATCCTCAACGATCCTTGAAACCTTATCAACGACACTCTTGCGACGATAATAAAAATGCCGGTCATAAAGCTGCTGTATGTTCTTACTGTTTAACTTTAGAAGTTTCATAACAATCCCTTAACAAGCGTTTTGGCTGCATCCAGGGCCTCAGATAATTTTGACGGTACTTTCCCGCCGGCCTGCGCCATATTTGGCCGGCCGCCGCCTGAACCACCGATCAACGGTGCGACTTTCTGAATGATCTCGCCAGCCTTGATCTGACGTGCGATCAGATTGTCAGCGACTGTAATAAGAAGCGCGGCTTCTTCAGCCCCATTAGCAGCGCCCAGAAGATGGACGGATGTCGGGCACTTTTGCTTGATCAAGTCAGATACCCGACGCAATGTATCCATATCAACATTCTTGAATATATGCAGTACTAAGGTTGCATCTTTGACCGTTTCCGCCTTAGCAATAACATCATCAATAGTTGAGCGGATAACATCAAAGTTAAGATCACTTACTTCTTTCTGCAATTCTTTAACACGTTTTGACTGTTGTTCCACGCGAAGGAAAAGATCGTCCGGGGACGTCTTAAGAACAGCGGCGGACTTCTCAAGCATCTTCTCGCGTGAACGCACAAGGGTGATCGCATTCGTCCCGGTAACCGCCTCGATACGACGAATACCCTGGGCAACAGCTCCCTCGGAAACGATCTTGAACAGCCCGATCTGTCCCGTACAATCCAAATGCGTGCCTCCGCAGAATTCTTTTGAGTGGTCACCGATCCCAACGACACGCACCTTATCTCCGTATTTCTCGGCAAAGAAAGCCAACGCACCGCTTTCTTTAGCTTCATCGATGGTCATTTCGTTCTTTGATACCGCCTCACAACGACGGATAAATGAATTGACCAGATCCTCAATGCTTTCAAGTTCAGCCTTAGTGACGGCTTTAGGATGTGTAAAATCAAACCGTAATCGCTGATCATCGACCAAAGAGCCCTGCTGCTTAACATGTTCACCAAGGATCATGCGCAGCGCAGCCTGTGTGAGGTGTGTGGCCGTATGATTTCGGGCAACCGCCATGCGCATCTCGCCATCGATCGACGCCTTAACAGGGTCTTTGACCTTAATGACGCCTTTAGCAACAACACCTTTATGAATATAAACGTCGGTCACTTTTTGAGTGTCCTTAATCTGAACCGCATTGGTCTTACCTGAAATCATGCCAACATCCGCACGCTGACCACCCTGCTCAGCGTAAAAAGGCGTCCTATCAAGTACCACAGCGACCTGGTCACCCTCTTTGGCTTCAGACGATGACAGCCCATCAACAAAGATCTTCAATATAGTGGCTTCACAGGAAGGTTCGTTATAACCAACAAAGATTGTTTTAGCCACATCTTTAACATCGACATTCTTAGACAGAAATACATCACCTTGCATTTTACTGCCGGCACGTGAACGTTCTTTCTGTTCATTCATTAAAAGATCAGCATGAGTAATGGCCTTGGCAAGAATATCCGAGCCGAATTTATCGCCGACCTTTGACTGAATGAGCGCCATCGGGAGGCCGTATGTATCCCGATAACGGAACATCATTTCTCCGATGATAACGGGATCAGCTTTTATACCAGCAAGTTCGTTGACAAATTCGGGAACTTTCTCGCCATTGAGCTTGATCACGGCTTCTTCAACACGCTTAACTGTTTCAATAATATCTTTCTGTTTTCCAACAAGTTCAGGGTAAGGCCCCTTCATCACATCCACTACGGCGGGGATAAAGGTATGGACCAGCGGTTTCTTGATGCCAGCCTGAATAATAATGTTTGTCATATCGACGATCAACTTACGCATGACGTAGCCGCGCCCTTCATTGGAGGGCATAACACCGTCAGAAAGTCCGAATGTTACAGCACGCGTGTGATCCGTAATGATGCGCGTTTCACGTAATGAGATCGTTGCTCCTTCAGCGGCGACTGAACGTGAAATAGCGGTCATGATCGACGTGAAGAGATCTGATTCAAAGTTATTGTGTTTACCCTGCATGACGGCCGTTAATCGCTCGAGGCCCATCCCGGTATCGATGTTCTTAGCAGGCAAAGGCTCAAGCGCACCGCCATCTTTGCGGTTATACTGAGTAAAAACAAGATTCCACACTTCGCAAAAACGACCGCAGTTACAGTCCGGATTACAATCCGGATCTTTGCAATGATTGAATCCCCAGTCGAAAAAGATCTCCGAACATGGACCGCAGGGGCCATTAGGACCGTTCAGACGGGCATTAGACGGCCAGAAATTGGATTTATCCCCCAACTTAACAATACGATGGACAGGCACCTTGATCTCGTTAAGCCAAATGCCATAAGCTTCATCATCATCTTTGTTGACGGAAACCCAGAGCTTATCCGCAGGAATACCCATAACGCGGGTCAAAAACTCCCACGCCCAGGTAATAGCTTCGCGTTTGAAGTAATCGCCAAAAGAGAAATTGCCCAGCATTTCAAACATGGTGTGATGAAAGTCAGTAACACCCACCTCGGTCAGGTCGTCGGTACGAAGGCATTTCTGGGAAGTAGTCGCTGTCTTGAAATCCGTAATGTGGCCCATGAACTGCGGCTTGAACTGCTGCATGCCGGCTGTTGTAAAAAGCACCGTCGGATCGTCTTTAGGGACCAACGAATCACTGGCAATGACTTTATGGCCCTTAGATTTGAAGAATTCAAGATATTTGCTGCGGATCTCATGCCCTGTCATAACTCTTTGATCACTTTCATAATAACATCCAGCTGAAAACCTCGACGGGCAAGATAATCCATTACCCGTTTCTTACGCTTCAGAGGATCAATGTTAGTGTATTTTCTTATACGTTTTTGAGCCAGGCTTCTGACAACATCCAGCTCATCGTAACTTTCTTTGATATCAGCCCACTGGCTTTGAACAAGATCTTGGGGTATACCTTTATCGGCCAACTCACGTGACACACGCCTATAGCCCATCGGCCTGTTAAGCCGATACTGCAGCCAGACTTTTGTAAACGCTTCATCGTCGAGGAATCCTAAACGTAAAAAATCCTCGATCAGCATATCAGCCTCGGCAGCATAACCTTTTGAGTTGAGCTTCTGGCGTAACTCAAGAACGCTGCGGGGCCTTAATTTAAGAAGGCGAAGAGCGTACCCCTTCGCCTTCTTAAAATTCAAATCATCAAAACTCATTATTCAGTCTTTTTAGCCGGTGGAGGTACGACCTTGGACTTTTCTAGAATTAACTTTTCAAGTTTCTGCGCCACTTTGGGATTATCCTGTAAATATTTCCGGGCATTATCCCGACCCTGCCCGATACGCTCACCTTCAAAGGCAAACCACGCGCCGGATTTCTCGATCGCATTGAATTTTGTGCCAAGGTCGACCAGGTCGCTGGCATGCGAAATCCCTTCATCAAAATGGATCTCAAATTCCGCCTCTTTGAACGGTGCCGCTACTTTATTCTTGACAACTTTGGCACGGACACGGTTGCCGATAACATCATCGCCACGCTTAAGAGTTTCTATCTTGCGCAGGTCAATACGTACTGATGAGTAGAACTTAAGCGCATTGCCGCCAGTCGTTGTTTCAGGATTTCCAAACATGACGCCAATCTTCATACGGATCTGATTAATGAAGATAAGACATGTATTCGACTTACTGGTCACGGCCGTCAATTTTCGAAGCGCCTGTGACATTAAACGCGCATGCAGCCCCATATGGCTGTCGCCCATATCGCCTTCGATCTCAGCCTTGGGCGTTAATGCCGCCACTGAATCAATAACAACAAGGTCAACAGCGCTGGAACGTACTAATGTTTCTGCGATCTCGAGCGCCTGTTCCCCCGTATCCGGCTGGGAAATAAGAAGGTCTTCTAATTTAACACCGATCTTTTGGGCATACGCTGCATCAAAGGCATGTTCAGCGTCAATAAAAGCCGCTGTGCCACCCTTTTTCTGGATCTGGTGAATAACACTTAATGTTAACGTTGTCTTACCGGAAGATTCAGGCCCGTAGATCTCGATCACGCGGCCACGTGGGATACCCCCAATGCCAAGAGCTATATCAAGTCCGAGTGACCCTGTAGGAATGGCATCGACATCCGCATGTACATTGCCATCCAGCTTCATGATAGAGCCCTTCCCGAACTGTTTTTCGATCTGAGTCAGCGCCAGATCAAGTGCTTTCTTGCGATTTTCAACTTCAGCTGGCGTTTGTTTCTTTTGTTCCGTCATACAAATACCTCCGGTCATACCTTATTAATATAGGAAGGGGTGGATGATTATACAAAAGTGATGTTAGATTGTCAATGCGGGATAAAATAAAAAGGCCGGGTTGTTTCCCGGCCTTTTTCGATCAATGACTAATACACCCTTTAACCAAAGACCTTCTTTAATACCCCGCGCAAAGAGCTCCGGCGGCAACGGCAAGAGCACCAACAGGCGACTGTAAAACCGTCGTTGAACGGCCCACAATGCCTTCAACCGCCGAACCAGCAGGATAACCTCTCATAAGAGTGAAGTTGGGAGCTACTGTATCCCATGACATTTTGACACAATTAGCATTTATCGGTGATACTAATGTTGCATAAAAAGTAATATTAGTACCACTGGTTCCCATTGAATATGTATACTTACTATCACCGGGAATTGTGACGGAAAGCTCTGCCAATGAATCACACGAGGCTAATACCTGGGTTTGATCAAAACAATTGATCGCTTGACGTTTTAATAAACCTAAAGTATTCGTAGCTTCCATGGATTTAGCTGAATCTATCTGCGCCGTTAAACGCGGCATAGCTAAAGTAGCCAAAACACCAATGATAATAATAACAATGATGATTTCGATTAAAGTAAAACCCTTTTGTCTCATGTGATACCTCGAATTAACAAACATTAACCATTAATACCCTGCGCAAAGAGCTCCCGCCGCAACTGCCAGAGCACCGGTCGGAGCACCTAAAACACCTCCAGTAGAACGCTGCACTATACTTTGAACAGCCGAAGCAGCTGGGTAACCTCTTAATTCAGTTCGTCCCGTGACTGAATCCCAAGACATCTTGACACAGTTAGTGTTAATGGGCGACACCAAGGTTGCATAAAACGTGATCGAGTTACCACTTGTTCCAACAGAGTATGTATATTTACTATCAGCGGGAACCGTAACATTTAATTCTGCTAAGGTATCGCAAGATGCAAGGGCATTTGTTTGGTCAAAACAATTGATCGCCTGGCGCTTTAATGTTCCAAGCAGATTCGTCGCTTCCATCGATTTTGAGGCATCAATCTGCGCCGTTAAACGCGGCATGGCCAAAGTAGCCAGAACACCAATAATTATAATAACTATAATAATTTCTATAAGCGTAAAACCACGATTTCTCATATAAATTACCTCTATTCGTTTATAAAAACATTAATACCCTGCGCAAAGAGCACCCGCTGCAACTGCCAGAGCACCCGTCGGAGCACCTAAAACGCCACCCGTAGAGCGCTGGACAATACTTTCAACAGCAGAACTTGCCGGATATCCTCTTAATTCAGTTCGGCCTGTGACAGAGTCCCAGGACATCTTGACACAGTTAGTGTTAATGGGCGACACCAAGGTTGCATAAAACGTGATCGAGTTACCACTTGTTCCAACAGAGTATGTATATTTACTATCAGCGGGAACCGTAACAGCTAATTCGGCTAAGGTATCGCAAGATGCAAGGGCATTTGTTTGGTCAAAACAATTGATCGCCTGGCGCTTTAATGTTCCGAGCAGATTCGTCGCTTCCATCGATTTTGAGGCATCGATCTGTGCCGTTAAACGCGGCATGGCCAATGTTGCCAACACACCAATGATGATAATGACAATGATGATTTCGATAAGTGTAAAACCGCGATTTCTCATATTTCTCTCCTTTTTTTTTAAATAAAATATAGCACTGTTAAAAGTATACCCTGCGGTTTGTTCTAAAACAATGTTATTTCATTATTTCTTATATCTCCATATTTTAACAGCGGCAACAGCTATGGCCGCTGTATCCACCTTAAGTACATTAATACCAAGTGTTACAGGAATGGCGCCGAGGTCTATAGCCATATCGACTTCGGCCTTTGTAAAATCTCCCTCAGGACCAATAAGAAAAACCACTTCCCCGTCGGGTGAGTCAGCCATGGCTTCCATCAAAGGTAAACGTTTTCCTTCAAGCCAGGGGATCAATAGTTTTGCACGTGTACTGGATAGAGTCTTTATCGCCTCATTGAAATCCATTGGCGCATCAATTTGAGGAAACCATAAACGTCGGGATTGTTTGGCGGCGTTAAGAGCGACACGTTCATAACGTTCGCTTTTCTTTCCGATCCGGTCATGCGTTAAATCAACCTCTGTTCTTTCCGTGATCAGAGGAATGATCCTGTCAACACCCAGTTCAGTGCACTTTTCAATGATCGTTTCAAATTTAGCTTTCTTAGGAATAGCGCAGGCAAGGGTAACTTTAAGGGGGTCAGATTTGGAGGTAAAGCTGGCTTCATTAATAATAATACAGGCGGCTGAGCGGGCAATATCCTTTAAACAACCGCTGGCCATACCGCCACAACCATTGATCAATTCGACTTGATCACCGACTTTTAAACGCAATACTTTGGATAGGTGTTGCAGTTCATCGGGGTCACAAAGCATAACTTCGCGCTCTTCATGACCAAAAGGGCAGAAGAAACGATGCTTAGCCATAAGCTTAAAAATCACCGATATTTTCCTGAATCCTGACGGAAAATTGAGGATTGTCCAATATCCCCTTCGTTAAGGAACCCGCAAGTACATGTGCCCCTGCAGAAGGATCAGCCCTGTTAACAAGTGTCATATCAAAATAAAATACTCCGGTGGCTCTGTTGGCTACCACTTGTGGCGATGGTAAAGCTAGAATAGTCGCATTACTGAACTCATCACTGACCAAACGGCCGACAAATGTATCAGCCGCTGTGCATGTGCCAGCGCCCCCATTAAAAAGACATTGATAAACAGCGGTATTCCCGGCAGGTTGCGTATAACATGACCAGTTATCATCAGCATAATTCTTTGGAGTGTACTGACCGGCTACTTGAATATCATAACGAAAACAAACCGTGTGGTTGGGTATATCAACATTGATCCCAGTTTTAGCGGAGTTAAGGGCATTGTCGATATAGCCGTGAGTTCTTCGGACATCATAACGGATCAACTCAGCCATATTTGTTGTTGCTAAGGAAAGTTGAGAATCTTGATTGGTGTTCTTGTCTATACGTCGAATTGCAAAATCAGTATTAACAACACCGGCAATGACCATGCTGACGAGAACGCTGGCAATGATCAGTTCAGTTAATGTTAGGGCTTGTGTGTTCTTCTTCATAAATTATGGGAATACGTTACCAGGTTACAGTAACATCTACTTTGCGCAGGCCGTTTGTGTCAGTCGTAATTAAGGAAACAACATAGCTCGCCGTGAAACCCGGGAACAAAGGATCGGCAGCAACCCCGTGCGCACCAACAGATAAATTCCCTGCTGTTATTCCCGATTTTACATCTTTGTGTAATCCGTCAGCAACCTTCTTGGCAAAAGTCATAGCCGTGATCCTTGAAGAATTTGAAAGAGACGGACTATTCATAAGACCGATGGTGGATAGTACACCTGCGGCCGCGATAATAAAAATAACAGATGCAATAATTACTTCGACCAAGGTGAAACTACGACGGGCGTTCAAATAAAAGTAGGAAGATTTCTTATGGGCAAGCATTCTGACCCGAGGCGCATGATGGATTAGCAAGGTTAAGGGGGTTTGATGCGCCTAAATTTAACGTGATCGTAAACGCTGTTGTCGTAGCCGTACAGACATTAGCGGCACAGGCATACGTAGCACCATTGGGCATGATATTCAGACCAAGACCCGCATTAATAGCCGCAATTGTTGCCCCCGTAAAATTAACCCCGTTACGCGCGAAATAATCAGTATTTAGCGTATGAATGCTCCTAAGATTATTCATAGCATCACGCGCTTTGGTTCGGTTGATGGCTTTAAATAAACTAGGAAAACCGAAAGTAACAAGTATGCCCATGATAATAACAACAACACTTAGCTCAATTATTGTGAAAGCTTTTTTATTACTCACAAACAGATTACCTTAGTAAAAGAAAAACCCTTAACCTTTTCAAACACATCTTATGGACAAGCCGCGTATGTTCCCTGAGGACATGAAGGGTTTGCCGCACTTAAAGGCGTGTTTAAAGAAACAGTAGCCACAAAAATGCTCCCAGGCCCAGTCGCCACACACGTATTTGCCGCATCACAGGCATAAGTTGATCCATTAGCGCTAATATTTAATGTCAAAGCCGTATTAATGGCACCTAGATTGGCAGCCGTGCTTAAATTAGCCCCAGCACGCGAGCGGTATAGAATATTGGCCGCATGGATAATATTTAAATTATTTATAGCATCCTTAGCTTTAGCGCGATTAATTGTTTTAGCAAAATTGGGAACACCGAAACTGGCCATAATACTTATGATGACAACAACGATCATAAGCTCAACAATGGTGAACGCTTTATTTGATCTCATATAACCCTCACTTGGCTAATTACTAAAACACGATCGTAAAACGGCAGTAGTACACCCCGCTCCAGTACAAGTATACACGGGAGACCCCGTTTGTGCCGCAGTTGCAGTATAAACAGGTCCGCCGACTCTACTTAACGTAACGGCGCCTGTGCCAGAATCACAAGTCGGCGTATCAAAAAACTTAGGGGTGTTAACTGCGATATCTAAGGCACTGCAGTCAGTACCGGCAAAGGTACCCTTCTCAAGGTTATACCTGGCCTGTGCGGAACGCATTGTGGACAAGGTACTTATGGCTTCTGAGCAGATAGCGCTTTCATTGGTTGAAATAAGCCTCGGGATGACGAGGGTAGCAATGACGCCCATAATAATAAGAACAATGATCAACTCGATGATCGTAAACCCACATGCCCGATGGTTTCTGGAATTTATTATTATCATTTTCTCTATCCGCCTGTAGACATCGTTAAAATTGGCAAGAACATGGCGATGATAAGCACGCCGATAATGCCACCCATCACAATAAGCATAACAGGTTCGATCAAAGTTCCAAAACTTTTTAAGAAGTCTTTAACATTTCTTTTATAATAAATGGCAACGTGGTTTAACATTTTACCCAGTTCGCCTGTTTCTTCACCGACGCGTATCATCTGAACCGCCATAGGCGGGAAAAAGCCGCTTGTCTCCATCGGATCAGCTAAAAGGCGGCCTTCGCGAACAGCTTCGCGCACACCCTTGATAACTTCTGCGCAAACTAGATTATCGACAAGGCGTTCGGATATCTCAAGCGCATAAAGGATCGGGACACCGCTATCGACAAGCATGGCCATTTGAGACGTAAATTTCTCTACAATAATAAGTTTAAAGATCTTTCCGAAAACAGGCATTCTAAATAAAAAGGATTCAAAATTTCTTCTGCCTATATCCGTTTTAATATAGCCCTTGAACATAAACCAGCCGCCGATACCTGCACCGATAATAAACAGAAATTGAGTTCTGATGATCTTGAACATGGCTAAAACAGCAGATGTAATGCCGGGTAACTGCATACCCATATCTTTGAAAATACGCTCAAACGTAGGGCCGATAAAAACAGCAAAAGCCACGACAGCTCCGGTACATACAAAGAATAGAACGGCAGGATAAACGAGGGCACCGACGACAGCACTTTTAAATGCGGCAGCCTCTTCCATATATTCAGTTAGTTTTTCAAGTACAGCCGGCATGGTACCGGAGGCCTCGCCAACCTCAACTAAACTGACCCAAAACGGCGAGAAAACTTTAGGGTGTTTGGTCAAAGCCCTACTGAAGGCCTGACCTTCCGAGACATCTGATACCAATTCATGAAGAACTTCAGACAACTGCTTACTCTCCACTTGTTCTGAGATAACGGATATAGAACGCATGAGAGGAACGCCAGCGCTAAGCATCGTCGCCATTTGGCGTGAAAATGAAATAATATCTTCAAGGGTTGCTTTTGAATGCGTAAATCTTCCGGCAGAATTATTCGAAGAAACTTTCTTTTGAATTGATGGTGCAGCATCAGCGACTTGTTTCACTGAAGTCACAAAAAGATCTTTAGCTTGAATTTGAGCAACTGCGGCATTACTGTCGAATGCTTCAATGATTTCATTGAAAGTACGCCCTGATTTATCTTTGGCGGTAAGAATAAATTTTGGCATTTTAAAACGACTCCCTCTAACCGATGGTTACGCCCAGCATCTCGTCCAAACTCGTAACACCCTCTTCTACTTTCTTAATGCCGATCTCAAACAACGTTGCCATGCCGTTCTTTCGCGCCGCATCGCGAATATCGTTATAAGTCGCATTTTTACCGATAAGTCGACGCATGGCCTCATCAACCAATAAAACTTCAGCGACGACCATACGCCCCTTATAGCCGGTATGCGAACATAGATCACAACCTTTGGCACGATAGATAAGATCTGTGGCAAGTTTAATTTCACCAAGTTCTTCTTGTTTTGGCTCATAGGGTTCTTTGCAATGCGGACACAACTTGCGACCGAGGCGCTGACCGATGATCATGGTTAAAGACGGCGTTAGAAGATATGAGGGCACACCGATATCCAATAAACGCGTGATAGCGGCAGGTGCATCATTTGTATGTAAAGTAGACAGCACAAAGTGACCTGTGAGCGCAGCACGCACGCAGATCTGGGCGGTTTCTACGTCACGCACCTCACCTACCATGATAATGTCAGGATCCTGCCTTAGAAAAGATCTTAATGCTTCGGCAAAGGTAAATCCGATATCCGGTCGAACATGAACCTGATTAATGCCATCAATACGGAACTCAACCGGGTCTTCGGCTGTCATGATGTTCTTGGCCGGGTCCATGACTTCACTTAAACAGGAATAAAGTGTCGTAGATTTACCGCTGCCCGTTGGCCCCGTCACAAAGAATAAACCATAAGGTACTTTTAATGCTTTACGGATAAGATCAAGTTGCTTGGCATCAAATCCTAATGTCGCTAGATCGAGCCGGATGGCATCTTTATCAAGGATGCGCATAACAACTTTCTCGCCCCAAACGGTCGGCAGGGTCGATACACGAAGATCAACGGTGCGATCCTCTAGTTTTGCCGATATCCGTCCATCCTGAGGCAGACGCCGTTCGGCAATGTCCATTTTTGCCAGGATCTTCACGCGTGAAACAATGGGCATGTGCAAATGTTTCGCCGGAGGGGGGATTTGATACAATTCTCCGTCGATACGGTACCTGACATCAAGTTTATCTTTAAACGGTTCTATATGGATATCGCTGGCACGCTCATCGATCGCCTGACGAATGATGAGATCAACAAGCTTAATAACAGGTGCTTCTTCAGCACGCGCAATTAATTTATCAAGGCTGAGCTCTGTTTCAGATTTCTCTTCAACAAAAGCGTTTTCTTTCTTCATGGTCAAATGGGCTCGTTCAACCGTCTGACCCCAAAGCGCTGCATTATTGGCCTCACCACCAAGATAAAAATCCTGTATAGCTTTTGAAATATCTGAACGTGTCGCAATAACAAAGTTGATCTCGCAGCTTGTCATCTTTTTAAGATTGTCGATCATGATAAGGTCGAACGGATTAAAAAGAGCGCATGTTAAAGAATTAATATTACGGCTTAAAGGAAGAACATGATTTTCCTTGGCATATTCATACGGGACAAGCTTTTCAAGACCTGCATCTTTTTGGGGTACGAGTAAACCTGAAGCTTTTGATGCGTACGGAATAAGCAATTGAGTGCTTAAAGCCGTAGCCAGATCTTCTTCTTTGATAATGCCCTTTTTTACAAGGATCTCGCCGATATGGCCTTTTTCGTTCTTCTGGGAAGCAATAGCTTCATTCAATTGGACTTCTGTCAGAAGCCCTTGTTTGATGAGGATCTCGCCTAAACGTAATCTTGACATAAGCCTTATTTACGCTGGTGCTGGTTAGCGATACTGAGTAAGTCCTCGCTGATCACTTTTGATCTATCCGGAGAGGATGTTTCACGTGAACGAAAATCAATGGCCTTCTTTTTCCCATCCAATGAATCACCTAAATTGTTAAGAATGGTCGGAGTTATAAAAATGATAAGCTCACGGTCAGTGCCATTTATATTATCTGATCTGAATAACCGGCCTAAAAAAGGAATACTTCCTAAAAAGGGAACTTTAGTAACAACTTTTTCAAGTTTTTTACGCAAAAGACCACCAATCATAATAGTCTCACCTGCCTGTACTTTCATTATAACACTGGCTGAACGTTCTTCGGTATCTCTAAAAGCTTGACCGCCTTCTTTTGAAAATTGACTTTGAGACGCCTCGATCGCTTTGGGCGTTATGGCCAGTGTGATCTCATTGGTTAATAAATTGACCTGGGGCGTGACAGTTAAGAAAACACCTGTTTTGGCACGTTCAGCTGTCGTTGTTCTTTTGCCGGTTGTTGCATCTTCAACAGTAATAGTACCAACCACTTCATCGTTGGATATCATTATTTGAGCCGTCTGATTGTCCATGGTTAATATGCGTGGCCTGGCGAGTGCACGTGTATCCGTGCACTTTTCGAGAAAGGTTGCGGCCGCGGTCATACCCTTCATTCCCATTGTTCCGGCACCAGAAAAGGTTCGTAGACCACCCTTATCCAAAATATTTTTCTGATTAAAAGGGAAAAATGTAGGAATAGTAGCTCCCGTTACACTAAAGAAAGTTCCACTTCCATAATCGAAACCCAGGGTGTCAACGTTGATCTTACTAACATCGAGCATTTTGACTTCGATCAAAACTTGAGGGATGGCAATATCTAGTTTTGCTAATATAGCGTCAATTTTAGAAAAGTTTTCTTCGTAATCTGTGATGATCAGGCTATTGGTACGCGGATCTTCGGCGACTTTGCCGTCTTTTGAAATTGCAGATTGTAAGCTGGAACTTATTCCAGAGTCTTTACCACCAGCAACGGCTGCGCCAGCTCCGACAATAGAAATGGTAGCGTTAAGTTTAGAACCGGACACGGTGGCATTCTTTAAGGGATATACCCGCGTGACCATTTTCACTTCTTGATCTTTGGCGGAAACAGTGAAGATATTGGATTCGGCATTATAGACATATGTCAAACCATTGGAAGCCAGTATCCTTTCCATTGCTTCTTCCACAGGAACATTATCGAGATACACAGTTACTTTAGTTTTCTCAATTTTTGAATCTAAAACAAAATTGGCACCGATTTGACGTGAAAAAACCTTTAGAACATCCTTCATGTCAGCATCTTTCAGGTCCAAAGAAACCCGTTTTGAATACTGAGGCATAATGAAAGAACTGTCTTCACTGAATGCCTGAGAGGACACAAAGAAAAGAATACCGAATGTTGCCGTGCAGAAAATGCGAAGGTAAAACAGATTTTTCATAAGACCTCTGTTTATTTATTAAAATATTTTACGAAGTAGATCTCGTCAGCATATTTAAAAATGATCCCGCCTTCTTTAATCTTTAAAACTTTTGCACGGGCAACAATATCACCTACGCCTACCACTTGCCCGTTAATAATAGCTTGCGGTTGTTTTGTCTTAAAGATCAATCCTGTTACGCTCATTTTCGGTAAGACAAGCCTCGGGAGCTTTACAGGTTTAGCGATCTTTTTAACAGGTGGCGGAGCTGGTTCAACTGGCTTAATCTCAACGACGACAGGTTTCTCTACTTTCTTCACAAAAGCAGGTTTTGGCTGCCATTTCATAAAAGGATTTCTTAACGAAGAAACAACCTCTGTAAATGGCGACTCCTGCTCGGCTAACCCTGCTGATAACAAAACAGCGAACAAACAAAGAAATGCACCCGCTATAAGAGTATATCGGACAAAAAAGTTCTTGTTACTTCTTTTTAGATTTTTTCTGATCATTATTTAACAATTCAATTGAAGTAATGCTTAAACTAAGATTGATGCCTTTTTCCCCTTGAGACGGGGTTTCGGATGATGCTTCAACTTTACTTATATTTACAGAATCGACCTTAAGCAGAAATTTTGAACTTTCAAGGTCATGAATAAATAAGAGGGCGTTTTGGAATGATGTTACCCCACAAATAAAACTGATCTTTGTTTCGCGATAAAAACTTCTGATTATGGTCTGAGGAGGTTCAAACGAATCGATCTGAATGCCGCGCTTATTAGCTGTTTCCGCCACAAAAGGGATCATGTTGTTCTCGGATAAAGCGCTGGGGATTAGCTTATAAATAGCCTGCATATCCTTAAGTACTTTTTCGTAGTCATTGATCGGTTGCTCTTTTGATCTAAGAACTTTTAGCTGTTCACTCAGTTTGTAATACTCTGCAGAACGCACATTAATGATCACACCCATAACAATCAAGGCTATTAAAACTAAAACAGAAGACAGAACAAGCGCTTGACGCTCATTGATAAAGTTCTTTATATCCTGAGGGGTAATATGCTTAATAGCCTCGAAATCAACTTTGAAATTTTTTAAGTCATCTAGATTCATTTTCCCTCACAGACAATCTTTAAGGTTGTAACTTTCTTTTTATCAACTGTCTGGGATTTTAAAGATGATACTGTTACCTTCTGGAATTTAGAAAAGAATAGATCATCTTTGCGTAAATTGTTAATAAAGCGATTGGCTTCATTAAAAGCTATGTTGGCATCACTTATGTGCAGCTTGGCATCAAACTCAAGCGAAAACGTGGATTGAATGGGCGTATATTTAATCTCCTGGGCTTCTGATTTATCTTCTTCAGATTTTTCAATCTTTATGGCACGCCCTGAACCGGTGCCATCTTGATCGGCAATTGATAATAAAATTGAATCAAGTGTCATTTCTTTAGGCATACGCTTGATCAAACGGATAATTAACGGTGAAATTCTGCCGTTTAAAGGCAGCGATTGCAGCGCCTTTAATTTATGGCGCTCATTGCTGATATGTTTATCAATTTCATCCACTGACAATTCCATATGATTGCCGGCAGTAGACATTAAAGCCTTGATCTGAAAATTTAACCCGTTAACAAAAAGACCGCTGAAGTAGAAAACAAGCCCGATCGTACATGCAGTGACAATGCCTAATAAAATAGGCAGTATCAGCTTGCGGTTCTTTTTAAGAATTTCTTCTTTTTTAAGTGATACCTGCGTTGAGGCATCTTCAAAAAGGTTAAAGTCGATTACAGAAGAAATATCACCTGACATTGACGCACCAAAAGCATTCGCGCCTTCAATGTCCATAAGGCCGGGCATGCTAAATAGTTTAGATGAATCAACGATCTCCAAAGGAACGCCGGCCTCTTCATTTAAGCCAGTCCAAAACGCCTGACTCCGTCCTGAAGAAAGCGTAATAAGCTTATCTACGCCAGTTTCACTGCTTTGACGTGAAAAGAACTCGAAAGAAATTCGCACTTCATTGAATATCCTGGTACGTAAAACATCATCGATGTCACCCGCTGTCATCTGGACATCATCTGTATTGATCTTGAAATCACGGATGAATTTAACATGACCCTTATACGCAATAATAAGCTCACCGGAACTGCCAAAAACATTCAAAATAGCTGTATTCTGATCTAAGTTGATCAGACGTTTATAGACCAGAATCCTTAAAAGGCTCATGGCTGCAGGTTCACTGCAGACAACATTGAGACCGGATTGTATGAAAACATTGGTGTATTTGGATAATACGACTTTTCTAATAGCTACAAAGACAATCCCTATTTGCTTGATATTGTCCAGGACAACTGTCGTCGGATAGTACGTATAGGCAATTTCATTTAAATTAAAAGGTATGTATTTTTGAGCTTCGAAGGCAACCGATCCATGGATCTCGCTGCTTTTCATCCATGGGATAATGAACGAACGGATCAAAATATCTTTGGAGGGAAGGGCGACGTGTGTGTTTAAAGTGGAGAACCCATTGTTGTGGATCGTTTTCTGCAATGCTTCAAGGATCCGCAGATCACTTGAAATTCCAGGATTGTGCGAGGCCTCAGCATTATCGTCAGGTTCAAAAGGAACAAAGGCCGACAATAAGGGCGTATCTCGTCCCGACTCAACGAGAGAAATACCTTTTTCGCCCCAATAAACACCTAATCGTTTATGCGTCGCCATGCAGTATATCCATTACTATTATTTAATCCTTAGCTCAAACCTTTGTCAAACGCTTTCGGAGATATTAAAAAGTCAATAGGTGACCAGCACCGTATATGGCGAGGTGCCACCAGGACCTGAACCGCTTGACGAATACGTAACCGTGTAGAGGTTCCCATTTAAATACTCAGTGTAGTTAGTTAAGGCCCAGCCGTTATGTAACGCTTCAACAGCCTTCCAAACAGCCCCTTTAGCGATCACCTCGGCCGTAATTCGTTTGAGAATCGAATCAGATGATAAAGCGCGGGACGTCGTCCGGCTTAATATACCCATGACTAGAATGAAAATAACCAGAATAGACATAATAACAACAGTTAGAACGAACGCGTGCTTGCGACGGATATTATTCTGATTCATGGCTGTTCTCCACGTAACTTTTACAAATAGGGCAAACCCAAATAGCCGGAACATGCTCCATTTCAATAATATGACTACAGTATACGCACTGCCGGACAGTCTTGTGTTTTTCTTTTGTCTTCTTAAATAGAAAGCATTTATTCTGCAGTATTAAAAAAAATATAAGTACCCCTAGCAGTCCTATCCCAACGAGAAATGAAAGTTCAACTTTAATCAATGATTTTCCAATCTAAGATCCATTAATGATGCCGCAGGTATATCATCGCTACCGGATACCGGTTCAACATCCAAAGAAACAGACTCACCTACAAAACGCAGCAATCTGCTATCAGCGATTTGTGTTGCACCGCTAAATATATTCGGTTTATCGTATTGAATCCCTTGTAACCACATTTTTTGACGAAGCTTGATATCAGAAGCCACGGAGATCTCTGGTGCCCAAGTTCCAGACATTGTCTTTTCCTGAAAAAAACTCACATCATTTAATCTTAAAATAGATCCCAAAGATACAAAATCAAACAGGTAATCCTTGGAAACTCCATGCACCTTGAAACTAAAAAGCAAGAAAACTAAAATATGAGAAATGATCGCCAAGCTGGCCGCTCGATGCCATGCCAACATAAACTACTCCTCCTGATCACTTGCGACATTAATACGTTTAATTCCTGTTGCACGTGCAATATCCCATATATCAACAACGCGGCCAACAGACGCCCTGCGGTCGACCTTTATAAAAAGTCCCGCGGGCGTTCTTTTTACAAAGAGATTTCTGAGTTCCTGCAAGGTTATAATCCTATTATTAATAAATAAAATGTTTTCTCCCGTCACGACAACAGTTAGATCTGTAACATTAAGCATGTCACTGGTAACAACCTTAGGAAGCTTTACAAGCATGACAGGTTTTCCTAAAGACACCGGGACAATGTAAAGAAAAGCCAAAATAAGAAGTGCCAGATTTATAAAAGCAAAGGCATCGATCCGTAATATAGGCGAAACCTTTACATATTGAGCAAAATTCATACATCCTCCTTGATAAAAAGATTGCTTCCATTGGAGGATGCCATGATCGATAAAAGAGAAGCTGAAGATCTTTCCAATCCGTGAACAGTATCAAGAATTTTTCCAGCCAGATAATTATGGGCCATCAAAGCGACAATGCTAACCGTTAAACCACTCGCTGTTGTGATCAAAGCATGCCAAACACCCGTTGTAACATCCGCCATCGTCATGGGGTTAATTGCTTCAGTACGAATTTGCACCAAATATAAAACATTGGCAAGCCCAAGGACAGTCCCCAAGATCCCTAATAAAGGGGCGACGGTGACCATCGTGGCAAGAATATTCATGCCGTTTTCTAATACCGGAAGTTCTTGCTTGACGATGCCGTGCATCGCTTCTGATATATCACTTTCGGCACACGCGAATTTCAAAAGCCCGGATTTAAAAATCCCTCCTAAAAGAGATGAAGTAGCATCACATAACTCAATAGCTTGCTTGATCTCATTCTTACGAACAGCCGCAAGAACACAGTCGGTAAGTATTGCCGATTCTTTAACAACCAATGATAGAGAAAACATTTTCTGGATAATAACAGTCAATGAGATCATCGAACACGCTAGAATAGGCCACATCAATGGCCCTCCCATTATAAAAATCTGCCAGGGTGTTATTTCTGTCATGAGTACACTCAACTAATTCTTGGTACGTCTGTCTAAAACCCAGGCGATGCGCTCAGCCGCAAATTTAGATTCAGCCACATTCATATCAACGATCTTCTTATAGGCGGCAACAGCCTTATCCCAATCTTCTTTATTCTCATATATCTTGCCGATCCTCAGATAAGCTTTGATCACCCAAGAGGACTCCTTTGAATAAATATAGGGGATCTTGAAATAAACCTCTGCTGCCTTATCAAGTTCTCCCAGGATTTCATAAGCATCACCCATCGCAAATTGTATTTGAGCATTAGTTGTATCACTTTGCCCCTTAGGCGCATCGAATGCCTTTTGATAGGCATTAAGCTCATCGTTATATTGACGCTGCTTACGGTAAATCTGCGCAATCTTAACTAAAGCATCACGGGTAAAATCAGGGCTGGTGGCAATGATACTTTGATACGTTTCAATGGCTTTGGCAGGGTCAATTTCCTTGGAAAATATCTCCGCGATCGCCAACTTTGCTTTCGGGTAAAAAGAAGGGTCTTTCTTGGCATCAACCTGCCGGTAATGTTCCAATGCCTTATCAAACTGCTCTAAAGCATGGTAAGCTCGCGCCAACTCAAAATGAATCATTCCCGTCTTGGGCGTTTGAGGCATATCGTTAAGAGCAGCTAAGTAATATTCAACGGCACGTTCGAATGCACGCGTAGTCATAGCGTGCTGCCCCATCCAGAGGTAAGACTCCAGCGCGGCATCAGTTTTAGGGTACCGATACGCAATCTCTTTAAATCGGACAAGTCCCTCCTTAACATCACCCATTTCATAATAAGTTTTTGCAATACCTGTTTGCGCATTTTGAACAATTAGGGGTTGATCGGGATAAATCTTTATCATTTCATTAAAAATATTAATAGCTTTATCAAATTGGTGAAGATTAAAATAAGCCAGCGCTAAAAGATATCTCGCTTCAGATGAAAACTCGCCCTGGACCGACGCCGTGGAAATAAAGGCCGTTAAGACTTCGACCGTAGAGGCCCAGTCTTTCTTTTTAAAATAGGCGGCGCCAAGATAATATTTAGATTCGTTTAAATACTTACTGTTCGCATAATTTGTTTTTAATGCCTGTAAGGCCAAAACAGCAGAATCAATTTGCCCCATCTTGAGAAGCGCAACCCCCAGCATGTATTGAGCATGGTCAGAATAGGGCGTGTCAGGCATCTCCTTAAGGATTTTGTCGTAGATACCAATCGCCTTATCCATTTCACTGGCATCCTGATAAGCATCAGCAATCTGAGTCAAAGCACTGGCTTTTACATTCTTACTGTCAGCTTTATCGACAACGGACTGGAAGCTCTTAATGGAGCTTGCAAGGTCTCCGCTTTTAAGATATGTCCACGCCAATCCAAAACGGGCTTTCTCAATAAGATTGACCTGAGCAGGGTCCATTTCATAAAGTGAAATAAGCTGTTTGTAATCGTTAATGGCCAGGGCATATTCATTAATAAGATAGTAAGCGTTAGCGCGCCCCAAATAACTTTCAACAACGCGACCACTAGACGGAAAACGTGAAATAAGGTCACTGTAACTGATGATCGCCTCTTTGAATTTTTCCTGAGATGTGAACAGGCTCGCTTTCCCCAGAAGAATATCTTCTTCTGAAATATTGCCCGATTTAGCCGCCGACTGGGCCTCATCAAATGCTTTCAGGGCTTCATCAAACTTCTGCATTTTCATGTAGCTCCAGCCTACGCCGATCATGGATAACATGATCGATCTGGAGTCCTTGGTCAATGACTTAGCTTTTAAATATCCGTCTACAGACTTGTCAAATTGTTCAAGGTAGTAGAACGCCTCGGCAATATTAAACTGTGCGTCATAAAGCCGGGACGACTGCGGATGATCTTGAATATATTTGCTGAACTGGACAATAGAGGCCTCATACTGACCAGCGTTATAGTCACATTCACCTAGTTTGAAGGCCGCGTCCTCAGAAAGATTATTGGATGGGTATTTCTCGATCAAAAGTTGAAATGTTTTCTTGGACTGGTCATAATCACCTTTTTGAAAATAACTCCAGGCCAAAGAATAATATGCCTGTGATGTGTAAAGTGATGACGGGAAGCCGTCAATCACTTGACGGTACTGTTCTTGTGCCTTGGCAAGATCGCCACCTTTTAAATAGGTTTCTCCTAACCAGAAAAGAGAGGCGTCTTTATACTCCCCGCGACCGACAAGGTCTTTAAAAATAGCAAAAGCCTTAACGTATTCTTTCTTAAAAAAATAACATTGTCCTTCTAAGAGCTTAGCTTCAACTAATTTGGTCGTGGCGGGGAATTCTTTTAAAAGCTGATCGATATAACGGATGGAAACATCAAAGAAACCATCTTCGAAAGCACGTTGAGCAACAACATAAAGCTCTTTTTCATTAGAAGCGGAAAATGAGGGCTCTTGAGGACTAAATATGAAAATATTTAAAAATATTAAACTTATTAAATAGACTTTTCTCATAATGAAAACATTCTACCAAGAATAAGTTTGTTTTCAGGAAAAATCGGAAATATTATCTTAAAAGCAGCGGCCGTAAATATTGCCCTGTATAAGATCGTGCGTGGTGAACAAGATCTTCAGGTCTTCCGCAAAAAACAATCTCTCCACCCCGGTCACCGCCATCTGGGCCAAGATCGATGATACAGTCAGCTGATTTGATCACGTCAAGATTATGTTCAATTACCAGTACTGTGTTGCCTTTATCAACAAGCCGTTGCAACACTGTTAAGAGTTTCTGGACATCGGCAAAATGCAAGCCCGTTGTCGGTTCGTCAAGAACATATAAAGTGCGCCCTGTCGCCGGCTTACAGAGTTCTGCCGCCAGCTTGACACGCTGGGCCTCGCCGCCGGAAAGAGTCGTTGCCGACTGTCCTAACTTAATATAACCAAGTCCGACATCATTAATCACTTCAAAAATACGCCGTATGCGGGGTATATTCTCGAAAATATCCAGTGCTTCAATGATCGAAAGATCCAGGATCTGGCTAATATTCTTGCCTTTGTATTCAACTTGAAGCGTCTGCTCGTTAAACCGGTGACCATGGCAAACCTCACACTCCACATGAACATCCGGCAGAAAATGCATCTCTATTTCTTTGACACCGTCTCCCTGACATGCTTCACACCGACCACCTTTAACATTAAAACTAAATCTTCCCGGATCGTATCCACGTAATTTAGCTTCAGGTAATCGAGCGAACAAAGAACGAATATCTGTAAAGACACCTGTATATGTCACGGGATTGGAACGAGGCGTTCTTCCGATAGGCGATTGATCGACGACGATCACCTTGTCAATATTATCCAAACCAGTGATTTTTTTGAATGCGCCAGGTTTTTCACGCGAATGATTGATCTTCTGTGCAATGGCCTTATAAAGAACATCGTTCACAAGGGTGGATTTGCCAGACCCTGAGACTCCGGTAATGCATATAAAAGCACCTAAGGGGAAATCAACGTCAATATTTTTAAGATTATGTTCAGACACGCCTGTGAGACGGATAAACTTGGTGTTGATGATTTCACGCCGTTTGTCCGGAAGAGGGACTTTAATGGCTCCCTTCAAATATTTTCCAGTCAATGATCCCGGTGTATTCATGATCCCTTCTACGGGGCCGGCGTACATGATCTCACCCCCATGAAGCCCGGCTCCTGGTCCGAGATCAACCACCCAATCTGCCCGACGGATCGTTTCTTCATCATGCTCAACGACGATCAGTGTGTTACCAAGATCGCGAAGGGCATGCAAACTGGCCAGTAAACGATCATTATCTTTTTGATGCAATCCGATCGATGGCTCATCAAGCACATAAACAACACCGACCAGTCCTGATCCGACCTGGGTAGCCAGCCGGATACGCTCGGCTTCGCCACCGGATAGGGTGCCGCTCTTACGGTCAAGGGTAAGGTAATCCAGGCCGACATTGATACAAAAATCCAGCCTGCGATTGATCTCTTTCAGGATGGGGTCGGCGATAGATACTTTGTCACTATCCCAACTTAACCCTGCAAAGAAGTCTTTGGCTTCAGTAATAGAGAGCTTTACGACATCGGCAATATTCTTCCCCCCCACTAAAACCATCAGCGACTCTCTTTTGAGTCGATCGCCGTTGCATGATGGACACGGCGCCTCAGACATGAACTTGGAGATCTCTTCCTTTAACCAGTCACTGTCTGTCTCACGGAAAAGCCGCTCCAAATATCCGGCCACACCCTCAAATTTCTTGCCCCAAATAATATCCTCTCCGCCGAAAAGAACACGTTTCTTAAAATCCTTTGGAAGTTTATTGAATGGCGTCGTTGCATTAATATTGTAAAGACCGGCGATTTCACGCAAAACCGCGCGATAATACATCATGTACCCGCGTTGCCCCTTTCTCCACGGCACTATAGCGGAAACCCATGGCTTATCCGGGTCACTGACCAATGATAAAGTGTCAATTTCCATCTTAGTGCCAATACCATTGCACTCCGGGCATGCACCATAGGGCGAATTAAAGGAGAACGTACGTGGCTCAAGTTCAGGTAAATTTATATCCTCATCAGGAACGGAGAAACTTTCGCTAAGCATCAAGTCCGGCTTATTATCTTGAAAGCCGACAATTAGAAATCCTTTTCCTATTCTAAGGGCTGTTTCGGTAGAATCTGTCAGACGGGATTTAATATCAGGCTTTACCGTTAAACGATCAATCATGATCTCGATCGAATGCACCTTATAACGGTCTAATTTAATCTTTTCACTTACTTCATAAATCTCGCCATCAACACGTAAACGGGCAAATCCGGCCTTAGCAACTTCGTTACCGATATTAGGATAGGTTCCCTTTTTACCGCGTACGTAAGGGGCAAGTATCTGAATCTTTGTTCCTTCAGGAAGTCGCAGTATACGATCGACCATTTCCTGGGCAGACTGCTTCTCAAGCTTAGTACCTTTGTAGTATGGCACCCCAGTCCTTGCAAAAAGCAAACGTAAATAATCGTAGATCTCGGTTTGAGTCGCTACCGTAGATCGAGGATTGCGGCTTGTGGTTTTCTGTTCAATGGAAATCGTAGGGCTAAGGCCTTCGATGGACTCAACGTCAGGCTTTTGCATTTGATCAAGGAATTGACGTGCATAGGCAGACAGACTTTCAACATATCTACGCTGTCCTTCAGCATAAATAGTGTCAAAAGCCAGTGAAGATTTTCCTGAACCACTTAAGCCCGTCACAACAATAAACTTATTGCGCGGCAACTCAAGTGAAACATTCTTCAGATTATGTTCTTTAGCGTTTTTTATAACGATATTATTTAATTGCATATACAGTACCTTTTAAGTTTAGTCCTGTATTTTACTCTGCGCTTACAAAAAAACAACCCCTCTCATCATTTCTGACGAGAGGGGTTGTTAAAGAAAATACTAAAGGAAAGAATTACTTCTTTGCCTTCTTAGCGACCTTCTTCTTCTTGCCGCCCTTGACCATAGCCGCGCAAGAGATATCTCCCTGCTTGTCAATGAAGTACAGGAAACCAGCTTCCTTCTTGATGCCGACCTTAGCGACCTTCTTGGTCTTACCACCCTTCTTGTCGCCGCGAGCCATAGCTGCGCAGGAAACGTCACCCTGCTTATCAATGAAATACAGGAATCCCTTTTCCTTCTTGACCCCAACCTTCTGAACTTTCTTAGCCATTTTCTTATTCACCCCCTTTCGTCATGCTTATGTAGTGTTTAGGTACCGACTTTTACATTCATTGCAAATTCCTGAAGAGTTTTAATCCCAGAAAGAACAGCTAGATAACTTGTTTTAGGATTGTCCGGACAAATCGTGTTCTCTGATCTAGTTGTTATCTGTCCGAATTTACCACTAAGAGTTATCTCGTGTGTATTGCATTTTAAATTAGGTGAAGCAATGATCCTGACACACAACTTGGCCCGAGGTCCCGCCGCCAAAGCTACAGCGGCAGCAACATTAATGTTTTGGGGGAAAAGATGGACAGCATCTTTAACATTGCCATCAAATAAGACAACATCTTTCTTAATAGCGCCTGAAAGAAGCTTTTTCTCTTGAACATAGGGGTTATTTAAAAAGCCGGATGGCGGCTTCCTGGACGTAAGTGTGATCGAAGTAATGCGCACAAGCGCTGCAGCTTTAATGGCATCAAGACCTGCAACGGCTCCTGAAGGTAATAAAAGAGTGGCTCCAGAACGTTCCACTAAAGCAAAAAGACTGCGGTTACCCAGCAGTCTTCCAATACTCATCGCCAAAACAGTTTTACCAGCTTTAATAGATCGGGAAACTATATCCAAAGTAGCAGGCGTATTAACTGCCTCAACTACTAAATTCGAATGACGCAACAGATCGTCGATATTATTAGCCACTTTAACGCGCGTCTTGAAACGCCCTGCAAGCACTTTAGCTTTAGTTGCATCAATATCGTAAAGGGCAGAGATCATGAATTTGCTCTTAAGCTCCTTATTTACGCTGAGAGCGATCCTTGAACCTATCGCCCCGCAACCGACGATACCTAATCTAATCTTGCATTTATCTGAGGTCATTTAGCCTTAACAACAATATTATCGATCAAACGCGTATTACCGATCTTGACCGCTACTGCTACAAGTACTTTGCCTTCTATCCGACGGACAGGAAGAAACCTATCGAGCCCTACGCAAGAAACATAAACAATGCTAACATTCGTTCCGTCGGAAATCAACTTTTTTATTCTAAAAATTATTTGGGATGCATCACGCTGCCCGTCGGCCACCATTTCTCTTGCAAAACAGAGGGCTTGATACAGCCTCGGAGCGATAGCTCTTTCCGTCGGAGAAAGAAACGAATTACGTGAGCTCATTGCCAGCCCGTCGCGCTCACGGGCCGTAGGACAGACAGTAATCTTGACGTGAAAATTAAGATCCTTAATCATTCTTTTTATAACTTCGACCTGCTGCGCGTCTTTTTGGCCAAGGTACATCACATCCGGCTGAATAATGTTAAGCAACTTAGAGACAACTGTTGCAACTCCGCGGAAATGACCCTGGCGTGTGGCGCCACATAGAATGTCCGCAATCTGTCCCACGTCAACATATGCCAATTGTTTCTCAGGATACATTTCTGCAACAGATGGAGCAAAAATAAAGTCAACCCCAGCCGCCTCAGCAACTTGAATATCGTGTTTTAAATTCCGCGGATAACGTGCAAGATCTTCCTTGGGACCGAACTGGGTTGGATTTACAAATAAACTGACGATCGTCACATCGTTCCTGTTTACCGATGCCTTCATCAAGGAAACATGCCCCGGGTGAAAAAAACCCATCGTAGGGACAAACCCGATTGAGTTTCTCCTCAATCGTAACTTTGAGATAACACGACGCATGGCTGTAATTGTACGTATGATCCGCATAAGCTTCTCATTTGGTTGGAATTGTAAATTTAACTATTTAATGCTTATTCGCTTAATTAATATATATTAAATAAGTTAAATTTAACAAGTTTTGTTATCAAACGTTTAAATAGAAAGACCTCTCATGCAAGAAGATCAAATGAAAAAACTTCTGATTGCATCCGTCGAAGAAACTTTTCTGACAACTTTTAACGGATGTCCTGAAGTCATATATTTTGATAACTTCAATGATATGGAAGAAGAATGCGTCATCAGCTCCATCGGTTTTAACGGAACACTTGAAGGGACCTGTGCCCTTTGTCTACCCGATTCAAGCGCTTGCACCATGGTCTCACGGATGATGAATCAGGAGGTTACCGAAGTCAGCGCTGAGATCATTGACGGCATTGGTGAAATGGTGAATATTATCCTTGGCGGGATAAAAATGAAGCTGCAAGGAACAGAGTTTGACTTTAATATCAGCGTCCCAAGCTGTATTAAAGGAAGCCGTATGGTCATTCTTTCAGACATTAAAAAGACGGTCACCATCAGCGTAAAATATAAGTTTGAGAACATCCTTTTTGTTATAAGCCTGATGTATAAAGTTAAAGCAAAAGTCGATGGTGAGGCCGTAAAAAAGCTGGCGCTGGAACGCCTCAGGAATCTTGGAATGAAGAAATAAGCCCATCTGGCTCAATTTCCAGAAGCGGTATCATTACAAAATCACGCACCCGCATCCTGGGATGAGGTATAACAAGATGAGGGGTGTTTAAATGAATGCCTTCATACAATAAAATATCTATATCGATCGTGCGCGGACCATTCTTAACGGCACGAATTCGACCTAAATCCCCCTCAACCTTTTGTAAAACAACCAGCAATTCATGAGGGTTCAGCGCTGTTTCAGCTTTTAAGACCGCATTAAGAAAAAGACCCTGTGGAGGGCCTCCAACAGGGTTAGTCTCAATAATTGTTGATAGTCGTACTTTCCTGACACCGCGCTCATTGAGCAAGGTGACCGCTTCATGGATATTCTTACATCGATCACCCAGATTGGAACCTAAACCTAAATAAACAATGGGCAAAACAGTCTCCCCTGACTAGGCAAGAACTTTTGCCATACGTTCAACCGCTTCATGTATCCGTTCGACAGAAATAGTAAGTGACATCCGAACATATCCCTCGCCACATTTACCAAAGCCAACACCAGGGGTCATAACAATATTCGCCTCATCCAGGAACGCCTTGGCACAGGTCATAGAATCAGGAAATTTTGACGGGATCTTTGCCCATACATAAAATGCAGCCTTGGGTGGATCTATCTTCCACCCTATCGAACGACAGCCGTTAATGAGAGCATCACGCCGTTCCTGGTAAGCTGCACGCATATCCTCAACTTCAGCCGGGTCCATATGCAACGCAGCAATACCGGCATATTGAATAGCATTAAAAACACCGGAATCAACATTGGATTTGACACGCGCCAAGGCAGCGACCATTTGTGGATTACCGCATGCCCAACCTAAGCGCCAACCGGTCATGTAATAAGTTTTAGAAAAAGAATGAAACTCAATGGCAATATCCTTCGCCCCTGGTATCTCGAGAATGCTAGGCGGCTTAACACCGTCATAATAGACTTCAGAATATGCCAGATCGGAAATGATCATGATATTTTTTTCCGTGCACACACGTACAAGTTCAGTGTAAAACTGCCTATTGGCTACAGCTGAAGTAGGATTGTTAGGATAGCAAACAATTATAGCCTTGGCATTCTTAGCCTCTTCAATATCGGAAATTTTCGGCAGAAAATTATTGGAAGCTTTTAAAGGTAGATACTGGATCTTTCCACCTGCAAATGTCACCGCTGCTTGATAAGCCGGATAAGCAGGGTCTGTTAAAAGAACTTTATCCCCAGGATTGATCACCGCTAAAGGAAAATGTGCCAAACCCTCTTTAGACCCTATAAGCGGATAAATCTCAGTGACGGGATCAAGATCGACATTAAAACGTCCTTTGAACCACTGAGATATCTCGGTGCGTAATTGAGGGACGCCAGCATCAAAAGGGTAATGGTGGTTACGTCCGTCTTCAACAGCTTTTTTCAACGCATCAATGATGGGCTTGTGTGTTGTTTGGTCAGGATCGCCTACCCCTAAATTGATCACATCACGCCCTTCAGCCAAAGCAGCACGTTTAGCTTTATCGATCTCAATAAACAAATAAGGAGGTAATTGTTTCAAACGCTCTGATATTTCAATATTCATAGGCCTAACACTTCCTGCATGTTAAAGAAACCTTTGTTTTTGATGGCCAGGAACTTGGCAGCGGCTAACGCTCCCTCTGCAAACATATCGCGGGTCTTAGCGTTATGCGATATTTCAATAGTATCCACTGAACCCTCAAACCTTACTTTATGGTAGCCGATAACTTCTCCCTCACGGATAGATGCAATATCAGAAATAGCCTTCCCCGTCACACCTTCAATAACTTCAGCCATTGTTTTTGCTGTTCCAGATGGTGCATCTTTCTTGTGAATATGATGTGTTTCTGTAATAGCAACGCCATACCCCTTTAAAACAGAAGCCATTTGCTTTAAAAGACCAAAAACAACATTTACACCAATTGACATGTTGGTAGATTGAACGATCGCTATTTTTTCGGAGGCATTTCTGATCACGCCACGCTGATCATCAGAAAGACCCGTCGTACCAATAACCATACGCACTCCATGCTTAAGGCAGGCAGCGAGATCATTCATGGTTGGATCAGGCAGTGTAAAATCGATCAGCACATCAGCACCCTGGATCGCATTAATATCCCGAGAGATACTAATGCCATGAAGCGTTGCAGGCACATCTGTCCGATTAGGACTTTCAATCAAAGCAACGATCTTGAAGTCCTTGTCATTGGCCGCTAACTCCGTAATGCGCTGCCCCATACGGCCATAACAACCCGTCACAGCTAACTTGATCATACTCACCCCTTCATAAGATCGTAATTCGCCAGAACTTGCTTAAGCTTCTTTAGATTATCAGGTTCAAGCTCACACATTGGCAGCCTTAACTTCGCTGAGCAAAGCCCCATTAACCCGCAAGCGGTCTTCACCGGCGCCGGGTTTGTTTCAAGGAACATAGCTTTAATGATAGGCAGTAATTTTTCCTGTTTGGCTTCAGCCTCTTTAACTTTACCTTTAAGCATAAGAGCGACAACTTCTGAGACTTCTTTTGGCATTATATTGGCCAGGACCGAGATCACGCCGGTACCGCCGAGCTTCATCATCGGGATCGTTAAAGCATCGTCACCGGAAAGAAGGTCGAACGTTTTTCCGCAGGCTTCTTTAACAGCTTTAGCCTGATCAAGGTTCCCTGACGCTTCTTTGACGCCAATAATATTCTTGCAGTCTTTAGCCAAAGCCTTGATGGTCGATGTTTCAATATTACGGCTGCAACGGCCTTCAATATTATAAAGGATGATCGGTATCTTAACACTGTCAGCTACAGCCTTAAAATGCAGATAAAGCCCTTTTTGTGTAGGCTTATTGTAATAAGGCGTAACAACCAAGGCAGCGTCAGCGCCAGATTCTTCGGCATGCCGCGTCAAACGGATCGCCTCTGAAGTTGAGTTTGAACCTGTGCCTGCAATAACAGGAACACGCTTACGCGCCGCATCGACGGCAATTTCTATGACCTTATCATGCTCTTCATGCGTAAGTGTAGGAGATTCGCCAGTTGTTCCGCAAGGGACAATGCCTTTAGTCCCGTTCTTGATCTGATATTCGACCAGTTCTGCCAACTTCCACTCATCGACCCCGTGGTCAGTAAAAGGGGTCACCAACGCAACAATAGAACCTTTAAACATGATCTTCTCCTAGGGCTGATAGTAATAATCACCTTTACAAATAAACTTGCCGCTGCCTTTAAGCCATACATTCGTGATCACAGGCTTGTCGTTAATAATATCAAGGTCAAAAGTTACGTCCAGCACTTCTCCGCTTTTCGTGACAACACGCATCGCCGCGTTATTTATCGGCAGCAGTTTTTCTATCCCTTGTAAATAACCGATAAGAGCGCAAGCAACGCTTCCTGTGCCGCAGGCCAAAGTTTCTGCCTCGACACCTCGCTCATAAGTACGCAGCGCAACCACTCCTTCTTTGATCTTCTCTACAAAATTAACATTGGCCCCCTTGGGCGCAAACACACTGTGGTTACGTATAAGCTGCCCCAAGCCATGAACATCCATTTCCTGCAAGCCCTGGACAAAAATAACAGCATGCGGAACGCCGGTGTTAATGAAATGCCCGGTTAATTTCTTGTCACCGATCTTTATATCAACATTAGGACGGTAATCTTTAGGGTTGCTCAGCTGAACCGTCGCTATTTCACCATCAACCTTGGCACTGATCTTTCCTGCATGTGTTTCCATAGAAAAGATTTCTGGAACAACTGCAAACTTACGTGCTACATAAACAGCCATACAGCGTGCTCCGTTACCGCACATTTCCGCTTCAGATCCGTCAGCATTGATAATACGCATGCGGTAATCGCAGGATTTAGACTTATCGAGGACCAAAATACCATCGGCGCCAATGCCCATATGCCGGTCACAGGTTTTCCTGGCCAGCACTTGATAATCAATGGATGCATCATGGTCGATGACAATAAAATCATTGCCCGCACCCTGCATTTTTACAAAAGGAACCTTTATCATCGTACTCATGTGACAAACTCCGGTATATGCGACCCGCGTATGAGATCTTTGAAAACTTCCCGATCCTGCACCACGGCCCATTTATTGCCTTTAACCATTACCTCAGCAGACCGTCCACGAACATTATAATTGCTCGACATGGCATATCCATAGGCGCCCGTTGATAGAAGGGCAAGATATTCGCCGTCTTGAATATCGGCAACATCACGATCATGTGCAAAAACATCCCCGCTCTCACAAATAGGCCCGACCACGTCACATGTGATCTTTTTGGCCGCAGAAGCCTTGAGCGGAATGATCTCATGATAAGCGTCATACATGGATGGGCGTACCAGATCATTCATACCGGCATCGACGATCATGAACTTTTTAACGCCATTATCCTTAGTGTAAAGCTTCTTGGTAACAAACACACCCGCATTCCCCACAATAAAACGACCTGGCTCCATGATCAAGCGGAACTTGCGACCTTTAATCAGCGGTAATACTTTGCTGGCATATTCATGAGCCGTCTGGGGATTTTCATCTTTATAAAATATTCCCAAACCGCCTCCGATATCAAAATACTCGACCTTTACACCACTCGCCTCTAACGCATCAATGAATGATAAGGTTTTCTTGATAGCCGTGACAAAGGGCTCACCCTTGGTTATCTGTGAACCGATATGTATGTGGATGCCGTTAATATGCAAACGTTTATAGCTCTTTTGATTCAGGAAGATACTTCTTGCCGTCGCAAGATCAATGCCAAACTTTTTCTTCAGGCTACCCGTATTGATCTTGTCATGTGTCGGAGAATCAATGTCAGGATTGATACGTAAAGCAACCTGAACATTTTTCTTCATTTTCCCGGCTATGCGGTCGATATTCTTAAGCTCAGGCTGTGATTCAACATTAAACAGCAGAATCCCTGCTTTGATCGCATCCATGATCTCTTGATCAGTCTTGCCAACAGAGGCATAAACAACCCTGGACATATCAGCCTTGACCATGCGTGCTTTCTGAAGCTCTCCGCCGGAAACGATATCAAATCCAGCCCCGTTATTGACCAGAGCCTTTAAAACGGCAAGATTACTGTTGGCCTTCATCGCGAAACAAATGATGGGATCAACAGCTTTAAATGCCTCAACGATCTTAAGGTAATGTTCCACCAGCGTATTATGGCTGTAAATATAAAGCGGCGTCCCTACTTTTTTGACAATGGACGATATGCGCACGCCTTCACAGTAAAGATCTGTTTGCTTATAATGAAAATCGTGGATCGGGTGAGATAACATACTCATTTTAAACGTTTCTTCCACTTATTGATCTGAACCTTGACCATATCGGGGTTTGTTGAACCCAGGGATTTTTTGACCCGAACTGAAACCTCAGGTTTTAATAAATTCTTAATGTCCTCTTCAAAATGCATTGAATATTTTTTTAATTGACCAAGAGGCATATCAGATATTTTTCGCCCGTGATCAAGGCATTCCTTAACCATGGCACCGACCGTATCATGCGCATCACGGTAAGAAACACCTTTTTTGATCAAATAATCCAGAATATCGACGGTAAAGAAATACTCGCTCTTTACACGCTCTTTAACGATATCCTTCTTGATCTTAATGCCGGCAACCACCTGTGCCATTAATTCAAGCATGTCAGCGATCGTTTCAACCACATCGAAAAGTGCAGGCTTGTCGATCTGCATGTCGCGATTATACGTCGACGGCAACGCCTTCATGAGGACCAGTAACTCCATCAACCGTCCGGGGAACTTTGACGCCGTTCCACGTATAAGTTCGAGGACATCAGGATTCTTCTTATGCGGCATGATCGACGAACCCGTGCAAAAAGCGTCATCGATCGAAGCAAAATTAAACTCGCTCGTTACCCAAAGGATCCAATCCTCGCAAATACGCGTTAAATGCATGCCGGTAATGGCCGCTGCAGAAGCGATCTCAATAATAAAATCCCTGTCAGAAACAGAATCAATACTATTGGCGGATGTCTGATCAAACTCAAGTTTCTTGGTCACATAATCACGGTCCGTTGGAAGAGATGTCCCGGCTAAAGCGCATGCGCCAAGCGTATTTAAACTTGTCCGTTTTCTTGCATCTTGAAAACGTCCCTTATCACGTTCCAACATCTCCACATAAGCCAACATCTGGTGCGACATCAAAACAACCTGAGCTGATTGCATATGGGTATACGCAGGTATGATCACATCTTGATTCTTGTCAGCAAAGTTCACCAAAGCGATCTGGAATCCTTCCACAAGAGCTATAATATTGTCCAGATGATCAAGGCAGTACAGCCTCACATCCGTCACAACCTGATCATTACGCGAACGCGCGGTATGAAGTTTATCCGCCGGTTGACCGATCAATTTCTTTAATTTGATCTGAATATCCGTATGAACATCTTCAGAAGATGGATCATAAACATATTTTCCATCCTCTACGCTCTTCATCAGGATCTTCAGGCCACCCGTAAGCGCACTGGCATCTTTTTTGGGGATAATACCTTGCTCGCCTAACATTTGCGCATGGGCAATGCTCGCCATACAATCATAGAGAGCGAGCTTTGAGTCGTAAGAAATGCTGTACGTAAACTTCTCGGACAACTTGCTCAAACTCCCTGTAAACCGCGAACCCCATAGGCGTGCTGCCATATTTGCCCCCTTGCTCACTGATGACGCTGGAACGGAACTGTCCACAGCTTAATGAAACCTTCGGCCAATGACTGATCGAACTTATCGCCTTTGCCGTAGGTTGCCATCTTTTCGCTGTAACGCGAATATGGCGATCTGCGACCGACAACCATGGCATGCCCTTTATAAAGCTTGATCCGCACCGTACCGCTTGTATTCTTATGGTATTCATTGAAGAATGCATCCATTTGAGCCTTAAGAGGCGTCCACCAAAGACCATTATACGTTAATTCAGCATACTTCTGTGACAAGATCTCTTTGAAGCGCAAACTATCACGATCAAGGACCAGGCTCTCAATTTCACGGATCCCCAAATGCAAAACAGTACCGGCAGGATTCTCATACAATTCACGGGACTTGATCCCAACCAGACGATTCTCTATCATATCTACGCGCCCGACACCATGTCTGCCAGCGATCTCATTGAGCTTAAGCACTAATGGCAATGGTTTTAATTTCTCACCGTCGACTGCGACGGGTACGCCTTTAATAAAATCAATTTCGACATAGCCTGGTTTATTCGGAGCTTTCTCAGGATTAACTGTCATGGTGAACACATCCTGAGGAGGCTCAACCATCGGATCCTCCAAAAGCCCGCTTTCGATCGCTCTTCCGTAAACATTGGTATCGATGCTGTACGGGCTCTTCTTTGTAGCTGAAACCGGAACGCCTTTGGACTTAGCGTAATCGATCTCTTCATCGCGTGATTTAAACTCCCAAATACGTACGGGAGCGATAACTTCCATCTTGGGTTCCATCAAACGGTAGGTAACTTCAAAACGCACCTGATCATTGCCCTTGCCAGTACAACCATGCACCAGGCCTTCAGCTTTTTCTTTACGGGCGATCTGGACTTGATGATAGGCGATCAGCGGGCGGGAAAGTGCGCATGCAAGATTATATTTCCCCTCGTAAAGAGCTCCAGCTTTAAGCGCAGGGATCGCATACTCCTCGATCAATTCCTGCTGAAGATTAAGGCAGTATGCTTTAGCCGCGCCGGATTTAATAGCTTTGGCTTTAACTTTATCGAAATCATCACCTTGTCCCACATCCCCGATAACGGCAATGATCTCGTAACCGCGATCTTTAAGCCACGGAATAATGCAGGATGTATCTAATCCGCCGGAATAAGCTAAAACGACCTTCTTCATCACAGAACTCCTTCTTGGATTATTTAGTATACAAAAAGACCATAATCGCCTTTTGAACATGCAGGCGGTTCTCCGCTTCATCGAAAATCACGGAATGTTTCCCATCGATCACGTCAGCAGATACCTCCTGCCCGCGGTGAGCAGGCAAACAATGCATAAAGATGTGCTTTTTTGACGCAAGCGATGCCAATTTGGAATCGATCTGATACCCATCAAAATCTTTGAACCGCTCAGCTGTCTCTTCTTCCTGCCCCATACTTACCCATGTGTCAGTATATAAAACATCGGCATTTTGGGCTGCTTGCCTTGGGTCATGAAGCAAGGAGATCTTTGAGCCTGTCTCTTTGGCATAAGCCAGGGCTTTCTGCGTGTAACCCGCATCTGGTTCGTAACCTTTAGGGGTTGCGACGGAAATATGCATGCCTACTTTCGCACAGGCAACCATCAAAGAATTTGTCATATTGTTGCCGTCGCCGATATAGGCCATTTTAAGACCCTTGAGTTTTCCAAATTTCTCTTCAACAGTCATAATATCAGCAAGGACCTGACAGGGGTGTGAAAGGTCAGACAGCGCATTAATAACAGGCACCGTGGAATACTTGGATAATTCGATCAGATCCTGATGATGAAACACGCGCGCAACAATACCTCCGACATAACGTGACAATGTTCTGGCAATATCTGCTGTTGGTTCACGCTTCCCCAAACTGATGTCATCTGGTGCCAAATAGATCGCGTTACCGCCAAGTTGAAAGATCCCGGTTTCAAAGGAGACACGCGTACGGTTTGATGGCTTTTGAAAAATAAGCGCTATCGACTTCCCTTTAAGAAGCTTAGACTTCTTATCAGGGTTATTCTTTAGCTGATGTGCCAGCTTTAAAATAGTCGCGATATCTTTTGATGAATAGTCGGCCAAGGAAATAAAGTCGCGCTTGCTCATATGGAATTTATCCGTTCTTATTAGCTTCAATCAAAAATGCTTTTTGAAGAATGACCAGTGCTTTATCGATCTCTTTGCGTGTAACATTAAGTGCCGGCATGATCCGCAGGACATTGCCCTGTGTGCAGTTAATAATAAGTCCATTTTCGAAACATGCGTCAAAGATACCTTTACCTTCAACAGAAAGCTCAACGCCAATCATCAAACCAAGTCCGCGAACATCCTGGATAAAAGGAAAGCGCTTTTGCATGCCCTTGATCTTATCAATAATGTAAAGACCCATCGCACGTGAATTTTTGATCATCTTATCTTTTTGTATTGCCTCAAAGACCCCCAAAGCCGCCTTAGTGACCAATGGACTTCCGCCAAATGTTGTTCCGTGCATGCCTGGTTGAAGCAAGTGCGCCACCCTGCGATGCGCCATCATAACCCCAATCGGCAACCCTCCACCCAACCCTTTGGCAAGGGTCATCACATCCGGCACGACCCCGTAATGCTTGTAGGCAAACATTTCACCCGTACGCCCAATACCCGTCTGGACCTCATCGATAATGAGCAATAAATTCTTTTCATCGCACCATTGACGCAGCGCCTTTACATATTCAACTTTAGCGATATTAAGCCCGCCCTCACCTTGCACCAATTCGAGCATGACGGCCACCGTCTTAGGTGTTGTTGCCGCTTTAACAGCATCTACATCATTAAAGGGCACAGCAATAAACCCCGCCGGAAGTGGAGCGAAACCCTTCTGATGCTTATGTTGCCCTGTTGCCGCTAAAGCACCCAATGTACGCCCATGAAACGAATTTAACGTGGAGATAATCTCAAAACGCTCACCCCCGCCAAAAAGCCTGGAGAACTTTATAGCCGCTTCATTAGCTTCAGCCCCGCTATTACAAAAGAAGATCTTTCCATCAAAAGAATGTCTGACGATCTCGCGTGCTAACTTTGCCTGATTGACACCAAAGAAATTATTCGGCAAATGAATGATTTTAGACACCTGATCGCGCACTGCGGCCATTACCTTGGGGTGACAGTGTCCTACGTTGGAAACACCCCAGCCGGGAAAAAAATCGAGATACTTTTTACCATCAATATCTGTTAAAACGCTACCCTTGCCTTTAACAAAGATAACAGGCAGTCGAGAATAGGTCGGAAATACAAATTGATCGTAACAATTGAAGATTTCTTTTTTGGTCATATGTTTTTGGATTGTGGATGTTGTTAATTTTGAACGATCTGGGTACCAACGCCTGTATCAGTAAAGATCTCTAAAAGAAGCGCCCGATCCATGCGCGCATCGATAATGTGCGCCTTGGGGATCCCGGCAGCAAGAGCCTCCAGGCAAGAGTCAACCTTAGGGATCATCCCACCGGATATGACCCCCTCCTTCTTGAGTTTCTCAACCTCAGATTTTGTCAGGGTGGAATAAAGCGTTGCCGGGTCCTTGGGATCTTTCATAACACCCGGAACATTCGTTAAGAGAACAAATTTTTCTGCACGCATAGATGAGGCAATGGCTGAAGCGACCTCGTCGGCGTTAACGTTATGAGGCTGACGGTCCATGCTGATACCTAACGGTGCAACCACGGTGATCCTGCCCTGACGCAAATGCCGGGCCAGAACTTTTAATTCTATATTTGTGATCGTCCCGACAAACCCAAGGTCACGATCAGCCTTTTTCTTCTCAACAATAACAATATTCTCATGACCTTTAAGACCTGTAACATCACCTTTTAAAGAACGCAACTCTTTGACGATCTGGTCATTGATCTCATCCAGTTCTTTAATTACAACTTCCAATGTCTTCTCATCAGTAACACGTATGCCGTTATGGAATTCGGGCTCGATCCCAAGCTCTCTCAAGCGACTTGAAATATTGGGTCCTCCGCCATGAACAAGAATAATGCGAATACCTACATAACTTAAGAAAACAATATCCTGTAGCACTCTGTGACGGATCACATCATCATGCAGAATGCTGCCACCGTATTTAATAACAAATGTCTTGCGACGGTATTTATCTATATAAGGGACTGCTTCAACAAGAACGCCGGCTTTTTTAATTATATTTTCCATTAATATCAATATATTTATTGGTTAAGTCACATGTATAAACGATAGCTTCGGCTATCCCCAGCCCCAGGTCCGCATTAATATAAATAACGTTCTTTTTGACCGAGAAATCGATCTTCAGCGTCTTCTCCGTAACACGTGCAAATCCACAAGCGCCTATGGCTGCCGCCACACGGCCCCAGTTAGGATTATCAGTATAATCAGCCGTTTTGACCAGATTGGAATTGGCAACCTTCATCGCCGCGTCTCGGGCCTGTTTGAACGACAAGGCACCCGTTACTTTGATCTCAAAGAACTTAGAAGCGCCTTCACCGTCGAAAACAATATCGCGCGCCAACTTCACACATACGGCCTTAAGCGCTTCGACGAATAGTTCATAATCTTTGCCCTTGGCGGTGATCACCTTATTGCCCGCCAAACCATTAGCCATCAAAGAAACCATATCGTTGGTGCTCATACATCCGTCGACAGTAATGGCGTTGAATGAAACGTCAACCGCTTCTTTAAGTGCAGATTTCAACATCACCGGTGAAATCGCACAGTCACTGGTCACTGCCGCTAACATGGTTGCCATATTCGGCTCGATCATTCCAGAGCCTTTAGCACAAGCCCCCAATATAACCACCTTGCCGCCGATCTCGATCTGAACCGCGATCTGCTTGTCAATGGTATCGGTGGTCATGATCGCCTTGGCAAAATTAACGCCTCTCTTAGAACTCATCCCCTTGATCAAGGCAGGCAATGCCTCCTTGATCTTCTCATATGGAAACGGTCTTCCAATAATACCCGTCGACATAACGAATATTTGATCAGCCTTGGAACCGACCATCTCAGCAACAAGTTCAGTCATTTTCTTAGCATACATCAGGCCGTACTCACCGGTAAAACAATTGGCATTACCGCTATTAGCGATAAGCGCCTTGATCTTACCGTCTTTAACGTTCTTCTGACAAACGACAATTGGTGCAGCCTTTACGGAATTGACTGTAAACACCGCCGCCGCAGAGCACATGACATCGGAACATACAATGCCAAGATCAGGCTTACCTGATTTCTTGATACCCGCCCAGAAACCATTTGCCTTGAATCCCTTAGGAGATGTAACGCCGCCTTTTAAAATCTTCATAGTAATCCTTCTGTCTCATTAAAGCCGTACATGATATTCATATTCTGCACAGCCTGCCCTGCTGCACCTTTGACAAGGTTATCGATCGCGGATGTAATAACGAGAGTCTTTCTGTCCTCACTCAGCGTTAAGCCGATATCACAAAAATTTGTTTTAACGACATGGCGCAATTCAGGCTGTTGCCCAAGGTCAAGGACACGCACGAATGTTTCTGTTTTATAAAACTTCTTATACATCTCATGAAGCGCCGATTCGTTAAGAACGCTATTAAGACGGACATATATCGTTTCAAGTATCCCTGAATCAATAGGAAGCAAATGCGGAACAAACGTCGTAGTTACGGCTTTTCCAGCCATGCGCGAAAGATACTGCTCGATCTCAGGCGTATGCTGATGATTTAAAACACGGTAAGCCTTGAAGTTCTCATTCACAAAACAATACATGAACCCTTCGGCGACCTTCCGCCCGGCACCGGAAACTCCTGATTTAGCGTCGATAGCGATAGAAGCAATCTTTTTGGGATAAATCGACACTAAAGGCGCCAATGCTAAAAGCGCAGCTGTCGGATAACACCCAGGATTAGAAACAAACTTTGTTTTCGCAATTTTTGTTCTATATATCTCACAAAGGCCATACACAGCCTTGGCTAGATTCTTTGGATCTTTATGATCCGCGTGATACCACTTCTTGTAAAGCGGCAGTTTCTTAAGACGATAATCGCCGCTAAGATCAATAACATTTTTACCCGCCGCCAGAAGCGTTCCGACGACATTCATTGATTCTGTGTGCGGTAGTGCTAAGAAAATAAGATCACAGGCCTCAATCGCCTCCTGGGAAGCATACTTCGCGCAAACAAGTTCCGTTCGGTTTTTGAACTCAGGCCATATCGTATCAACTCGTCCCGTCGTCGAATTGGCGGCTACATAGGTAACACGGACATCTTTATGATTAAGCAAAAGATCCAACAGGACTTTACCTGAAAACCCACTGATACCGACGATGCCGACCCTTACCATAGCTCTCCTAATGTATATTGGAAAAATTAAAAGACCCTGTCATTTCCCGCCGAGAACGAAAAGCTTTTGGGTCTTAAAATAAGGAATTAATAATAAAACAAAAAGCCTGTTCCGTCAATAAAACTTTTGAGGAACAGGCTTTGTAACTTCTTAAGGAACAATAAGTTAAAGTTTAAACAACCA
>PEAF01000035.1 GCA_002753465.1 Candidatus Omnitrophota bacterium
TGCCCCTCATAACCTGAAGGCCGTTGGTTCAAATCCAACCCCCGCAACCATAAAAAAACCTACAGGGCTTATGCCCTGTAGGTTTTTTGTTTGTTACGATGTTATGATATGAACCAACGGCCTGACCGAGCCCTTCAGGGCGAGGGCAGCTGCCGTGCAGTTCATTGCGCAGCAACTGCGAGCGAAGCGAGCAGAAATCCAACCCCCGCAAATAATGTTCGAACCGCACTCCATGTCGGCATGGACTCTTTCTTGTTTATGCTAATCTGAGTTATGTGGAAAAGTTATTCTCAGATCTTACATAAATATCCAAAGCTATCTCTTGTCGAAGAGCGGCGACTTATTGCAAAAGCGAAGAGAGGCTCTAGGGCAGAGATCGAGGAGCTTGTTTTGCGTCATGTCGGCTTCGTTATATTTCGGATACATAAGAAGGTTTTTTCGGTTCATTTGGTGCGTTACGGTGAAGATTTGCTTTCACAGGTAGTGATCATGTTGTACGCCAAGATAAAAACTTATAATCTTCGCTATCGAGATCGCGCGGGGCATTTTAAACCAGTACGATTCTCTTCTTATATTTGGAAGAGGGTTGATGGATTTATTCTTGATTTTTTGAAGAAAGAATTGGAAAGGGATGGGTGTCAAATGAGTTATGATTGGGAAAGGTTTGAAGGGGGGTGAGTAGATCTTCTGTTTATTTTTTCCATGGTTCGCAAAGTTCGCTAAATTCCAAGTAATTTTATAAAGTTCCGACGAGATGTCAGGATCAGTTTCCGAACCATAGCGGGTGGTTCGGAAATCTCCCATGAATTAATACGTGTCAATGTGTGCAAATAATCTTGTCAATCTGTGCGTATTTCAATGTCAAAGTGTGCATATTATCTTGTCGTTTTGTGCATGATTCTACGGATATAATCGGACACAATCGGATATAGTGGCAATATCTAGTTGTAAGAGGGCCGTTACCCAACAACTTGCAATGTTTGTGCATATGTTGGGTAATTTATTTGACAGTAGTTAACCAACAATATATACTTTAATCATATTTGTTAGGTAATAGGAGGGATTATATGCGTGGTGTTATTAAAGGGGTGTTAGCCGAGGAGCTTAAGAACTCCGTGAATATGCAGAAGGAGTATGAGCATTCCTTGAAGAGCCTGCCGGTAGGGTGTTTGTCTCGAAAGGTGATCGGGGGGCGGGTGTATTATTATCTTGTTAGGCGGGAAGGTAAGAAGGTTATTTATCAGTATAAGGGTGTTGTTTCACCGGAGGAGATCAGGCGGTATCAGGCTGCAAAGCAAAAGAGGGCGCAGCTTCGTGGTCTTCTTTCCCGTGTGAAGAAGCAGGTGCGCTATTTGAAAGGAGCCCTTCGTGGAAAAGAAATAATATGATCTGTTCCTGGAGGACTTTGGTTTTGTGGTCTCATTTATCGGGTCTCAGGGATATATTCACTTGATCCATCCAGACTTGATCGTTGAGTTCTTGACGCCTTAGAGAGGGCGAGGGGTAGACGGCCCAGTGTTGTTAAAGAATTGGGGTATGAATGCTACGGCCCTGCGATTTCTTGATTTTTTGGTCAAGGATAAGATCGCTGTCAAGTTCGAGGGGATTAACGTTGTATTGCCGCATCCGGCACGGTTCGCGTTGCATAAGCTTATTGTGGCGCAGTTACGCAAGAATAAAGACAAGGCCGTGAAGGATAATATTGTTGCGGTAGATATTCTCAATGATCTAGTTGATGGCGGCGAGAAAGAATTGATTTGCTCCGTGTACAAGGAATTTAGCCGGCAATGGCAGAGAAAGATTATGATGGCATTGAAGCAACTGGATGCTGATGCAATCGCTAAAGTGTTGGAGAATAAGGAATGAAGGTTTTTGCTATTGGCGACATCCACGGCGCCTATAAGTCACTATTGCAGTGCCTTGAGCGGTCTGCCTTTGACTATCAGCAGGATCGCTTGATCGTCTTAGGCGATGTTTGCGATGGCTATCCCGAAGTTCGTCAGTGCGTTGACGAGCTGTTGAAGGTCAAGCATTGCGATTTTATCATAGGCAATCACGACCAGTGGGCGTTGGACTGGGCTTTGAGAGGGGATGCGCCAAGGATCTGGACCAGTCAGGGTGGTTATCGAACAATCGCGTCTTATAACGGCGGCCCCATGCCGCAGGCGCATATTGATTTCTTGAAGAACGGACACCTTTGGCTGGAACTTGATGGCCGGCTTTTTGTGCATGGTGGTTTTGATCCGGCACTGCCTATGGATAAACAGAATGCTCAGGTTCTTATGTGGGGTCGTGATCTTTTGGATGAGTTGTATAGGCCCGGAGGAATGACGGTCAGAGAGGTTGCCGGTAGGTACAAGGATATTTTTATTGGGCATACTACGACTGAACTTTATAAGACTCTCGAGCCGATCAATGCTTGGAATCTTTGGGACTTGGATACTGGCGCAGGTTGGTCTGGGAAACTGACGATCATGAATGTGAAGACCAAGAAATACTGGCAGTCGGATCTTTCTTCTGATCTATACGGCGGTACTCCGGACCAGGCATGAATATGTAAAGCAGCAAGGTTATTTAATATACCCGATAGGGTGTATTAAGCACAATATAATATGATATTAGTCGAAATTGATAAAAACCATTTGTAATTATACCCTTTAGGGTGTATATTTTGTTCATGAAAGATATCGGAAAGAAAATACAAGATCTTCGAAAGAAGGCAGGGCTTGATCAAATTGAGTTCGCGAAACGTGCCGGAGTTGGGCTTCGTTTCTTAAGAGAACTTGAACAGGGAAAAAATACGGTGCGCCTGGATAAGGTCAGCCAGGTCCTTGATTTTCTTGGACACCATCTTGAGGTCGTGCGTAATGGCAAGGAATAAGAAGCGTAAAGCAGAGGTTTTTTATCAGGATCGTCTGGCGGGTTTGTTGGAAGAGACGGATCAGGGGTATCGGTTTGTCTATGCCAGGGATTATTTGAAGACAGGGCTGCCGATCTCTTTATCATTGCCTTTACAAGAACAAGCCTTTGAATCGGCTGTGTTGTTTCCTTTCTTTACCGGAATGACTTCTGAGGGATGGTACCGGGATATTGTTTGTGCGACAAAAAAGATCGATTCGACGGATGAATTTGGTGTTTTATTGGTGACGGGTGAGAGCACCATTGGGGCGGTCACTGTTAAAGAAAGCGGTGAGTTGTGAAAAACATACAATCATCGTGGCGTAAAGTTTTTGGTGTAGAACATGAGCCAACGATTGATCTGACCCTGGGTGAGGTCTCGTTAAAAGCACAGGACATGGTCGGAAAGATGTCAATTTCCGGCGTGCAACCGAAGCTTTCCGTGCGATTAGCGCGTAAGAGTGGCAGACCTTATCTGGAAGTTGCGCCAGAAGGTGGGCTGTATATCTTAAAGCCTCAAGTTCAGGCGTTCGCCCATCTTCCTGAGAACGAAGAGCTTTGTATGACTGTTGCCGCTGATTTTGGGATTGATGCGCCGCCGCATTGTTTGGTGCATTTGAAAGATCAGAGTCTGGCGTATGTGGTCAAGCGTTTTGATCGTAGGGGGAGCCACAAGATCCATCAGGAAGATTTTGCACAGGTTCTTGGGAAAGAAAATAAATATGACGGATCTGTCGAGGAGATCGGCCGGAAACTGAAAGCGGTTTCTGAAGTGCCGGGGTTGGATGTTCAGTTGTTCTTTGAACGGGTTGTTTATAACTTTATCATTGGTAATGGTGATGCTCACGTGAAGAATTATTCGATCATTTATAATGATGAGGGCCGGGTGCGGCTTGCCCCTGCCTATGACCTGGTTTGCTCCAGGATCGTTATCCCGGAAGAGGCCGATGAATCGGCACTGACCATTCAGGGAAAAAAGAGCAGGATCAAAAGAAAAGATCTGGACCTGTTGGCTGATCATTTAGGAATTCCAGAAAAGATACGTTTTGCGCGGTTCTTGGGACAGAGAGAAAGTATTTCAAAGAGCATTAAAGATTCGTTGCTTCCTGTGAATTTAGCCGAGTCCATGACGAAGTTGGTTCATGAGAGGTTTCAGCGGCTGGAGTTGGAATAATGCCATTATGATGTATGGTTTATAATTTGATTTTGGGATAACAATCGGATAACAAACCGGCGAAGCCGAGGAAATCCACCCCCTCCTTTAATCCCTTGACCGCTTGCCCCAAATGAGTAAACTAAAACTAGAGAAAAGGCCCCGGAAGTTAGTTCAAGTAACTAGTGGTTGGGGCTGATTAAGACCCTCGGATGAATACAAAGTCCGGGGGTTTTTATTGCTCTTGGTCTTGCTTTCGAGGACGTCTACTTCATTCATCAAAAGGGTATAAGTGTGTGTCCTTGTAATTCTGCTATGTTGATGTCAAACGAGACTATGATTTATAAAAAAATATTAGTCGTCACAATTACGACTTTGGTCCTCGCCATGCAGGGTACTGCCTCTGCTCTTGCGGAAACAGAATCCCGGTCATTCAATCTTTCAGCAACGATCCCTGCAGCTTCTGCCGTCACTATCGACGTCTTCAAAGAATTCCCTCCAGGAGACTCCGTGCCAATATCATCGGACCAACTGGTTTTCGATCTTTCTTTTAACGGACGCTACTATAGTGCAGGCTACTACTTCCGGTTGAACATCAAAGCGCAAGGTGCGGGGGATGTAACAACGGTCATTACTTATGCGGAGGGTCAGAAACCAGCCGGAGCTATTAAGGGGCTTGGCGATGTCTGCGTGGCCACCTTTTACAAGGGGAACTTTGCAACAGGGGGGCCGGGAGAAACTCTTGCCGCAGGCGGTAAACTGGCGGGCCTGAACGTAACAATCACGCCTGATCAAATTAAAGGCGGATTTCTTATTATGCATTTCGGATTAGAGGCGTATGGTTTCGTGCCGCAGGATGCGCCTGGGGTGTACGATGGGATCTTGACGCTGACTTCTACGGTGAATTAAGTTTGGTTTATGTATTTTGTGTATTTCGGGGTCGATGTGTTTGGGTAATTTAAGTGTGTGTCCCCCTGCTTTTAATCCCTTGACCGCTTGCCCCAAAGGAGTAAACTGAAAGTAGAGAAAAGGCCCCGGAAGTTAGTTCAAGTAACTAGTGGTTGGGGCTCGTTTAAGACCCTCGGATGATCAAAAAGTCCGAGGGTTTTTATTACCCAGGGAAAGATCAGGATCAACAAAGGAGAGGTGTATGAAAAAATTGTTAATGTCTTGTTTTGTTTTTATGCTGAGTCTGACGGGATATGTCGCGACAGTTCATGCGTATGAATTTGGCGACTTCAAGTCCAGTACTTTGGTTTCGAAAGCCTGGGGCGAGCTCGAGAAAAATAACCTTAATGGGGTGTTGGCGTATACAAATAAATGCATTGAGATGTACGCGGCTGATGCAGCCCAAATGCAGGCAGGTCTTAAAAATTATGTGAGTGGCGACAATGATGAAGTGTTCAAGCAATGGGCTTTGAATGATGTGGCTACCAGTTATTTTATTCAGGGTGAGGCTTATTTGAAGGCAGGGAAAAAAGAGGAAAGTAAACAAGCGTACAGCAAAGTCGTCAATGATTTCACTTTTGGACAGTGCTGGGATTCAAGGGGATGGTTCTGGAAGCCTGCGGAAGCGGCTCAAAAGAAACTGACGGGCATGTAATTCAGAGGGTCCCTGTCATCATGGAGAGTAAGGCAATGTCAAATTTACTGAGTTCCGTTCAGATCGGGGATTTAAATCTACCCAATCGCGTCATTATGTCGCCATTAACGCGCTGTCGCGCCTCAGAAGGGCGTGTTCCCAATAAGATGATGGCAGAATATTATGCCCAGCGTGCTTCGGCAGGACTGATCATCAGTGAAGCAACAGCCGTGACACCGATGGGGGTTGGCTATCCTGATACGCCCGGGGTTTGGTCTTGGCAACAGGTTGAAGGGTGGAAATTGGTAACACAGGCTGTTCATGCCATGGGCGGGCGGATTTTCCTTCAGCTGTGGCATGTGGGCAGAATTTCCGACCCTGTTTATCTTGATGGCAAGCTTCCCGTAGCGCCCAGCGCCATTGCACCGGCGGGGCATGTGAGCCAGATACGCCCCTTAAAGCCTTTTGTTACGCCACGCGCCCTTGAATTAAACGAGATCCCGGCGATCATTGAGGCTTATCGCAAGGGCGCTGAAAATGCCAAGATCGCTGGCTTCGACGGCGTTGAGGTTCATGGGGCCAATGGGTATTTGCTCGATCAATTCCTGCAAGATGGGACCAATAAAAGAACAGACTGTTACGGCGGCGCTATTGAAAACCGTGCACGCCTGATGCTGGAGGTCACGGATGCTGTTTTATCGGTGTGGTCCTCTGGACGTGTTGGTATGCATTTGGCGCCACGTTGTGACGCTCAGGATATGAAAGACACTGATCCAAAGGGAACCTTTGGGTATGTGGCAGAACAATTAGGCAAACGGCATTTAGCTTTTATTTGTACGCGCGAGCATCCTGGTGAAGACCGCCTTAGTCCTTCGTTGAAGAAAATATTTGGAGGAGCGTTCATTGCCAATGAGGGTTTTGATCAAGTGACAGCCGAGGCAGAAATCAGATCAGGCCAGGCTGATGCCATTGCTTTCGGAAAGTCTTTTATTGCTAATCCTGATCTTCCTGCCCGGTTTGCTTCGCATGCATCGCTTAACCTGCCTGTACCGGAAACATTTTACGGTTCAGGACCTCAAGGGTATACGGATTATCCGTTCCTTGCCGTTTAGGAAAGAGCCGGGACACGTTGGATTATTTGTTGTTTGCTGATCTTATGCCAATCATGGTGAGAGAGGGCTCGGGAAGTCTTTATGTTCATTGCCATTGTGAAATACATCAAACCTATCGCGACCATTGATGCATTGTTGGCGGATCATATCCGCTTTCTTGAGGAACAATTTCTGGCAGGGCATTTCATTGCATCTGGCCGCATTGTTCCGCGTACGGGCGGGGTGATCCTTGCCAGGGGGCCTAGCCGTGAAGATGTAGAGGCGATTTTGTATCAAGACCCGTTTTATACGTCGGGCGCGGCAGAATATGAGGTCATTGAATTTACGCCGACAAAAGCTGGCCGGGGTTTTGAAATTTTGATGAACGCGAATTAACCTCTTGAAATGCTGGGTTATTTAATAGGTGAAGGCCAGTGTCATGATTAAAATCAGAAAGAGTTGATGCATTATGTTTAAGAAAATCTTTAACGGACAGGTGATGCTGGCGCTGGCGTTGATCTTCCTGTCCGTCGCATTTTATCTGATCTGCTACGTGGTCTTTCACGACGCACGATATATCTTTATGACGGTTCTCAGCAATATTGGGTTCGCATTCTTTGAGGTATTTCTGGTCACCCTGGTGATCCACCGGCTGCTCCTATTCAGGGAGCGAAGGGCTTTGCTGCGCAAAATGAATATGGTCATCGGCATTTTCTTCATAGAATTGGGCACTGACCTGATCCGAGCCTGCTCAAAGTTCGATGCGAATGCCGCGAGTATTATCAGGCAGCTGGCTTCCGTCAAAGACCTTTCGGGCAAAGAGTTTGATGATATTTCCCGGGTGTTGAGGAAGTATAATGGTGCCATTGATTATGCGGCAGGGGATGTTCCAGCTTTAAAGGACCTTCTGGCCGCTAAAAGAGGGTTCCTGTTGACCTTGCTGGGGAATGCGAACTTGCTGGAGCATGATTCGTTCACCAATCTGCTGTGGGCTACGTTCCATCTAACGGATGAGCTTTCCCGCCGGAAGGATCTGCGCGCCCTTCCCGAGACTGATCAGAAGCACATCGCCATTGATATCAATCGGACCTATGGCGCGTGCATCATTGAATGGCTGGCGTACATGAAACATTTGAAATCGCACTATCCCTACTTGTTCTCGTTCGCGATGAGGACGAACCCTTTTGACGCCGCGGCATCAGTTGAAGTTGTTTGAGTGGAATGACTGTGAGAATAACTGTGACGCCCAAAGGTTCTCCTCCCATTCCCCAAAATAATTCTCTGGCGCGGAGTTGATTTCAGGCGTATTGTTTTCTAGTGGCTTGGGCACGTTTCCCTGTGATCTGAATGGTATTCTCCAACGTAATGTACGTGCCGTGAGAGTAATTCAAGAATGAAAAAACTCGACAGATTCTTTCATTTCTCGCCGTTTCGCATTGTCGGCATTTATGCCGTTGTCAGCCTTTTGTGGATCTATTTCTCTGATACGCTCCTGGGCATGTTCGTCCATGATCTTAAGACCATCACCCTGATATCGGTGTTCAAGGGCTCCCTCTTTGTCTGCATCACCAGTGCCTTGCTTTATTTCTTTATCCGCCGCGATATGGCCAAAGCCCTGCGGCATGAAGAAGCCCTGCGCCAAAGCGAGGAAAAATTCCGCAATGCCATTCAGTTCGCCCCTTTTCCTGTCATTATCCACGCCGAGGATGGCGAGGTCATTACCATTAATACGGCCTGGTCTGAACTGAGCGGTTATGCCCAAAAGGATATCCCCACGATAGCATCCTGGACAGATAAGGTTTATGGCAGTGAAAGTGCTCGTGTGCAGAGTAGTATCGATAAACTTTATGAGCTTCAAAAAGCGGTGGCTGAAGGTGAATTCACGATCAGGACCCGTGGCGGAGCTTTACGGATATGGGATTTTATGGCGGCTCCTCTTGGCAAATTGGCGGATGGCCGGCGGGTGGTCATCAGCATGGCGATGGATGTGACGCAACGCAAACACGCCGAGGAAGAGCTGCGGGTGGCCAAAGAAAACGCTGAGCTGGCTAATAAGGCTAAAAGCGATTTCCTGAATAATATAGCGCATGATTTCCGTACGCCCATGCACGCGATCATGGGGTTCAGCGGTCTGCTTAGGGCACAACAGACGCCCGAGCAGCAAAAGAAATTCGCTGATATTATTTTTGTAAAAGCTGGCGGGCTTTTGGGCCTGGTCGAGGAACTGCTGGATGTCTCCAGGCTGGAATCAGGCCGGCTTCCGTTGAGGGTCACTGAGTTCGATCTGAAGGAATGTGTCGTTGCGGCCTTTGAGCTGCCTCAGTCGGCTTTGTTGGGGAAGAATATCAGGATGTCATGTGTTGTGGCCGATGGTGTCCCGCGGCTAAAGGGGGATTCGGTGAGGCTTGGACAGCTTCTTTTCAACCTTATAGATAACGCCGTTAAATATACGGATATGGGTGAGATATCTGTGAACGTGGAAAAAGTCCTGGAAGGATGTCCTGCAGGAAAAGTCCGTCTGAGGTTTTCTATAAAGGATACCGGTTTGGGGGTATCGGAAGACAATAAGGCTAAGATCTTTGATGCGTTCACGCGGTTCCATGAGTTTGAAGGGAAAAAGGAGCGCGGCGGTGTCGGGTTAGGGCTGTATATTTGCAAGACCATCGTTGATCTGATGGGAGGGGATATAGCCATTTCTTCTCAAGTCGGGGTGGGCAGTGAGTTCGTGGTTATGATCGATTTTGATACGGCGGCCCGATCTTAGAAAACTTTGTGTGTCCTAGTTATTTACCCTCGGATGATCAAAAAGTCCGGGGGTTTTTTATTGTCCACGCCATCCAGGCATGCGCCTGAACCTGCTCAATCACCTTGATTATCTAGATTGTGTGAAAAGGTCAGTTGAAAGCCCCCTAATCCTATCGACAGAAGTGTGATTGTTGTTAGGGTAGTGCATTGTTGTGTGTGAAATGTATGGCGAAATGTTGCTTTGTGGCGAGAACCTAATATTTAGGTTGTAAGTATTTATTAATCAGGGGGGTGTTTAATGAGAAGGATTTTATGCAGTTTGTTGTGTGTGGTTATTTTTACATCAGGATGTTCCCATCAGTTGACGATGCAGAATTTGGACATGTATAAAGCTGGGTTTATGAATAGCGCTTCGGCTAAAGTTGTAGTGGGTATTGTTGCGACGACGAATAAGCCCGAGGAAGAGCGCTTATTGGTTGCTGTTGCAAATGCTTTCAAGCGTGATGGCGCTACAATTATTTACCCATTTTATTCTAATGAGGAAAGTTTGAAAAAGGTCGATTTCGTTGCCAAGATCGCCACGTCATCAGAATTTAAAGGTAGCGGTATGAACTTTCTGGTCAATTGGCCGGGATTCTTAATATGGGCGCCAGCACTTTTCGGGTATGGTTACACGGCGGCATTTAATTTTGATGTTGATATATCGGACATTAAGAAGAATACGACGCTGCCGCGCATAAGTATTCCGGTCGAGTTGAAGTTTAGGCATGCGGCGATGGGCCGTACGTGGACAGAAATAAGCTGGTTTGAAGTCGGTGTCATTGCGTTTATTGGTGGTATTTGTTTTACTCAATATGACAGCTCCGTAACTCCGTCGGTGATGAATACTGTTGAATACAAGGTAGGGGATTATGTTGAGAGCAAGATTCTTAGTGCAGTAATTTCAGCAAGTGGCCAGTAAGATAGTTTGAGATTTCATTGGGGGTGCATGTCTAATTAATAATTGGATATGTGCCCCCCTTTTGTTTAATGAGCCTAAGACCCCCGGTTCTCAAGACTGGGGGTTTTTGTTTGTATGATCTAAAAATGCGGGGACACAGACTTAATTGTCGGCTGTTTGCGATGAAATAAATGAGTGTTTCGTAATTTGACGGCACATTGAACATTAATGCGGTGTTCCGGGTTATTCAATAATGCGGCGGTGGGGTTTCGTCTTCCTGGCGTTGAACCAAATTTCCGCTGGTGAGCTGATTGTTCATAGCCTTCTGGCGGGATTCAAGCTGATCGAGGCGCTTGCTTAGCCCAAAAACAACCTCATTCAATTCCTGAAGAAGTTTGTCCTGGTAAGCGGTTTTACGTTCAAGTTCGGTCAGGCGCTGTTGCATCATAAAAATAGATTATCACAAAAACTGAATGTGTCCCGGGTATTTCGAAAGCCGCGTAAGGGCTTGAGAGAATCCCCCCCCCTCATTTAAATCCCTTGACCGCTTGACCCAAAGGAGTAGAATTTAAATAGAGAAGGGCCCCGGAGGTTAGTTGAAGTAGCTAGTGGTTGGGGCCAGTTTAGAACCCTCGGATGAATACAAAGTCCGAGGGTTTTTTATTGCCTGCGGCCTTTATGGTATGAAACTGGCGCAGGGTGGTTATTCTTGATTGCATCTTTAAGCTAAGGAGTATAGAATTGGAGAAAGTGGGTGATTGGTAGGTGAAACTCTTGAATGATTTGATCGGGGGCGGTATGCAGGTTGTTGAAAGTCGGAAGTATATCCGTCATCCTTTGTGTTTACCCCTGGGTTATAAAGTCCTTGGCGTCAGCAAGAAGGATGCGAAGGAAGAGGCGCGTTCGCAGACTGTTAATCTGAGTCTGGGCGGGTTGCTGTTCTCGTCGATGACCATGGTCAGGGAAGGGGCCAGGATTATCGTCAGCATGCCTTTTGAGGACAAGGTGTTTAAGGTTAAGGCGATGGTGGTCCGGTGTACGAAGAATGCTGAAACAAGGCTTTTTGATGTTGCCGTAAGTTTCTATAATATTCAGGAAGCATTTAAAGTTAAGATGATCGAGCAGATTTACCTGATCGCTGAATTTCGCGATCTGTTGACGCTGCAAACAGGTGAGCAGGTTTCTCTTGAAGAAGCTTCAAAGAAATGGATCAAGCGGTATTCGGCCAGGTTTAAAAAGCTTTACTGGTGAGTGTACTGAAACTAATGGGCGCGCATGCCTGTTCTTTAAAGTCGGGAACTATTTGTTTCTGCCTTTTGTCTAATAGAGTGACGGGAGTTTGAATGGATCTATCAACGTAGTTTTTAATATTAAGGAGGAAGTATGAAAGCCCAGAAGATTCTTTTAACAATGGTTGTTGGCCTCAGCTTTGTATTTGGGGTTGCCGTGCAAAGCCGTGCTCAGCAGGTACCGGCCGCTGCTGCGAATATGACGGGTGGCAGGGAACACGGTTTGGAAAAAGGGGAAGGGCGCGAGCTTCGAGAGAAACTTGAAGCATTACGTCAAGAGGATGCAAAGTTACGTGCTGAATTGCAACCTTTACGCGACAAAGCAAAGCCCCTTTATGATCAGATCAAGCAGCTTGAGGCCCAGATAAAGCCCTTAAGAGAACAGGTAAAGGCGATCCAGGCCCAAGCCAGGCCGATAGAAGAACAGTTAAAGGAAAATCATAAGAAGATCCAGCCCCTTGAGGAACAGCTTCGTCATATGCGTGAAGAGCGCAAAAAGGATCATGAGCAATGGAAAGAACGCAGCCAATCGAATCAAGGGCAGACAACGGTTAAGCCTCAGCCGTCGACAAAATAATTAAGGGAAGTAGAAATAAAAGCAAAGGAGAATTATATGGGTTGTGATGCTAAGACAGGAACATGTGAAGTGCCCCAGCCGAATGTTGCTGCCAATGTGCAGGGTGGGGAAAAGTGTTGTGAGGGGAAAGAGTGCTGTATTGAGAATAAGATGAAAATGCTGATGTGTGCGGCGCATGAGGCAAAACGTCAGGTCATGATCGAAATTATGAAAGAAAAGATCAAGAAAGCCTACGGGAAGAAGATGGAGAAGATGGCAGATGCGGTTATGGATGCCATGAAGGCGAAGAAAGAGTCAATGGTGATCAAGGTGAAGGCGAAGAAGGCTTTCCAGGATGAGCTTGAAGCCATTTTCAAAGAGTAAATAGTCACAAGGAAGTCAGTTCACTTCAGGTTGGTGTGAAGCCCCATCGGTCCGTAAGGACTGGTGGGGCTTTTTATGGCACATTTTATTTCCTGGTTCGGATAAAATGTAAGAGTCCTTTGCTGGTTCCGACTTATCCCAAGAGGTTATTTTTATGAAAATCTTAGTTAGCTTACGTTGCGTGCTCTTGAGCGTGTGTTTGATTGTGCTCGCCGGGGCGGAGCCAGCTCGACCCGAGGTGGTTCCAGAGACGCAGTTTAGGCATATTCCGCTCGAGTATATCGTGGCGCTGGGTGATCCGGGCGCAAGTTCAGGTGACGGTGCTGCGTCGTGGGGCCTGTGGCATGAGGATCCGGGTCCGCGGGGATGTATGCTTAAAGATTACGAAAAGTTAAAGGCGTCAGGAGGGATCGCCCCGGCCCAGTGGAAATATGATGATAAGGATTGGTGGCTGGAGGAGCATGGGTTGATCATGGAAAAGCCGATCTTCCCGCTTCCCTCGGGTCAATACGTGGTTACAGGTGGCCGTGGAACGACGGCGGTGCTGACCGTTTTTCCCATGAATAAGGCTGGGGAAGTGCGCTGGCAGCTTGATGGTGGGGTTAAGCTTTATGATGTGACGCACCTGCCTTGCCATGCAGCACGCTATACACCAGCTAAAGGTGATGCGGCGTGTTCTCCGTCAATGGTTCAGGACGTGGCGTTTCCTGTCGGGCCCGGTGTTCCCATGCCGGCGGTCAATGGTTGCAACAAGCAGGAATATTCAGTTCTTTTTGTGATCGGCGTGTCTGTTAAAAATAAGTGAAGCAGGGAGTTATGATAAGACTTGGCCTGTGCTGTCTGTTCATTGACCAACCGATCAAGTTCAGGGTCGCTACGGCAACGCATTTGCTGAAGTTTCCCCGGAACGAGCGGCTTGCGAAATTATCCTGGCTGTGCCTTGAGAATGCCAGGACGCTTTTAAAGGCGATCGAGTATTGTGGCGCTCATCATATCGGATGTTTCAGGGTGAACAGTCAGTTCTGGCCGGTAAAAACACATCCGGATGCCGGGTACGATCTTGCGCAGTTGCCAGACGAAACGGATATTCAAAAGATGCTTTTGCAGTGCCGTGAACGTTCGCGTGCCCTTGATGTTCGCCTTTCCTTCCATCCGGATCAATTTATCCTTTTGAGTTCGCCGAAGCCCGACGTTGTGCAAAGATCCATCCTTGAGCTTGAGTACCAGGCCCAGGTCAGCGCGCTCATCGGGGCTGATGTCATCAATATTCACGCCGGGGGTGGTTACGGGAATAAGCAAGCCGCGCTCAAGAGGATGGGGCGTGTGCTGCCACATTTGAGCAAGGATGTCCGCAGTCGCTTGACCCTAGAGAATGATGACCGGATCTATTCGCCCGCTGACCTGTTGCCGTTCTGTAAACAGTATCAAGTTCCTTTGGTTTATGATGTGCATCATCATCGTTGCCTGCCCGATGGATTGACCGTGCAAGAGGCCACGGATGCGGCGCTAAAGACCTGGGACCGCGAACCGCTGTTCCATATTTCCAGCCCTAAACAGGGGTGGGATGGCAAGCACGTGGCCTGGCACCATGACTATATTCACAAGAGTGATTTTCCTGTTGAGTGGCAAAGGATGAATATTACCGTCGAGGTTGAGGCGAAAGCCAAGGAGCTCGCGGTGCGCAGGCTTTATCATGACCTGAAGTTTTCGAAAATGGTGTCTGGCTGATCTTTTCCGTGATCCCGTGGGTGATCTATGCGCGAGTGACTATACTGGGTGCTGGCCTAAATCAGGCACATTATTTAAGGCCTTTTCTTCCGATAATATGCCCGCAGTGCTAAGATATGTAAATGCGAAAAGCGATTAATAGGACGGGGCGGATCGATCTGGTTCGGTTGGCGGTTATTGCGGCGGCCATGCTGTTGTGCCATGGTCTCGAAGGCCGGGCGGATACAGGAACGGTCCGCGACAATATCGTCACGAATACGCTTGCCGCTAATGACGATGGTTTTACCAGCCCGCAGGCTATCGGTTTTTCACTAAACTACCTGGGTCATTCCAATTCATTACTATACGTTGTCAATAACGGTAATATCCAGTTCAATGCGGCGCCGCCGGCGAATTTTGATGACACTGGATTGACGACGGTTAATAGCCGCCAGATCCTTGCTCCTTATTTCGGTGATGTTGATACGCTTGGGGCCGGCAGCGCGCTCGTCCAGTACGGCACAGCAACCGTCAATTCCCGCCCGGCCTATATCGTCAACTGGCCCGGGGTCGGGTATTATCAGGCGGCGTCTTTGGGTTTTGACAAACTTAACAACTTCCAATTGGTCCTCATTGACCGCTCCGATATCGCCGCCGGAGATTTTGACATCGAGTTCAATTATAAAAGCATTCAATGGGGCGCGGTTGAATCAGGCAGCGCGGTCCGGGCCGGGTTCACGGACGGAACACTAGCCGCCGGGACGCAATATTTGATCACGGGCTCAGCGGTGAGCGGGGCTTTTCTGGATAGTAATACATCGACAGGTCTGATCTATGCGTCCAATATCGGCATGCCCGGTCGGTTCCTTTTCCTGGCCAGGAACGGGATGATGATCACGGCTCCGGTGATGCTGACGGCCGTTGCCGTGACGCCGAGTGAGGCGGCGATCGCGCAGGTCCTGGATAAGTGGCAAGGAACAGTCACAGGGGACTTTGCGAATGCGACAAATCAGATCAATGCCATGTCATCGACGGGAGATAAACGTAATGCGTTGGCGCGATTGGGGGTGAGCTTCCTCGGGTCGTTCGTGCAGGCGGGGTTTGACCTGGCGCGCCAGGTGAATGATCAAATTGCCCGTCATCTGTTCATGCTCAGGGCCGCACAAGACGGGGCTGTGTCCCATGGTCGCCTTCTCGGAGAGTCTTTATCCTTGGCCGGTTTTGCGTATGATGATGCCCCTTTTGAAGGCACGGGAAGTCTTAAGCAGGCGCTTGACCAGGCGGCAAGGCTTGCGGCTGCGCAGGGATTGGGTGAGCAGCGCGTCGCCTTGACAGACACGATGAGCTGGTTCGCCGCGGCCAGCCGTGACACGGGGGAGTTCAAGGGAACAGAAGACCAGATCGGCCATCGTTTCCGCGGGTATGGCATCAGTAATGGTTTGGATTGGCGGGTGACCGACCGCGCGCTTTTGGGCGCCGCTTTTGGCTACGGCGGACGGGACGCTCATTTTGACGACGAACGCGGGGACATGGACGCCAGGGCAAATACCTGGATGCTTTATGGCTCAACGCGGATATTCAATGGCGGCTATATGGACGCATCGGCCGGTTATTCCGGGATGAACTATGATCATCAGCGCCGGGTGAATGCCGGCACGATCGATCAATGGTTTAAGGCCAGCCCCAAAGGGCACCAGGCGTCCTATCAGTGGCGGGGCGGGTATGACATTAAAGCCGGCAAGGTCACATGGGGGCCTTTGGTTGAGATGCAGTATATGGACGCTTTTATCGAGAGTTTCCGCGAATCAGGCCCGGGGAATCTGGCGGCGAAGGTTGAGGCACAGCGGGCACATTCCTTGACGGCCGCTGCGGGTGGAAGGGTGGCGACGCAAATGGATATGCGCTGGGGGATGTTGTTCGCTGACGCGAGCGTGTTATTCGAACGCGAGCTCAAGAATGACGGCCGCAGCGTTAGGGCGAGTTTTGCGGACGTGCCCGATACGGCCTATGAAACGTACGTGGACGCGCCCGACCGGCATGACGCGCGCGTGGGGTTCGGGTTCGGCGGCGTTGTATATCATGGCATGGCGATAAGCGTTGATTGCGATATGCTCACGGCCAACAAGCAGTTGTCGGCGCGTGCGATCACCGCTACGGTGCGTGTGCCGTTCTAACTTGATCTTATATTTGCCTGGAGTCCCTGCAACATGCAGGCAGGATTTGATTAAAATCTTACGTTTACCATGACACAAAATATTTAAGAAATAGAGTTAAAAGATAGGCGGGGTTATGGATGGATCGAAGATGTTGAAAATGATCATGTTCTTTTGGGTAGCCGGAATGTTTGTCAGTTGTTTGTCTCCAAACAGTTCGGCAGATAGCTCAGCCCGTGAGGGGATTTATCAAAATCAGCAGTTTGGTTTTCAGTTGAGCATCCCTTCAGTCTGGAAGTCGTATTCCGTGCAGGAAGCGGTTGCATGCCCGACGATACGCCGGGAATATGCGCAAGATTATTACCTTATCAAGAGCCCGACGGCTAATCCCGCCGAGACGGCTTTTATTATAGATAAAGCATCTTTGAGCGCGGATTATTTCACATCATCTCCGCTGGATCAAGTGCGTGCGCAGATGGCCCAGCGCGGCATGTCCGTGGATGAGGCTTTTCTTGCCAATAATCCGGGTATCGCCCAAGAGCAGCAGCAATACGAAGCGGCGTTGGCGCAGTATGAGCAGCTTAATATTAATGGTTTCAAGGTTTACAGGAAAAATTACGTGGTTGCTAAAGGTTTCCGCCGGGAGGATAACTATTTCGTGTCTAAAGGCAATTTGATCGAGGTTTATTATTATGTCTCAGACACAGCCGCTGCGCAGAGTCTCATGACGCAAATGCGCGAACTTGTCGACAGGACATTGGCGGTCTACTGAGCGTGTAAGTATAAAATTGTCAGGTTCGCTATAAGTAAGTCTTGTTAAGCAAAGTAAGATCAGTCAATGGGAGAGGTATGCATAAGATCTTGATGGACTTTTTTCCACCGCAAATGGATTATCTTTTCTTCTTGCATGGTCTGTTCTTGATGCTGACGGGGTGTATGTGCCTGCTCATGAGGGACGCGCAAAAATACCGGGTGAAGTGGAATTATTTCGGGTTATTCTGTATCTTGCAGGGCGTCTATGTATGGCACAGCCTTTATATGGTCAGTTTTGGTGCGCTGACGTCCGTTTGTCTGCTGCAGCAAGGGATCGGGATTGGATCGCGGCCGGTTTTGTGGGGTTATTCATCCT